>NZ_JBEPBA010000007.1:0-399141 GCF_040298885.1 Streptomyces sp. NPDC001137
CCCCGCTCCTCAAACGCCGGAGGGGCTGGATTTTGCCGGGCGGGCTTGATCTTTCAGCCCGTCCGGCGTTTGAGGACGAGGCCGTTCAGGCCGAAAGCGGGGGTCCGGGGGCGGCTGCCCCCAGGGGACGGTGGGGGTCCCCCCCTCTGGGGGAGGGAAGGGGCGGCGGGGGCGAGATCAAAAAAGGTGGCCGATTGCGCGCAGGGTAAGGGAACGGTAAAGCGCCCCCGCTCGTTCACCCGGCATGACAGCTATGACCCCCGGCTCGAACATCCCTCTCTCCACCGCCCGCGTGACGGTGGACGTCGCCGCCCCGGTGCGGCTCGACGTATCGGGCCTGCTGCTCACCGGCGACGGCAAGGTGCGCTCCGACGACGACTTCATCTTCTACAACCAGCCGGTCGGCCCGGGCGTGACCTACCGGTCGGGCGGGGGCACGGCTCCCGACGCGATCACCGTGGACACCGCCGCCGTCCCGCCGGGCATCGAGAAGATCGTGGTCACCGCGAGCCCGGACGCCCAGGGCCAGACCTTCCAGGGCATCGAACCGACAGCCACGATCCGCAACGCGGACGACAACACCGTCCTGGCCACGTTCACACCCCCGCAGCTCGGCACCGAGACGGCACTGGTGGTCGTGGAGATCTATCTGCGGGGCGGCCAGTGGAAGGCCCGCGCGGTCGGTCAGGGCTACGCCAACGGCCTGGCGGGCATCGCCACCGACTTCGGCGTCACGGTCGAGGAACCGGCCGCGGCCGCCCCGCCCCAGCCGGTCGCCCCGCCGACGCCCACGATGCAGCCCCCGGTGACCCCGCCGGCCCCTCCCCTGTCCACCACCCCGCCGCCTCCCCCGGCCACGCCCGCCCCCGCGGCGGGCCCGCCCGCCCCGGGCACCGGAAAGATCAACCTCGACAAGGGCCGGGTCAGCCTCCAGAAGAACCAGACGGTGTCCCTCGTCAAGGGCGGCCGCCCGCTGCTCTCCCAGGTCAAGATGGGCCTCGGCTGGGAGCCCGCCTACGGCGGCAAGGACATCGACCTGGACGCGTCGGTCATCGCGTACGGCCCGCAGCGCAACCACATCGACAGCTGCTACTTCGGCAAGCTGTCCATCCTGAACGGCGCGATCAAGCACTCCGGCGACAACCTCACGGGTGAGGGCGGAGGCGACGACGAGGTCATCGTGGTCGACCTCGGCCGCATCCCGCAGGAGGCCACCGGCCTGGTCTTCACGGTCAACTCCTTCTCCGGCCAGAAGTTCACCGAGGTCGCCAAGGCCTACTGCCGCCTCCTGGACGCGACCACCGACGAGGAACTCGTCCGCTTCGACCTCACCAACGCCGAACCCCAGACGGGCGTGATGATGGCGAAACTGATCCGCCAGTTCTCCGGCGAGTGGGAGATGACAGCGATGGGCGAGTTCGTGAAGGCCCGCACGGTACGGAACATGGTGAAGCCGGCCGCACAGGCGCTGTAGTTCGCCGTACGACGACCATGGGCGCCCCCGGCCAGGGGGCGCCCGGCCTTCACGCCTCGGTTGCGGGACGCAGACCCTCCGTCAGCAGTGACAGGTAGCGGCGGATGTGTGTGCCCTCGCCGTTCGCCAGCTCGGACGCCGTGGCCACACCGTGCGCCAACCGCAGGATCTCGATCGGCTCGACGTCCTGGCGCAGAGCCCCCTCCCGCTTCGCCGCCCCGACCAGCCGTTCCGCCGCCCCCTTCACCGAGTTGCCGCAGGCCGTGACCACGGCATTGCTGCCGTCCGTGACGGCCGAGCCGAGCAGGGTCTTGAGCCCCCTGACCTGGATCATCCCGGCGCTGAGTTCGTTCAGCCACTCCACCAGCGCCTCACCCGGCGGCAGTTCCCGCGCGAAGTCGTCGGCGCGTGCCGCGATCGCCTCGATGGCATCGACGTACACCGCCTCGAGCAGCGCCTGACGCGTCGGGAAATGCCGGTACAGCGTGCCCGACCCGACCCCCGCCCGCTTGGCGATGTCGTCGAGCGACGCGTTCTCCCCATGCTCGGCGAAGGCTTCCGCCGCGACCTTCAGCAGCCGTTCGTAGTTGCGACGCGCGTCCGCTCGCATGGGCTTGACCTGCGCCATTCAGATACTCCTTGCGAACCGGGGACTCTCTCCGTATTTTAGCGAGAGTTAAACGGAGACAGTCCCCGGTTATCTCTGCGGGCCACCCCTGCCTGCCCACGTTCCGTTGCTCAGTGCTGCCCGCGCACATCCCACCCGGGGGACATCGAACGGGAGAACTCCATGGCCGGCCCGTCCAGCACCACCGAAGCACCGCTCACCGCACCACGGCACCCCGCCAGGCTCCGCACCGTCCTCTTCGTCATCGTCACCGTCTACCTGATGGTCGGCGTCGACTCCACCGTCGTCAACGTCGCCCTGCCCGACATCCAGCAGGACCTCGACTACAGCCGCACCGGCCTGTCCTGGGTCCTCAACGCCTACACGCTCGCCTTCGGCGGCCTGCTGCTGCTCGGCGGCCGCGTCGGGGACATCGTCGGCCGCCGCCGCACGCTCGCCACCGGCGTCCTGCTCTTCGCCGGTTCCTCCCTGCTCGGCGGGCTCGCCACCGACAGCGCCTGGCTGCTCGCGGCCCGCGCACTGCAGGGCGCGGGGGCCGCGCTCATCGCCCCGAGCACCCTCGCCCTGATCACCACCAACTTCCCGGAGGGCCCGCGCCGGCACCACGCCCTCGGCATCTACTCCTCCATGGCGGGCATCGGCGCCTCCATCGGCCTGGTCCTGGGCGGCATGCTCACCTCCTGGGCGTCCTGGCGCTGGGCTCTGCTGATCAACGTCCCGATAGGGCTCTCAGTGGCCCTCGCCCTGCCCCGCTTCGTCAGCGAGACCCCGCGCCACGCAGGCCGGTTCGACGCGGCCGGCGCACTGACCGGCACCGCGGGCATGACCTCACTCGTGTACGCCTTCATCCGGGTCTCCGAGGCGGGCTGGAGCGACACCCAGGCGCTGCTCGGCTTCAGTACGGCGGCCGCCCTGCTCGCCGCCTTCACGATCGTCGAGTCTCGCGCCCTCCAGCCGATCATGCCGCTGCGGCTCTTCTCGGACCGCAACCGCGCGGGCGGCTACGCGGGCGTGCTGTTGCTGCCGGCCGGCATGTTCGGCGCGTTCTACTTCCTCACCCTGATCAGTCAACAGGTCCTGGAATACAGCCCGTTGCGCGCCGGATTCGCCTTCCTGCCGATGACCCTGGCGATGTTCACCACCGTCCGCTTCGTGCCGCGGCTGCTGGCCCGGTTCGGCGTCAAGCCGGTCCTGCTCACCGGCATGGGCCTGCTCGTGGCCGCGGCCGCCTGGCTGTGGCGGCTCGAACCCGGCGAAGGCTACCCGTCCGGTCTGCTCGGCCCGCTGCTGCTGATGGGCGTCGGTGTCGGCCTGAGCTTCATGCCGCTCAACGCGACGATCCTCGCCCGTATCGAACCTCGCGAGGCGGGCGCCGCCTCCGGGCTCCTGCAGACCCTGCAGTGGCTGGGCGGCACCCTCGGACTGTCCGTCCTGGTCACAGTGTTCGGCACGGCGACCCGGCATGCCTCGGGCACCCCGGCCGAGATCCTCACCGAGGGGTCGGCGCGCGCGTTCGGCGTCGGCGCGCTGATCGCGCTCGCCGCCCTGCTGGTGTCGGCGTTCGTGATCAGCGGACAGAAGCGGGGAGCCACCCGGCCTGAAGCCGCCTAGAACAGCGCGCTGTACGCGTTGAGAGCAGGCTGCCCGCCCAGATGGGCATACAGCACCGTCGACTCCCGGCCGATCTCCCCGCGCTCGACCAGGTCCACCATCCCGGCCATCGACTTCCCCTCGTACACGGGGTCGGTGACCATCCCCTCGGTGCGGGCCGCGAGGCGCATCGCGGCCAGGGTGGTCTCGTCGGGGATGCCGTAGATCCCCGCGTGGTAGCGCTCGTCCAGCTCGACGTCCGCCACGGTCAACTCCCGCTTGACGCCGATGAGTTGGCCGGTGTTCCGGGCGATACGGGCGATCTGCTCCCGGGTGGCGGCGGGCTTGGCCGAGGCGTCGATGCCGAGTACGCGTCGGGGCCGTCCGCCCGCCTCCTCCAGCGCCGCGAAGCCGGCGACCATGCCGGCCTGGGTCGACCCGGTGACGGAACACACCACCACCGTGTCGAAGAAGACCCCCAACTCCCGCTCCTGCTCGGCGACTTCGTACGCCCAACCGGCGAAGCCGAGGCCGCCGAGCGGGTGGTCGGAGGCCCCGGCCGGAATGGCGTACGGCTTGCCGCCCGACTCCTCGACCTCCCTGAGTGCCTGCTCCCAGCTGTCCTTGAACCCGATACCGAAGCCGGCCCGCACCAGCCGTACGTCCGCCCCCGCGAGCCGGCTGATCAGGATGTTGCCGACCTTGTCGTAGACGGAGTCCGGCCATTCCACCCAGCTCTCCTGCACCAGCACGCACTTGAGCCCGGCGCGGGCGGCGCAGGCGGCGACCTGGCGGGTGTGGTTGGACTGGACGCCACCGATGGACACGAGTGTGTCGCAGCCCTTGGCGAGCGCGTCGGCGACCAGGTACTCCAGCTTGCGGGTCTTGTTGCCGCCGTAGGCGACACCGGAGTTGCAGTCCTCGCGCTTGGCCCAGAGGGAGGCGCCGCCGAGGTGGGCGGTCAGGCGCTCCAGGGGGTGCACCGGCGAAGGGCCGAAGAGCAGCGGGTAACGCTCGTACGAGGAAAGGGACATGGGTCCTCCCGGGGTGGGGATCAGTCGCCGTCGGCGAGGTCGTCGGCGAGGGTGCGCCAGATCTCCGCGGTGACGCGGACCGCCTCGTCCACACCGCCCTCCGCGCAGGCGTCGATCAGCTGCTCGTGCAGGCCGGCCGAACGGCAGGTGCTCTCGCCGAAGCGGCGGTGCTCCAGCCGGCGGATGAGGGGGGTGTAGCGGGCGATGGTGGCGGCGGCCGCCTGGTTGCCGGCGACGCGGACCAGCACGTCGTGGAGCTCGTCGTCGGCGCGCAGGGCACCGTCGACGTCCCCCGAGCCGACGGCCGCGGCGAACCGCTCGTTGGCCGCGCGCATCGCCTGGACGTCCGCGGCGAACAGCCGGGGCACGGCCATCCGCGTGGCCAGCTCGTGCATGGCGCCGACCACGGCGGCGGCGTCCCGCACCTCGGCCGTGACGACCGGGGTGACCCGCGTGTAGCTCTGCGGCTTGCTCTCCAGCAGCCCCTCGTCCACCAGCCGGGAGAAGGCCTGCCGTACCGGCGCCCGGGACAGCCCGAGCCGCTCGGCGAGCTCGGCGTCCCGCACCACGGCACCGGGTTCGAGCTCCCCGGCCACGATGGCGTCGCGGATGGATGCGTAGGCGCGGTCCCTGAGGAGGGTGCGCTCGACGGGTCGTATGGCCTCCACGAACTGAAATGTTAGATGTCAGTCTTGGGTGCGGACAAGGGTGTGGCCCGCACCCCGTAGAGGTGCGGGCCACGACCGTGCGGCTCAGGCCGCCCAGGGCCAGTCGGCGTCCCGAGCGGACTCGAGCAGAGGCACCATCCGGAAAGCCGCGTCCGACAGGCCCCCGAAGGTGTGCCTGTTGCCCTTCCCCGACGGGCCGTGGCCCACCCGGTACCCGGCGAGGTTCCAGGTGTAGACCGGTACGTTCGCCGGGACCTGCTCGGTCGGGTCGCCGTGGCGGCTGTACGTGTACTGCTCGTCGGTGACGATCAGCACCCGGTCCTGGCCCCGGTAGTGCGCGCGGATCGCCGAGGTGGTGTCGGTGCCGCCCAGGTCGCCGAAGCGGCCGAGGATCTTCAGCACCGACTCGCCCTCGTCGAACGACAGCCGCCGGCTGGTGGTGCCGAACTCGACGAGGTCGGCGTCCTGCGCCCGCAGCGCGAGCGCCGTGCCGAAGATCGCCGCCGCGTCGGCCCGGTTGAGCTCCGAGCGGTCCGACAGCGGCGCCCACATCGAGCCGGAGCGGTCGACGAGCACCAGCGTCCGGCCCGGCAGTGCGGGCACATTGGCCAGCGAGTGGCCGAGCGCCTGCTCCAGCGGGTACGACCAGCGCAGCGAGGGCGCGTGCTGGTACGCGGCGAGGTACCGGAAGGGGAACTGCCGCGAGCGCGCGACCTCCGCCGGGTCGCTGATGCGCGCCGCCACCTGGGCCGCGACCTTGTCGGACACGCCGGCCTGGTCGAAGTTCCGCAGGTTCCTCACGAGCGCCATGACGCCCATGGACGGGATCACGGCCTCCCAGGCCGCCTTGTCCATCGGACCCTGCAGCCACCCGGCCAGCGCCTCCCAGGTCATCCCGGCCGCCGCGAGCCGCTCCGCTCCGCGGCGCGAGGTCACCACCGCGCGCCGCTCGGCCACCGGCACCGCCATCAGGTCGCGGTGCGCGGTCAGCACGCGGTTCGACGTCGGCGGCACCGCGGTGTCGGGGTTGTGCCGGCGGTCGAGGGCGTACTGGAACAGCTCCCCCTGCCACGGCTTGTCCGGGTCGGGTGCGGCGTGCACCAGGTTGAGGATGTCGCCGAAGCGGTAGCCCTTGGAGGCGGTGTCGTACTTCAGCAGCGACTTGCCGCTGTAGAGGCGGCGCACGGCGTCGGCGATCCCGCGCTTGACGGGCTTGGGGACGCTGCGGCCGTACGTCGCGGTCCAGTACGCGAGCAGTTCGCCGGGCTCGTCGGGGCGCTGCAGTACGGAGGCGATGACCTGGCGGTTCGAGGGGCCGTCGGTGGCGCCCGCGTCGAGGCGTGCCTTCACGTACTCGGCGGCTCCGACGAGCGCGGCGCTACGGATGTTGCCCTCGCCGCGCAGCCAGCCGAGCAGACCGGCGGTCCAGGTCGGGTCCTCCACGGCGAGGCGCCGGACGAGGCGCGCGAAGCGGTCGTCGCGGTCGGCACCGGACTCGTAGAAGGTCCGCTGCGACACGAAGTTGGCGATCGCGAGCAGAAAAAGCTCGGAGCGCGCGTCCCGCTCACGGCCGCGGCCGCCCTCGTACGAACGGAGCACGCGGCCCGTCGAAGTGACGCGCGAAGTGGGCTGCGCCCGCGCCGCCTTGGTGTTGAATCGTGCCATGGTGAATTCCCCCGAATTCGTTTCCGTTTCGGAGGGAGGCGCAGCAAAAGGAATGCGCACGGAATTGAGATGACCTCTGCCCCCGGACACACACCATGAACTGCGCCTCCCGAGATCAAGTCGGCGGCGGCCTTGTATTCGACCCAAACGAAGTAGCCGCAGCCTGCGCACCGGGAGGTGCAATGAAGTTGTGGTGTCCAGAGTTCAAGGTCGGCGGAACCGACGTAGGTGCTCTAACCCCTGAGCTACACCGGCGCGTTGTACCGGTGGCGGGACTCGAACCCGCGGCCGCCCCATTATCAGTGGAAGTAGGTCCTGCCTTCGCACCTGGACGTTCATCACTGTAAGAGGCGTGCCGCGGGAGGAGCGAGCGAATTAATCAGCCGCGCTTCTGGCGCTTCCAGGGGCCGGTGATCGCCAGCATGATCCCCGGCTCCTGAATGTTGGCGAAGAGCGTGCTGCCGTCGGGTGAGAAGGTGACGCCGGTGAACTCGCTGTACTCGGGCTCCTCTTCGGTGCCGATGTTGAGTTCGTTGCGGGCGATCGGATACGTGCGACCGCTGTCGGTCGCGCCGAACAGGTGCTGCAGGCCCTCGCCGTCCTCGGCGATGACGAGTCCGCCGTACGGGGAGACGGTGATGTTGTCCGGGCCGTCGAAGTTGCCCTCGGCGGACGGGTCGGGGTTGACGCCGAGCAGCACCTTGAGGGTCAGGGTGCGGCGCTTGGGGTCGTAGAACCAGACGGCGCCGTCGTGCTGCACGGGGCTCTCGGCACGGGCGTAGGAGGAGACGATGTAGGTGCCGCCGTCGCCCCACCACATGCCCTCCAGCTTGCGGGCGCGGGTGACCTGGCCGGCGGTGAACTGCTTGCGGACGGAGGTCGTCCGCGCGTCGCGGTCGGGGACGTCCACCCAGTCGACGCCGTACACGGTGCCGATCTTCGTGGCGCGGGAGAGGTCGTCGACGAACTTGCCGCCGGAGTCGAAGCACTTGAAGGCCTGGAGGACACCGGCGTCGTCGGCGAGGGTGCCCAGCTTGCCGCGGCCGTGGCAGAAGCCCTCCGGCGGGGTCCAGCGGTAGAGGAGGCCGTTGGGGTTCGCCGCGTCCTCGGTGAGGTAGAGGTGGCCGCGCTTCGGGTCGACGACGACCGCTTCGTGGGCGTAGCGCCCCAGCGCCTTGATGGGCTTCGGGTCGCGGTTGGCGCGGCGGTCGGAGGGGTCGACCTCGAAGACGTAGCCGTGGTCCTTGGTCATGCCGTTCTGGCCGGCCTTGTCCTCGGTCTCCTCGCAGGTGAGCCAGGTGCCCCAAGGGGTGTTGCCGCCCGCGCAGTTGGTGGAGGTGCCGGCGATGCCGACCCACTCGGCGACGTGGTCGCGGCGCACCTCGACGACCGTGCAGCCGCCGGATGCGGCGGGGTCGTAGACGAGGCCCTCGGTGAGCGGGACGGGGTGCGGCCAGTTGGCGCGCGGGCCCTTCAGCTCGTGGTTGTTGACGAGGAGGGTGGCGCCGCGGGGGCCGGCGAAGGTGGAGGTGCCGTCGTGGTTGGAGGGGGTGAACTCACCGGACTCCAGCTTGGTCCGGCCGCTGTAGGTGATGATGCGGTACTTGAAGCCGGCGGGGAGGGCGAGGATGCCGTCCGGGTCGGGGACCAGCGGTCCGTAGCCGACGCCGCGGTGGGCGTCGGCCGACTCCTCGCCCGCCTCGTCGGTGTCCGTGGACGCCAGGGCGTTCGGGGCGGTGGCCAGGGCGCCGACGCTGCCCGCCAGCGCGACACCGGCACCGGTGATCGCGGATTTTCTGGCGAAGTCCCTACGGGTGAGCGACATGGTGTCTCCTGTGACGGTGGGCGTGCCGTGGAGGGTGGCGGACCTCGGGTCGGCGCCACCGTTTCGCCCGTGCCTGAACGGGAGTTGAACGCCGGACGACACCCACGGGCCCACTTCCATGAATCCGTCCAGTGCGGACCACGGAACTCAAAAAGACCTTGTGCCCGGGTAATGGGTCGGATGAATGACCACAGGGAGGACAGAACGACCCTTTTCCTCTCCTCGGACCGGTCGGCGGCCGACCGCGTCCCGCGGCGGAGCCGCACAGCGACACGGTCCGTGGAGGGCCTGGCTCAACCCCCGTGCTGCGACCGCGCCTTGAAGGCCGCCTTCCGTGCTTCCTTGGCGATCCGCTTGTCCGGGTGCAGGCGCCCCATGGCCTCCAGTACGTCCGCCGTGGCGGGGTGGTCGACCCGCCAGGCCGCCGCGAAGAAGCCGCCGTGCTGGGCGGCCAGGCCCTGTACCAGTGCCCGTAGTTCCTCGGAGTTGCCCTCGGCGGCCAGCTGGGCGGCGACGGTGTCGATGGTGAGCCAGAAGATCATCGCCTCGGACGGGGCCGGCACGTCCGAGGCGCCGTGCTCGGTCAGCCAGACCCGGGCGAGTCCGCCCAGCTCCGGGTCGTCGAGGACTTCGCGCAGTGCGGGTTCGGCCTCGGCGCCGACGAGGGACAGCGCCTGCTGGCAGCGCAGCCGGCGCAGGGGCGCGCCCGCGTCCGCGCCGCGGGCAGCCGCCAGCAACTCCCGTGCGGCGGGGAGGGGTTCGCGGCGGGCCAGCCACTGTTCGGTCTCGGCCTGCGCGGCGGCCTGGGGGAAGGTGGCCGTGCCGTCGAGCAGCGCGTCGGCGCCCTTGTCCACGAGGTCGCCGACCGCGGGCGCGGTGAGCCCGGCCTCCAGCAGCCGTGCCCGCAGCCCGTACAGGCCGAGCGGGGTCAGCCGCACCATGCCGTAGCGCGAGACGTCGGTGTCGTCGCCCCGGGCGGCGGGGTCCGCGGCAGCGTCGTCGGGCTCCGCCATCAGCGCCTCGTCCACCGGCTGGTACTCGACGAGTCCCACCGGCTCCAGCATCCGGAACTGGTCGTCGAGCCGCATCATCGCGTCGGAGACCTGCTCCAGGACGTCGTTGGTGGGCTCCCCCATGTCGCTGGGGACGATCATCGACGCGGCGAGGGCCGGGAGCGGGACGGGTCCGTCGCCGGGGCCGTCCTCGCTGACGGTGAGCAGGTACAGGTTGCCGAGGACGCCGTCGAGGAACTCGGCCTCCGCCTCCGGGTCCCACTCCAGCCGGGAGAAGTCGATCTCGCCGGACTCGTCGAGGGCGCCTTCCAGGTCGTCCAGGTCGGGGACGCCGGCATCGGCGAGCACCGTCTCCAGTGCCTCCTGCCACACGGTCAGCACCTCGTGCGGTGAGCCCTGGGTCAGCAGCGCCAGGTCCTGCCCGGCGGTGACGGTGCCCTCGCCCTCGGGGTCCTCGGGGTCGACGATCTCGACGAGCCCGGTGTCCACGGCGACCCGCCAGGCCTCGCTCGCGAAGGCCGCCGCGTCGTCCCCGCTCAGCCCGAGCAGCTCGGCGGCGGCCGGCAGCTGCTCCTCGACGAGCCCGCCCCCGGCGTCGATCCGGGTGTCCGGACCGGCCCAGCGGGCCAGGCGCGCGGCCCGGGAGAGCAGCGGTGTGGCCAACGCGGCCCGCGCCAGCTCCGCTTCGGGGTGCAGCCGCACCGGCGGCAGGGGGGAGCTGTCTGACATCGGCTGGATCTCCTCGGGCGTGTCGTACCACTCAAACGCTCAGCCTAGACGGATTTCCACCCATGCCGCCCGGTTCATCTCCCGGACCCCGCCCGTACATGGCCGAAACCTTGACAACTGGCGTGAGTACACAGGAGATTGACGCGCGTAGAAATGAAGCGGACATATGTTCACTGTATTTTCTACGCGCGTCGCCACCGCCCCACCGGTCGCGGCCTTGGACCGTCCCACGCACCACCCTCGTCCCGGCGCCCACGCACGTCCCCGGAGGGATCCCGTTGCCGAGCAAGTCTTCCGCGCGTCTCGCCGCGCTCACCGTCGCCGCCGTCTGTTCCGCGGCGTCCGCCGTAGCCCTGACTTCTCCCGCGCATGCCGACACCGTGCGCATCCATGACATCCAGGGCACTACGCGCATTTCTCCGTACGCCGGCCAGAAGGTCACCGACGTGGCCGGAATTGTCACCGGCGTGCGCACCTACGGCTCCTCCAGAGGCTTCTGGATCCAGGATCCGAACCCGGACGACAACCCGGCCACCA
This sequence comes from Streptomyces sp. NPDC001137, assembly GCF_040298885.1. Classification (NCBI taxonomy): domain Bacteria; kingdom Bacillati; phylum Actinomycetota; class Actinomycetes; order Kitasatosporales; family Streptomycetaceae; genus Streptomyces; species Streptomyces sp. NPDC001137. The sequence goes on from NZ_JBEPBA010000007.1 coordinate 11,164, forward strand.
GTGAGGGCATATTCGTCTTCACCAGCTCCACCCCGAAGGCCGCCGTCGGTGACTCCGTCACGGTCACCGGCACGGTCTCCGAGTACGTCCCGGGCGGCGCCTCGTCCGGCAACCAGTCGGTCACCGAGATCACCAAGCCGACGATCACCACCGTCTCCACCGGCAACACGGTGCCGGCCCCGACGGTGATCGACGCGAAGTCGGTGCCCGCGCTCTACACCCCGGCGGGCGACACCGCCGCGAACGGCTCGATCAACGGCCTGCCTCTGCAGCCGTCGACGTACGCCCTGGACTACTACGAGTCCCTGGAGGGCATGAACGTCCAGGTCGCCGACGCGCGCGTGGTCACGGCCACCGACCCGTACTCCGAGCTGTGGGTCACGGTGAAGCCGCACGAGCACCGGACCCCCAGCGGCGGCACGCTGTACGGCTCCTACGAGTCGCAGAACACCGGACGCCTGCAGATCCAGTCGCTGGGCGCGACGGCCGACTTCCCGAAGGCGAACGTCGGCGACACGCTGACCGGCACCACGACAGGACCGCTGGACTTCAACCAGTTCGGCGGCTACACCCTGGTCGCGAGCCAGTTGGGCACGCTGAAGAGCGGCGGTCTGCAGCGCGAGACGACGCAGAAGCAGTCGCGCGGCGAGCTGGCGGTCGCGACGTACAACGTCGAGAACCTCGACCCGTCCGACAAGACCTTCGACGCGCACGCCGCCGCGATCGTGAACAACCTGCAGTCGCCCGACATCGTGTCCCTGGAGGAGATCCAGGACAACAACGGTGCGACGGACGACGGCACGGTCGCCGCCGACGTGACGGTGAACAAGCTGATCGACGCGATCGTCGCGGCCGGCGGCCCCCAGTACGACTGGCGCTCGATCAACCCGGTCAACGACCAGGACGGCGGCGAGCCCGGCGGCAACATCCGCCAGGTGTTCCTGTTCAACCCGGACCGGGTGTCCTTCGTCGACCGTGCGGGCGGCGACTCCACCACCGCGGTGGGCGTCACCAAGGTGCACGGCAAGGCGCAGCTGACGGCCTCCCCCGGCCGTATCGACCCGGCGAACGACGCCTGGAAGTCCAGCCGCAAGCCGCTGGCCGGCGAGTTCGTCTTCCGCGGCCGCACGGTCTTCGTGATCGCCAACCATCTGAACTCCAAGGGCGGCGACCAGGGGCTGACCTCGCAGTACCAGCCCCCGACGCGCAGCTCGGAGACCCAGCGCCACGCGCAGGCGACGCTGGTCAACGCGTTCGTCAAGAGCATCCTGGACGTCCAGAAGAACGCGGACGTCATCGCGCTCGGCGACATGAACGACTTCGAGTTCTCCGACACCGCCAAGATCCTGGAGGGTGACGGCGAACTCTGGTCGGCGATCAAGTCGCTGCCGAAGAGCGAGCGTTACACCTACGACTACCAGGGCAACCAGCAGGTCCTCGACCAGATCCTGATCAGCCCGTCGATCCGGAAGTCCTGCGGCTTCGAGTACGACAGCGTGCACGTCAACTCGGAGTTCAACGACCAGATCAGCGACCACGACCCGCAGGTGCTGCGCTTCCGCCCGTAACGGGACCGGCGCCGCTCAGGACTGGCTGAACACGCCGTTCAGCCAGTCCTGCCAGGCGGCCTCGGACTCCTTGATGTCGGCCCCCGGGGTGAAGTCGTGCAGGGAGATGCCGACCCGGTGACCCCAGTGGTTGCGCCCGAAGAAGCGGGTGAGACCGCGGTCCGTGCGCAATCCGATGAAGTACGGGTTGCGGAAGTCGACCACGGCGTCGAACTCCTCGGGCCCGCGGACCGTCACCCGGGTGCCGGCGGCCACGTCCTCGCCGACACCGAGCGCCCGCCCCACGACGGCGAGGGCGTCGGCGGCCTTCGAGGCCTCGGGCCCGTCGAAGGTGGCAAAGGCGGCCGGCCGGGGCGCGAAGTGGACCAGGTACTCGCGCAGGGTGTGCAGATAGAAGTCGGTGTGCTTGGCGGCGCCGTCGTACTGGTTGTCCCAGTCGTCGACGAAGATGCCACTGTGCACATACCGCACCCAGGCCCGGCGCCCCTCGTCGCGGGGCTCGATCGTGTAGTCGAGCTGGTTGAGGGTCTGCTCGGCGATGCCCTCGACGTCCCCGACGCGGTTGGTGTAGCGGTGCGGTGGGTCCCAGGCAGTGACCTCGGACCCGAAGGGCCCCTTGCCGCCGACGCGCGGCTCGGGCGGCTCCATCGGCCACAGGTATCCCCCGGTGCCGGTGGTGATCGCCTCCCACACCTCCTCCGGAGTGGCGTCGACCTCGAACTCGCGCGCGATCTCGAATTCCTTTGACATGGTGGGCTCCTGCCTAGTCCTGCTCGGTTGCCTTGAGGCTGGGATGGACGGCCACGACGATCCGGTGGTCGCGCCCGTCCTCGGCGTCGGGCGCGTCGTACTTGCGGATCAACGCGGTGACGCCCGCCGTCAACTCCTGGACGAACGCGGCCCGTTCGGCGGCCGAGGCGAAGCGCACCTCACCGTCGAGCGCATACGTGGCCAGCCGTTTGCGGGCCTTCGCGGCACCGGTGATGAGCGAGCCGACGTCCCGCACGAGCCGGGCACCGAGCGCCAGCAGCCACCGCGCGGACAGCTGGTCCCGGAAACGGTCCGGGTCCGGCTGTACGGCGGCGAGCGCGAGCGGCGAGATGACGTACGAGGCCGCGGTGGCCTGCATCAGCCGCTCGGTGACATTGCCCTTGCGGCGCTCCCCGGCCAGCTCGACCAGGCCGTGCCGCTCCAGCGCCTTGAGGTGATAGTTCACCTTCTGCCGCGGCAGGCCGACCCGGCCGGCCAGCATCGCAGCCGACGCGGGTCCGGCCGCGAGCTCGGCGAGCAGCCTGGCCCTGACGGGGTCCAGGGAGACGGCGGCGGCCTCGGGGTCCTCGATGACGGTCACATCCAGCATGCGTCCACCGTCCCACCGAAAACTTTTTTTGTCCAGAAGACTGAGGTTTTCGGTGGGACGGTGTCAGGACTAGTGGCAGGACCGTTCTGTCACCGCTTGGGGTACCTCCAGCCCACCACCACGACGAAGGCCAGCGCCGCACCGATGACCAGCGCGGGCCGCGGATGCCGTACCGCCGCCCTGACGACGGGGCCGGCGGGCCAGGGGACGTCGTGTTCCGCCCTGTGCTGGATCGTGTGTCCCGTCCGGGTGGCCCTGTCCTGGGCGGCGTGGCCCGCCGTCAGGGCTCGGTCGTGCACCTGGTGACCGGCCCTCGTCGCCCTGTCCTGCACCTGGTGGCCGGCGTGCGTGGCCCTGTCGTGCACCTTGTGGCCGGTCTGCGCAGCCCGGTCCTGGACCGCATGGCCGGCGTGCGCGGCCGTGCTGCGCAGTTGCACGGTCATGGCGCTCGCCTTGTCCTTCAGGTCGGCCGCCCGGGCCCGGGCGCGTCCCTTCACATCCATCTTCTCCGCCAACTCCTCCACTGTTTCGCCGAGTTGGCTGCGCGTCTGCTCGATCTGCCGCCTCAGCTCATCGGGCCCCTTGGCGCCGGAAGGCCCTGTCCTGTCCGTCATCGGTGCGCCCTTTCCCTGATCTCTTCGACATCGGCCCGGACGCTGACGAGGGTCTCCTCGGGCGTCGGCGGTGCGGCGCGGCGCAGCTGGGCGCGGCCGGTCACGGCCAGCACGGCCGCGATCACGAACAGCACGGCGGTCACGATGAGCGCCGCGGCCCAGACCGACAGCACCAGCGAGAGGGCGGCGACGCCCGTGCCGGCCAGGGCGAGCAGGCCGGCGTAGGCGAACGCGCCCGCGGCGCCGAGCAGTCCGCCGCCGCGCCCGGCGCGCCGGCCCTTGGCGGACAATTCCTCCTTGGCGAGGGCCACTTCCTGTCGTACGAGCCGGGATAGCTGTTCGGTGGCCTGCCCGACGAGCTCGCCCACCGAGCGGTGCCCGTCGCGCACCGGCTGGGGGTGCATGGTCCCGGTCACGGGGTCGCCTCCTCTCGCGTGCCTCTCGGCTTCCTCCGTTCGGAAAACTCCGGGTACCCCCGCCGACCTCCGCTATCCCTGCCGGCCACCGCCCGGCCCGCGCTCGCCGAGCCGGCCGAGCTGGGTCTGGAACCAGTCGAGGCGGGCCTGCAACAGGGCTGCCTCGGCGACGAGTTCGGGCACCCCGAGCCCCTCGGGCACCGCGAGGTCGGCCGCCGCCGGCAGTGCGGCGCCGCTGCCCGCCACCACCCGCAGCCCCTCCCCGGCCAGCCGCGCGAAGGAGGCGAGCGAGACGGAGGCACGGCCGCGGACGCAGCCCGCGCAGGAGGGGGCCAGCGCGCGCCAGCCGGGCCGGCCCCAGCCCGCGTCGGCCAGGGCGGTGGCGACCGCGCCGCACACACAGGGGCCGACCGTGGCGGTCCGCACCCGCTGGCGGGCGTAGCGGAAGCCGCGCTCGAAGCGGAGGTAGCGGCCGAGGACCAGGACCTCCAGCAGGACGGCCGCCCGGTGCTCGGCCGTGCACAGCAGCGCCTCGGCCGCCGTGCGGTCGTGCACGCAGTGGAAGCCGCAGTCGCAGCGGCGGTGCGGTGCCCGGTGACGCAGTCCGTAGACACAGGACGCGTCGGCCAGGACCCCGTACGGCAGCGCGCCGCCCAGCGACACACCGGTGAACCCGGCCCGGGTGCCGTCCTGGGACAGCACCGGGTGGGCGATCTTGTATCCGGTCGGCGGCTCCGTCGGGCGTTCCTCCGGAAGCCGCAGTCTCATCGGGCCGCCGGAACCTCTTCGCGCGCGGACGCCTCGACGTCCTGGGTCTCCTCGGGCAGTTCGAGCTCTTCCTCGTGGGTCTGCGGCTGTTCCTCCGCGACTCCGGTGGCCAGTGCCTTGCCGAGCTTCATGACGCCTCCATGGGCCGATGCCGATGACCGTCACGACCATGCTGACCCATGGCGGGCGAAATGGACATAGGGCCTGGACGGGCATGGCGCCTCACCGGCCGCACCACAGCGATACTTATCAATATCTGGTAGAAGAATTAAGTGGAGCTTCACTGTCGTCCCGCCGAGACTGAGAACATGACAACTGACGCCCCCGCACCCTTCGGCCGTGCCCTCTGCGCGATGATCACCCCCTTCACCGAGGAGGGCGCGCTCGATCTCGACGGGGCGCAGCGGCTCGCCGACCACCTGGTCTCCCGGGGGTGCGAGGGTCTGGTGCTCTCCGGTACGACGGGCGAGTCGCCGACCACCACGGACGCCGAGAAGGCGGCACTGGTCGAGGCGGTGCGCGAGGCGGTGGGCGGCCGGGCGTCGGTCGTGGCGGGCGTCGGCACCTTCGACACCCGGCACACCGTGGAGCTCGCCCGGGAGGCCGAAAAGGCGGGCGCGGACGGCGTGCTGGTGGTCAGTCCCTACTACAGCAGGCCCCCGCAGGACGCGCTGGAGGAGCACTTCCGGACGGTCGCGGACGCGTCCGGGCTGCCGGTCGTGCTGTACGACATCCCGGGCCGCACCGGCACCCGTATCGAGTCCGACACGATGATCCGGCTCGCCGAGCACCCCCGGATCGTGGCGGTCAAGGACTGCTCCTACGACTTCCTCGCCGCCCAGAAGGTGCTGGCCCGTACGGAGTTGGCGTACTACGCGGGCTGCGACGAGCACAACCTCGCGCTGTACGCGGTGGGCGGCGCGGGCTACATCAGCACGGTCGCGAACGTGGTTCCTGAGCAACTCCGCGCGGTCATCGACGCGTTCGAGGCGGGCGACACCCCCGTGTCCGCCCGCCTCCAGCAACGTGCCACACCGCTCATCGAGTTGATGATGTCGGCCGGTCTGCCCGGCACCGTCACCACGAAGGCGCTCCTCAACGAGCTCGGCCTGCCGGCGGGAACCGTCCGTGCCCCGCTGCGGCCCGCCGGCCGCGAGACGGTCGACGGGCTGCTGGCGGCCTACGAGGAGCTCACGGCCGGCTGATCAGGGCTGGGCGAAGAGCGGCTCCCAGCGTCCGGCGGCACCGTCGTTGCCCTGGCGGAAACCGCTGAGCGGCACCTCCTTGTCGCTGCCGATGGTGACCAGCACCAGCCGGTTGTGGAACTCGTTCTTGACGTCCTTGTCGATGTCCCAGGCGATGAGCCGGTTGTTGCCGACCCAGGCGAGCAGCTGCTGCCCGCGCACCTTGGTCTTCTTGCCGGTGTAGGCGTCGACGATCCAGGACGCGGTCTTCCACCCCTCGCCGGCGAAGTCCCCGGCGACCAGCTTGCCGTTCGGCGACATCCCGGCGTCGACGTACCACTCCAGGTACTTGTAGCCCGGCGGCACGGAGACCTTCGTGCCCGTGAGGTCCCAGAACTCCTTGCCGATCTCACCGCTGGGGTTGCCGGCCCAGACGTACCGGCCGTCGTCGGTGAGGGCGAAGTCCTGGCGGGAGTTGACCATGTCGGGAAATCCGCTGTCGCCGCCCGCGTCGACCCGGCTCCAGCGCGTCTTGCCGGACGCCACGTCGATGACGTAGAAGCCGGTGCGGTGCGAATCCGTCTCCACGCTCACTTCGCCGCCCCCCTTCAGCTTCTTGGGGATGGGCTTGAGGTCGGGGTTCTCGCTGTAGGTCGTCGCGACGAGCCGCCGGCCGTCGCGGGAGAAGGCGAGCCCGCCGGCCCCGTGGTCGATCTGGATCCACCGCTTCACCTCGCCGGAGGCCAGGTCGAGCAGGCCGATGCGCGAGGCGGGCAGGTCCTGCTCCAGGACGGCGACGGTCTTCAGGCCCGGCGCGACGGCGACCCAGGACCACTCGGGGGACTTCTCGTACCTGCCGGTCTTCGGGTTCAGCAGGTAGTAGGTCCGCCGGTTGACGGCGGTGTCCTTGGTCTGCTTGACGCTCTGCGAGATGTAGTACGCGGCCAGGGTCGTCCCCCCGGCCGAGATCAGATCGCGCGGGGGCGACTGGTCGGGATGGGCCCTGGTCTTGTTCTGTTCCACGACGTCCGAGGGCCGTACGTCCTTCTTGCCGGAGTCCAGCAGCGGAACCGCCACTCCGACGGCTACCACGGCCGCGGTGGCCAGGGCGGCGGCCGTGATCCTGCGGGTACGGCGGCGCCTGCGGACGGCCAGGACACGGTCGGCGAACCCCGCTGCTGCCGGGTGCTGTCCGGCGGCCTGCTCACGCAGGGCGTCGCGCACGAGTTCGTCGACGTTCACGGACGCACCTCCACGGGCGAGTAGTCACGGGACGGCAGCTGTTCGGCGTCCGCCGGGCCGAGGGCGGCGAGCTCCGGCGACAGGGCGCGCAGCCGGGCGAGGGAGCGGTGGGTGGTGGACCGTACGGTGCCGACGGAGCAGCCCAGCAGGCGGGCCACATCGGCCTCCGGCAGGTCCTCGAAGTAGCGCAGCACCAGCACGGTGCGCTGACGGGCGGTGAGCCGGGCGAGCGCCTCCCGCATCACGACGCGCAGTTCGGCCGCGGCGGCCGTGTCACCCGAGTGCGTCGACTGGCCGTCCCCTTCGGGCGGTTCGGCGACGCTGACCTCCCGTCTGCGCCACTTCAGCCGCCAGCGGCTGACCTGCTGGCGGTACAGGATCCGGCGTACGTACGCTTCGGGCTCGTCGATCCGCTGCCATTTCCCCGCCGCCTTGACGAGCGCGTTCTGCAGCAGGTCCTCGCCGGCGTGCTGATCTCCCCCGCAGAGCAGCACGGCCGTCTTCAGCAGAGCCGACGACCTGCTGTCCACGAACTCGCGGAAGCTGTCCAGCCCTTCGGCATTCATCGTCACCTTCTCTTCCCCGGCGGCTGCGTCTGTGCGCGCCCCTGTGTCCCTTGTGACGCGTCCCGCCGTCCGCCGCTATGCCTGCCGGACGAAGAAATTTTCCGTACGTTGTTGCTGTGAGCCGCCCCCTGCTGTTCCTCGACGTCGACGGCCCGCTCAACCCGTGGGCCGCAAAGCCGGAACGACGCCCCGAGGGGTGTACGACGATCCGGGTGGCCCTGCATCCTGGCCGGCCCCTGCGGGTCTGGCTGAACCCGTCCCACGGCCCGGCGCTCCTCGCCCTGGACTACGACCTCTGCTGGGCCACGACCTGGATGGACGCCGCCAACCGCTGGATCGCCCCGGTCATCGGCCTGCCCGAATTGCCGTACGTCGACTTCGGCGCGGGCCTGTTCGCGCTGCGGCCCGACGGGGTGCACTGGAAGACGGAGGCGATCGTGGCGTATGCCGAGGGCCGCCCCTTCGCCTGGGTGGACGACGAGCAGAGCCAGGCGGACGAGGAGTACGTGCGCGCCCACCATCCGGGCCCCGCGCTCCTGCACCACGTCAGCCCGCGGCTCGGCCTGCGGGAGGACGACTTCACGGCACTCGCGGAGTTCGCGGCGGATCTGCGGGCATGACGAAGCGCCCTCCCGCCCGCCGGCGGAAGGGCGCCCGGGCTGTCGTACCGCTCAGTTGTGGCTGTGCAGGATCTCGTTCAGACCGCCCCAGACCGCGTTGTTCGGGCGGGCCTCGACGGTGCCGGTGACCGAGTTGCGGCGGAAGAGGATGTTGGAGGCGCCGGACAGTTCGCGGGCCTTGACGATCTGCCCGTCGGGCATGGTCACACGGGTGCCCGCGGTGACGTAAAGACCGGCCTCGACGACACACTCGTCGCCGAGCGCGATGCCGACGCCCGCCTCGGCGCCGATCAGGCAGCGCTCGCCGATGGTGATGCGGACGTTGCCGCCGCCGGAGAGCGTGCCCATGGTGGAGGCGCCGCCGCCGATGTCGGAGCCGTCGCCGATCACGACACCCGCGGAGATGCGGCCCTCGACCATCGACGTGCCCAGCGTGCCGGCGTTGAAGTTGACGAAGCCCTCGTGCATCACGGTGGTGCCCGCGGCGAGGTGCGCACCGAGCCGCACCCGGTCGGCGTCGGCGATGCGGACGCCCTTGGGGGCGACGTAGTCCGTCATGCGCGGGAACTTGTCGACGGAGGTCACCTGGAGGTGCAGGCCCTCGGCGCGCGCGTTGAGCCGTACCTTCTCGATCTCGTCGACGGCGACCGGGCCGAGCGAGGTCCAGGCGACGTTCGGGAGGAGGCCGAAGATGCCGTCGAGGCTCTGGCCGTGCGGCTGGACCAGGCGGTGCGAGAGCAGGTGCAGACGCAGATAGGCGTCGTGCGTGTCGATCGGCTTCTCGTCGAGCGAGGAGATGACCGTGCGCACCGCGACCACCTCGACGCCCCGGCGCGCGTCCGGACCGATCGCCTTCGCCGCGCCCTCGCCGAGCAGCTCCACGGCCTTCTCCGCGGACAGCCGCTCGGTGCCGGCCGGACCGGGCTCTTCGGCGAGCGCGGGCGCGGGGAACCAGGTGTCCAGAACAGTGCCGTCGGCGGCGATCGTGGCAAGCCCGGCGGCCACGGCGCCGGTGGTGCGAGGAGCAGTCGTGTCGGTCATGAGGGCAACCTAACCGGCCGGGGCCTGCGCAGGCCAACCCGTGGCGGGTGCGTCTCAGGTACCGGGCGGCACGTTCCGTGGGCACCGCGCGGGAGTCCCGCGCTCCCCCGTGCGCATTCGAGCGGGGGGTCAGGGAATGACCCGCGCCAGCACCTCACGCGCGTACTCCTCGTCGTACGGCATCCCGGTGAGCAGCACCTGCAGGCAGATCCCGTCGAGCAACGCGACCAGCGCCCGCGCCGTGAGCGGGTCGGTGCGGCGGGCGAGGCGGTCGGCGAGGTCCGCGGCCCACTCGGCGGCTATCGGGCGCAGGGCGGGCCGGCGCAGGGCGGCCAGATAGAGCTCGCACTCCAGCTCGACGCCGGTACGGTCGCCGGCGAGCCATTCGCCCATCAGGCCCGCGAGTTCGGTGGCCAGGTCGGCGCCGGCGTCCTCCAGGCCGCCGCGCGAGACGACCACCTTGAAGAAGCCCTCGTTCGCCTGCCGCAGCGCGGCGACCATCAGCTCGTCGAGGGTCTTGAAGTGGTACGTCGTCGAACCGAGCGGGACGTCCGCCTCGGCGGCCACCGAGCGGTGGCTCAGCCCGGCCAGGCCCTTCTCGCCCACCACGCGGATCGCCGCGTCGATGATCCGCTGGCGTCGGTCGGGGTCGTAGCGCCGGGGCATCAGTGCGCGCCTCCGAGGTTGAGCACCACGACCCCCACGATGATCAGCGCGATCCCGACGGCCTTGGGGACGGTCATCCCCTCGCCGAGGAAGAGCATCCCGATCGCCACGATCGCAGCGGTGCCGAGGCCGGACCAGATCGCGTAGGCCGTGCCGACCGACATGGTCTTGAGGGTCTGGGCGAGCAGCCAGAAGGAGACGCCGTATCCGGCGAGCGTCAGCACGGACGGCCACAGCCGGCTGAAGCCGTGGCTGAACTTCATGGCGGTGGTACCGCCCACCTCGGCGGCGATGGCCGCGAGGAGCATCAGGAATGCCATGTGTACGAGCGTACACAATGATGCGTACGCCCGTACACAACGGCACATCGGCGCGGAGCGATGCGTAGCCCTGCATTCCGGATGAGGAGGTTCAACTTTCATGGAAATCGCTCGCTTAAACGACTCCCGGCGATCTCTCCGCTCCACTAAGGTTTCACCGCTCACTCACCTAACCCTCACCTCATCCCCGGCCGCCGCCTCGGGCGCCGCTGGAGGAACTGCGCATGCCAGAAACCACCCCCGAGCCACCCCGGAACCAGCCCTGGGAGAACGGCTGGGCCCCTGACACCTCCCGAGCCCCGGGAACCCGAAGACTCTGGCTGGCCGGCGCACTGGCACTGTCGACGATCGTCGCGTGCGCCACGGCGATAGCCGTGATGGACAGGGACTCCGACCGCCCGTCACAGGCGTCCGGGATCCCCTCGTCGACCGTCGCCGAGACGCCACCCGGCCTGATCTCCTTCGCCAGCCCGTCCACGACCGGCACCTCGGCACCGTCCGGCAAGCGCGGCCTGTCGTCCGCACAGCCCACCAAGTCGTCCGCACCCGGGCCCCAGGGCTCCGAGTCGGCCCCCGCGAAGACGTCGAAGTCGCCGAGCCCCCACCCGAATTCGTCGAGCCACCCGAAGCCGACGAGCACCTGGCGCTCCGTCCGCTCGGTCAACTACCCGGACCGCTACTGGCATGTGAGCGGCGGCTATGTGAAGCTCGACCCGGTCCGCGGCTCGGAGTCAGGCGAGGACTCCACCTTCAAGGTGGTCAAGGGCCTGACGGACGGCTCCTGTTACTCCTTCGCCACCCACGACGGCCAGTACCTGCGCCACCGCAACTTCATCCTCCTCGCCGACCGCAACGACGGCTCGTCCCTCTTCAAGCAGGACGCGACGTTCTGCCCCCGGACGTCGGCGTACTCGGGCGCGGTGATGCTGGAGTCGGTGAACTATCCGGGGCGGTTCCTGCGACACCAGAACTTCCAGCTGAAGCTGGATTCCTTCCAGAACAGCTCGCTGTATTTGGCAGACTCGGCGTTCCGGTTGGTGGAAGGTCTGAGCTGAGGTCGTCGGGGGGCGCGTGTCAAGGGAAGTCAGGTACCCGGAGTTCGGTGATGCGGTGCGGAGCCTCATCACCGACTCCCGTCTCACGCTGGAGCGCTTGGACGACGCGTCCCGCAGGTCTCGCCGGATACGGCTTACCAGGACGACCCTGAGCAGTTGGCAGACCGGTCAGAGCCGTCCTCAGAACTGGGCCGCACTGGAGACGTTGTTGAGTGTCGTCGGCGAGTTGTCCGATCTTTCGGCAGCACGTCTCGATCGTCGTCGATGGCGGGCCGTCTACGACAACGCAGCGGGGCAGTCGGCGCCGTCCTCGTCGTCGGCCACGCCCGGCCCAGCAAGCGGCACCCGTGTGCGAAACGCCGACCCGATCCTGCTGGGCATGCGCCAGGCCCGTAAGTCAGCCGAGCACGGTCCGCTGCCCCCGTATGTCGAGCGGGACGCCGACCGGGAGATCGATACTGCCCTCGAGGCGGCGGCGCTCACCGGTGGGTTGGTCCTGATCAGAGGAGATTCGACCGCCGGCAAAACCCGTGCCGCTTTCGAAGCCATGTCTCGCGTGCTGCCCGACCTGGAGCTGCTGGCCCCACGCCAGGAGGGCGCCCTGGACCGGTACGTCGAACAAGCCCGAGCCCGGGCACACCGGGGCCGGCAGTGCCTCGTGTGGCTGGACGACCTCGAGCGCTACCTTGGCCCGGCCCGGCTCGACCAGGCCGTGCTTCGTGAGCTGGTCGGGTGTCGTACCGTCCTCCTCGCCACCATGCGTCTGTCCGAGTACAACCATCGCGCACCGCGGCAGACCGGCGCGGCCTCGGGGGACGACGCCTACACACGGATCGATCTCAGCGACCCGGTCCTCAAAGCTGCCACCGTCGTCGATCTGCCACGGAAGTGGAGCGAACCGGAGCTCGCTCGCACCGAGGTACAGACCGATCCGCGGCTGCTGGAAGCTCTGCGCCATCACGAACGCTACGGCATCGCCGAGTACCTCTCCGCAGGCCCGACCCTGTGGGATCGCTGGCGCGGCGCCCGCTACGCGGGCGGAAATCCGCGAGGGCACGCCTTGGTGGCGGCGGCCGTGGACCTGGCCCGTGCGGGACTCGCTGCCGTGCCCATCGAACTCATCGCCGCTCTGCACTCCGGCTATCTCGCCGACGAGGAGAGCGTGATGCTCATGCCGGAATCGCTCGACGAGGCCAAGGCCTGGGCATGCCGAGATCCCCTGGGCGTCACTCGGCTGCTGATTCCCGCCGGACGGGACCTGTGGCGCCCATTCGAGTACCTGGTCGACACGCTGGCCCAACAGCCCGACGCCCCACCCGTGCCCGATGCCGTCCGGGAAGCCGCGGTGGAACACGCCGCGGCGGTCCACGAGCGCTACACCGTGGGCGTCTCGTCCTACCGGGCGGATCGCCACGACCTCGCTCTGCGCGCACTGATGCCGGCTGCAGAGGCAGGCCATACGGGCTCCATGCACTACGTCGGTTCGATTCTCCTGGACCAGAAGAAAGAGGCGCGCGCCGCCATCTGGTGGCATCGTCTGGCGAAGGCAGGCGATGCCCATGGCATGGTGAACCTCGGAGTCCGCCACTCCCGCAAAGGGCGCGACAAGAAAGCGGAGAAGTGGTGGCGCCGGGCGCTGGACGCGGGGATGACGGACGCAGCAGCCAAACTCGCCCACCTGCACGATGTCCGCGGCGAACGTGAAGAGGCGGAGAAGCTCTGGGACATCGCGCTTGTCGCAGAGGTTCCAGACGCCTTCTTCCGCTTCGGGATGGAAGCCTACGAGCGCGAGGAGTACGAGGAAGCGGAGCGGCTCTACCGGGAGGGAGCAGACCGGGGGCATCAGGAGTCCCTCACCAATCTCGCGCAGATCCACCTGGCGCGGGGCAGCTACGACGAGGCGGAAAAGCTCTATCTCATCGCGGCGGAGGCCGGAGACTACGTGGCCATGCGCACGTTGGGGAGCCTCCATACATGGCGTGGACGGATCCGCTCCGCGCAAGAGCCGCGCGAAAAGCGTATGCGGCAGATCGCAGAATCCATCGCCGCGCGGCACCCGGCCGAGTGGGACACGGCGGCCGAGAGCGCCAAGGAGTGGTATCAGCGCGCCGTCGAGCAGGGCGATGTGCTCTCGATGCGATTGCTGGGAAACCTCTACCATCAGCGCGGCAAGTACAGAAAGGCTCACAAGTGCTACCGACGTGCCGCGAGACTCGGTGACCCCGCGTCCGCCGCCTACTTCAACCAGCCGGTGCTGGCCTGGGCCGAACCGCGGGACACCCACTTCTCCGACGACGAACCCGGCGAATACGAGGAGGAGCAAGGGCCATGGGCGCCAACTCCGCGTACCCTGCGGGTTCTTGCGGCGGCTCTGGAAATTGAGAGCGACATGGCCGCCGAGGCGCTGGAAGAGCTCCAGGACGAGCCGATCACCGCGGATTCCTGCACGGCAGGCTGCTTCGATCTGCTGCCGGCCCAGACCTGGAACCAGGACCTCGCCTGGCGTCGGCAGATGATCCGGGCCTTCGACGACCTCGCCGACGACATCAGGCAGGGGCGGCTTCCTCAACCGCGCAGCACAGGTGAGGAGATGGCGCTGCATCTCGCGCTGGAGCACGCAGCAGCCCTGACGACCGACGACCCCGGGCTCGTCGCCGAGTTCACCGAGGGCCTCGCTGAACACCCCGAGGACTACGACTGGTTTGCCTGCAAGGACCTGCTCTTCGAGGACCACGACGTGCTTTGGCTCTACGAGCCGTGGATGGACGGCATCGAGGATCCGGACGACGACGTGCACCAGTACGTGCGTGCGGCAAATCTACGGCCCGACGACTGGTTCAGACCCTTTCGGGATGACCGTGACCGTGATCCCGACCGGGGCTTCCGGCACTGATCCGGACCGGCCCGGAATTCCCGTCCGCCTGTCGTGACCTGCAGAGACCGTCGTGCGGACGGTTCTTGCCAGGGCCGGACGGCATGCCCCAGAGGTTCGATCACCCGGTACGCAGATCCGAATTCGTCGAAAGGCGCGCTGTGTCCCTGCCCGAGGTGCTCCTCATGCTGCTCGTCCCGCTTGCCTGTGTGCTGTCCCTGCTCGTGGCCTTCCTCGCCGCGCTCCGCGGGCTGCACGGGAATCAACGGCTCAGCGCCTTTCGTATCTTCGCCCGGGCGTTGCGCCGCTGAACGGATCGAGGCCCCCGGAATGTCTCCGGGGGCCTCGACAGGGTCAGCCGGGTCGCTCAGACGTTGAACCCCAGCGCCCGAAGCTGCTCCCGCCCATCGTCCGTGATCTTGTCGGGACCCCACGGCGGCATCCACACCCAGTTGATGCGCAGCTCGCTGACGAGGCCGTCCGTGGCGGACTTGGCCTGGTCCTCGATGACATCCGTCAGCGGGCAGGCCGCCGAGGTCAGGGTCATGTCGACGGTCGCGATGTTCGCGTCGTCGACGTGGATGCCGTAGATCAGGCCGAGGTTGACGACGTCGATGCCCAGCTCGGGGTCGACGACGTCCATCAGGGCCTCGCGGAGCTCCTCCTCCGAGGCGGGCTTCATCTCCACGGTGTCACTCATGCCGTCTTCCTTTCGGCGTCGGCTCCGCCCAGGGCCTGGGCCGTCGCGTCCTTCCACGCCATCCAGCTGAGGAGGGCGCACTTGACCCGGGCCGGGTACTTGGAGACACCGGAGAACGCGACCGCGTCCTCCAGCACCTCCTCCATCGCGTCGTCCGGTTCGATCCGGCCCTTGGACTGCATCAGCTCCAGGAAGGTCTCCTGGATCTTCTGGGCGTCCGTCAGGTCCTTGCCGACCAGCAGTTCGTTCAGGACGGAGGCCGAGGCCTGGCTGATCGAGCAGCCCTGGCCCTCGTAGGAGACGTCCTCGATCTTCGTGCCGTCGTACTTCACGCGCAGGGTGATCTCGTCGCCGCACGTCGGGTTCACGTGGTGCACCTCGGCGTCGCCATCCCGAAGACCACGCCCGTGCGGGTTCTTGTAGTGGTCCAGGATGACTTCCTGGTACATCGAGTCCAGCTTCACGGTCTCAGCTCACGCCCTTCAGCCGAAGAAGTTCCGTACGTGCTCCAGCCCCTCGACCAGTGCGTCGATCTCGGCCGGCGTGGAGTACAGATAGAACGACGCTCGCGTGGTCGCAGGAATTCCGTAGCGGAGGCAGACGGGCCGCGCGCAGTGGTGGCCGACGCGGACCGCGATGCCCTGCTCGTCGAGGACCTGGCCCACGTCGTGCGGGTGGATGTCGCCGAGCGTGAAGGAGATCGCCGCGCCGCGGTCCTCGGCCGTGGTCGGGCCGATGATCCGCAGGTCCGGGACCTCGCTCAGCCGCTTCACCGCGTACTCGGTGAGGGCGTGCTCATGGGCCAGGATCTTGTCCATGCCGATCGACTGGAGGTAGTCGATCGCCGCTCCGAGACCGACCGCCTGGGCGATCGGGGGCGTGCCCGCCTCGAACTTGTGGGGCGCCGGGGCGTAGGTCGACGAGTGCATCGACACGGTCTCGATCATCTCGCCGCCACCGAGGAACGGGGGCAGGTCCTCCAGCAGTTCCTGCCGGCCCCACAGGACGCCGATGCCGGTCGGGCCGCACATCTTGTGGCCGGTGAAGGCCACGAAGTCGGCCTGCAGCGACTGCACGTCCAGCGGCATGTGCGGGGCGGCCTGCGAGGCGTCGATGCAGACCAGCGCACCGACCTCCTGGGCGCGGCGGACTATCGCCTCGACCGGGTTGACCGTGCCGAGGATGTTCGACACCAGCACGAAGGAGACGATCTTCGTCTTCTCGGTGATGATCTCGTCGATGTTGGAGAGGTCGAGACGGCCGTCGTCGGTCAGGCCGAACCACTTCAGCTTCGCGCCCGTGCGCTGCGACAGCAGCTGCCACGGCACGATGTTGGAGTGGTGCTCCATCTCCGTGATGACGATCTCGGTCTCGTGGTCCACGCGGTAGGGCTCGTCGGCCCAGCCCAGCATGTTCGCGACGAGGTTGAGCGACTCGGAGGCGTTCTTGGTGAAGATCACCTCGTCGCGGCTTGGCGCGTTGATGAACGACGCGACCTTGTCCCGCGCGCCCTCGTACAGCGCCGTGGCCTCCTCGGCGAGCACATGCACACCGCGGTGGACGTTGGCGTTGTAGCGCTCGTAGTACTCGTTCAGGGCGTCCAGCACCTGGCGCGGCTTCTGCGAGGTCGCAGCGTTGTCCAGGTACACGAGCTTCTGCCCGTCGTGGACCTGGCGGTCCAGGATGGGGAAGTCCTTGCGGATCGCCTCGGTGTCGAGGAGGCCCGGCAGCTGTGTCACGCGGATGCGCCGCCCTTCGTGTATGCCTCGTAGCCCTCGTCCTCCAGCTTGTCCGCGAGCTCGGCGCCGCCGGACTCGACGATGCGCCCGCCGGAGAAGACGTGGACGTGGTCGGGCTTGATGTAGCGCAGGATGCGCGTGTAGTGCGTGATCAGCAGGGTGCCGACCTCGCCGGTCTCGCGGACGCGGTTGACGCCCTCGGAGACGACCCGGAGCGCGTCGACGTCGAGGCCGGAGTCGGTCTCGTCGAGGATCGCGATCTTCGGCTTGAGCAGTTCGAGCTGAAGGATCTCGTGGCGCTTCTTCTCACCGCCGGAGAAGCCCTCGTTGACGTTGCGCTCGGCGAAGGACGGGTCCATGGAGAGGCGCTCCATGGTCTCCTTGACCTCCTTCACCCAGGTGCGCAGCTTGGGGGCCTCGCCGCGGATCGCGGTGGCGGAGGTGCGCAGGAAGTTCGAGACGGAGACACCCGGGACCTCGACCGGGTACTGCATCGCCAGGAACAGGCCCGCGCGGGCGCGCTCGTCGACGGACATCTCCAGGACGTCCTCGCCGTCGAGGGTGACGGTGCCGCCGGTGATCGTGTACTTCGGGTGGCCCGCGAGGGAGTAGGCGAGGGTCGACTTGCCGGAGCCGTTGGGGCCCATGATGGCGTGCGTCTCGCCCTGCTTCACGGTCAGGTCGACGCCCTTGAGGATCTCCTTCGTGGCGTTGTCGGCCTCGACGGTGACGCGCAGGTCTCGGATTTCAAGCGTTGCCATGGGTGCCTCAGGACTCCTGGTTGAGGGAGACGAGAACGTCGTCCCCTTCGATCTTTACGGGGTATACGGGGACGGGGCGCGTCGCGGGGAGGCCGGACGGCTTGCCGGTGCGCAGGTCGAAGCTGGAGCCGTGCAGCCAGCACTCGATCTGGCAGTCCTCCACCTCGCCCTCGGAGAGGGAGACGTTCGCGTGCGAGCAGATGTCGTGGATCGCGAACACCTCGCCCTCGGTCTTGACGACCGAGACCGGCGTGCCGTCGAGTTCCACCCGCTTCGGGGTGTCCTCCTCCAGCTCGCTCAGCCCACAGGCGCGTACGAACGCTGACATCAGACCGACGCCTCCAGCTCCTCGTCGATCTTCTCCAGCAGGCGCGCCTCGATGTCGTCGACGCCGATCTGCTGGACCAGCTCGGCGAAGAAGCCGCGGACCACCAGGCGACGGGCCTCGTCGGCCGGGATGCCGCGGGCCATCAGGTAGAAGAGCTGCTCGTCGTCGAAGCGGCCGGTGGCGGAGGCGTGGCCGGCGCCGACGATCTCGCCGGTCTCGATCTCGAGGTTCGGCACGGAGTCGACCCGGGCGCCGTCCGTGAGGACGAGGTTCCGGTTCATCTCGTACGTGTCCGTGCCCTCGGCCTTGGCCTCGATGAGCACGTCGCCGATCCACACCGCGTGGGCGGACTCGCCCTGGAGCGCGCCCTTGTAGACGACGTTGGACTTGCAGTGCGGGACGTTGTGGTCCACCAGCAGGCGGTGCTCCTGGTGCTGGCCTGCGTCCGTGAAGTACAGCCCGAACAGCTCGGCCTCGCCGCCGGTGCCGGCGTAGGAGACACGCGGGTGCAGCCGTACGACGTCGCCGCCGAAGGTGACCACGACCGACTTGAAGGAGGCGTCCCGGCCGACGAGCGCGTTGTGCTGGGCCACGTGCACGGCCTTGTCGTCCCAGTCCTGGACGGAGACGACGGTCAGCTTGGCGCCGTCGCCCAGGATGTAGTCGACGTTGGCGGCGAGCACCGCGTCACCGGTGTGGTCGATGACGACGACGGCTTCGGCGAAGGCCTTCAGCTCGACGACCTGGTGGCCGTAGGCGACCCCGCCCTCGCCGTGCACGGCGATGCGGATCGGCTCGGTGAGCACCGTCTCCTTGGGGACGGTGACCACGCCGGCCTTCTCGAACGCCGAGTACGCCTGGGCGGCGATGCGGTCCACCGGGGTGCCGGCCTTGCCGAGGCGCGGGTCGCCACGGTCCACGAGCTCGACGGTGACGCCCTCGGGGGCCTCGACGGCGACCTTCACGCCCTCGCCGGTCGCGACGGCGGTGCCGTCGTGCAGCCCGCGCAGGCGCTCCAGCGGGGTGAACCGCCACTCCTCCTCGCGGCCGTGCGGGACGGGGAAGTCCGCCACGTCGAAGGAGGGGGGCGCGCTCATGCGCGTGGCGACGGTCGACTCGGCGGCCACCGCGATCTGGCCGGCGGTGGTGGACCCCACCGGGATGTTCTGAGCCTCAGCCATGGCTGTCGGTCTGCTCTCTTCCTACGTCAGAAATTGCTGGCTGCTGTCGGCTGCGGGTCTTAACCGACCGCGCCTTCCATCTGCAGCTCGATCAGCCGGTTGAGCTCGAGGGCGTACTCCATGGGCAGCTCCTTCGCGATGGGCTCGACGAAGCCGCGCACGATCATCGCCATCGCCTCGAACTCGCTGAGGCCGCGGCTCATCAGGTAGAAGAGCTGGTCCTCGGAGACCTTGGAGACGGTGGCCTCGTGGCCCATGGACACGTCGTCCTCGCGGACGTCCACGTAGGGGTACGTGTCGGAGCGGGAGATGGTGTCGACGAGCAGCGCGTCGCACAGCACGTTCGACTTGGAGCCGGCGGCGCCCTCGCCGATCTCGACCAGACCGCGGTACGAGGTACGGCCACCACCGCGCGCCACCGACTTGGAGACGATGTTGGAGGAGGTGTTCGGCGCCATGTGGACCATCTTGGAGCCGGCGTCCTGGTGCTGGCCCTCGCCCGCGAAGGCGATGGACAGGGTCTCGCCCTTGGCGTGCTCGCCCATCAGGTAGACGGCCGGGTACTTCATGGTGACCTTGGAGCCGATGTTGCCGTCGATCCACTCCATGGTCGCGCCCTCGTACGCCACGGCGCGCTTGGTGACCAGGTTGTAGACGTTGTTCGACCAGTTCTGGATGGTCGTGTAGCGACAGCGGGCGTTCTTCTTGACGATGATCTCGACGACCGCGGAGTGCAGCGAGTCCGACTTGTAGATCGGGGCCGTACAACCCTCGACGTAGTGCACGTAGGCACCCTCGTCGACGATGATCAGGGTCCGCTCGAACTGGCCCATGTTCTCCGTGTTGATACGGAAGTAGGCCTGGAGCGGGATCTCGACGTGCACGCCCTTCGGCACGTAGATGAAGGAGCCGCCGGACCACACCGCGGTGTTCAGCGACGCGAACTTGTTGTCGCCGACCGGGATGACGGTGCCGAAGTACTCCTTGAAGAGCTCGGGGTGCTCCTTCAGGGCGGTGTCGGTGTCCAGGAAGATGACGCCCTGCTCCTCCAGGTCCTCACGGATCTGGTGGTAGACGACCTCGGACTCGTACTGGGCCGCGACACCGGCGACGAGGCGCTGCTTCTCCGCCTCGGGGATGCCGAGCTTGTCGTACGTGTTCTTGATGTCCTCGGGCAGGTCCTCCCAGGACTCCGCCTGCTTCTCCGTGGAGCGCACGAAGTACTTGATGTTGTCGAAGTCGATGCCCGAGAGGTCGGAGCCCCAGTTCGGCATGGGCTTCTTCTCGAACAGGCGCAGGCCCTTGAGACGGAGCTTGGTCATCCACTCCGGCTCGTTCTTCTTGGCGGAGATGTCCCGGACGACGTCCTCGCTGAGACCGCGCTTGGCAGAGGCACCGGCCTCGTCGGAGTCGGCCCAGCCGTATTCGTACTTGCCCAGGCCCTCGAGCTCAGGGTGGGCAGTCTCCGTGGGGAGAGTCATGCGGGGTTCCTCCCGGCCGTGCTTGCAGTTGCGTTGTCAGTGGTCTTGGAAATCTTGGGGATGAACGTCGTGCAGACGCCGTCGCCGTGCGCGATGGTCGCCAGCCGCTGGACATGCGTGCCGAGCAACTGGGAGAAGAACTCGGTCTCCGCCTCGCACAGCTGCGGGAACTTCTCCGCGACATGGGCCACCGGGCAGTGGTGCTGGCAGAGCTGCTCACCTTTTTGCGGGAGGGGGGCGCTGCGCGCCGTAGCAGCGTACCCGTCCGCGCTCAGGGCCTTGGCCAGGGCTTCGGTGCGCTGCTCGGGGGCGGCGGCCTCGATCGCCGCGCGGTAGGCGGCGGCCTGCTCCGCGATCCTCGCGCGGGCGAAGGCGACTACCGCTTCGTCCCCGCCGAAGCGCTCCGCGATCCAGCGCAGGGCGTCCGCGGCCAGCTTGTCGTAGGACTGGTCGAAGGCGTCACGGCCGCAGTCGGTCAGCGCGAACACCTTGGCGGGACGGCCGCGCGTGCGCGCGCCGTACACCCGCTGCTCCCGTGCCTCGACGACGTCGTCCGCGACGAGCGCGTCCAGATGCCGTCGTACGGCCGCGGGGGTGAGCCCCAGGCGCCCGGCCAGCTCGGTGACGGTCGACGGCCCGTGGTCCAGGATCGACCGCGCGACCCGGTTGCGCGTGGAGCGCTCACCGGTCGCGTGCTCTTCCTGGTGCGCCCCCGTGGGGGTCTCCAGAGCCTCGCCGACGTTTTTCACAACGCCATTGTTGCGTAATTCCTCAGGGGCGGGCAACCCACGTCCCGGCTGCTGGACGGTGCCCTGCGTCACTTAGGCACACCTAACCTGACCTGCGGAAACGATCTTTGATCGATCGGAGCAGGGTCAATTCGGTGGCGGCCAGGAGCACCTTCGGGAACACTCCCCAACCATGCCGACACCCCCTCCGACCGGCCCTCTTGTCACCCGCGACACCATCGCCGCACAGCTGCGCCTACTGGGCGTCGAGACCGGCGAGACCCTCCTGGTGCACTCCTCCCTCAGCAGCCTCGGCTGGGTCTGCGGAGGCGCCGTCGCGGTCGTGCAAGGTCTTCTCGACGCGCTCGGCCATGAGGGCACGATCGTCGTCCCGACCCAGACCGGCGACCTCTCGGACCCGGCGCTGTGGAGCAATCCGCCGGTGCCCGAGGAGTGGTGGGAGCGGATCCGGGCCACCATGCCCGCCTACGACCCGCTGGTCACACCCTCGCGCGGGGTCGGGGTGGTCCCGGAGACCGTGCGCACCTGGCCGGGCGCCCGGCGCAGCGCGCACCCGCAGACGTCCTTCGCCGCCCTCGGCCCCCGCGCGGCGGAGATCGTCGACGACCACGCGACCGACTGCCGGCTGGGCGAGCGCAGCCCGCTGGCGCGGCTGGAGCGGCTGGGCGCCCGGGTGCTGCTGCTCGGCGCGGGGTACGGCTCGTGCACGAGCTTCCACCTCGCCGAGTACCGGATACCGTCGCCCCTCGTGGCGGTGGGGCGCCCGGCGCCCGGGGGCGGCTGGGAGACGGTGACGGAGGTCTCGATCACCTCCGAGCGGTTCGACGAGCTGGGATACGACTTCGAGCGGGACCGTGCCGTCGTGCGCGGGAAGGTGGGCGCCGCAGAGGTCCGGCTGTTCCCCGTGGCGGACGCGGTGGCGTATGCGGAGCGGTGGCTGGCCTTGCACCGGTCGCGTGAGGACGAGATCCCCGCGCCCCCTGGGAGTGGAGATCCTGCACCCGCCCGTCCGGGCCGTGGAACCCGTACCTAGACTCTGGCCCATGCGAAGTGAGCCCGTGGTCCAGGTTCAGGCCCTGGTGAAGCGGTACGGCACCAAAACCGCTGTGGACGGCCTCGACCTGGTGGCCCAGGCGGGTGTGACCGCCGTACTCGGCCCGAACGGCGCGGGCAAGACCACGACCGTCGAGACCTGCGAGGGATACCGCAGACCGGACTCGGGCACCGTGCGCGTCCTGGGGCTCGACCCGGTACGACAGGCGCGTGAGCTGCATCCGCGCATCGGCGTGATGCTGCAGTCCGGCGGCGTCTACTCGGGCGCGCGGGCGGACGAGATGCTGCGGCACGTGGCGAAACTGCACGCCGACCCGCTGGACGTGGACGCCCTCATAGAGCGGCTCGGCCTCGAATCCTGCGGCCGTACGACATATCGCCGCCTCTCCGGCGGCCAGCAGCAGCGCCTCGCGCTCGCGATGGCCGTCGTGGGCCGCCCGGAACTGGTGTTCCTGGACGAGCCGACCGCCGGCCTCGACCCGCAGGCCCGCCACGCCACCTGGGACCTGGTCCGCGATCTGCGTGCCGACGGCGTCTCGGTCATCCTCACCACGCACTACATGGACGAGGCCGAACAGCTCGCCGACGACGTCGCGATCATCGACGCCGGCCGGGTCATCGCCCAGGGCTCCCCGGAGGAGCTGTGCCGCGGCGGCGCCGAGAACACCCTCCGCTTCACCGGCCGCCCGGGCCTGGACGTGGGCTCCCTGCTCAAGGCACTCCCCGCGGACTGCTCGGCGGCGGAGCTGACCCCGGGCTCGTACCGGGTCGTGGGCAAGGTCGACCCGCAGCTGCTGGCGACGGTGGCGTCCTGGTGCGCGCAGCACGGGGTGATGCCGGACAAGATCTCGGTCGAACGGCACACCCTCGAAGACGTCTTTCTGGAGCTCACCGGCAAGGAGCTGCGCTCGTGACGACCACCGGCATCTACACCCCCAAGCCGGGCGCGGCCCCTCTCCCCCGCATGATCGCGGCGCAGGCCGCGCTCGAGACGAAGATGCTGCTGCGCAACGGCGAACAGCTCCTCCTGACGGTCGTGATCCCGACCCTCCTGCTGGTCCTGTTCAGCTCGGTGGACATCGTCGACACCGGCACCGGCAAGGCCGTCGACTTCCTCGCCCCCGGCATCCTGGCGCTCGCCGTGATGTCGACGGCGTTCACCGGCCAGGCGATCGCCACGGGCTTCGAGCGCCGCTACGGCGTCCTGAAGCGCCTGGCCTCCTCGCCGCTCCCCCGCTGGGGCCTGATGACCGCGAAGACGGCGTCGGTGCTGGTCACCGAGGTCCTTCAGGTGATCCTCCTGACGGTGATCGCCTTCGCGCTGGGCTGGTCCCCGAAGGGCGCTGGAACATTGACAAGCGTGGCGGCCGTCCTGCTGCTGCTCATCCTCGGTACGGCGGCCTTCTCCGGCCTCGGGCTCCTCATGGCGGGCACCCTGAAGGCGGAGGCGACCCTGGCCGCCGCCAACCTGGTCTTCCTGCTGCTGCTCGTGGGCGGCGGCGTGATCGTGCCGATGGACAAGTTCCCGCAGGGGGCGCAGGACGTGCTGGGCCTGCTGCCCATCTCGGCACTGTCGGACGGGTTGCGGGAAGTACTGCAGCACGGAGCCGGAATGCCCTGGGGGGACCTGGGGATCCTGGGCGTGTGGGCGGTCGTCGGGCTGGCGGTGGCCGGGAAGTTCTTCCGCTGGGAGTAGCCGGCAGCCGGTCGGCGGACGGGCGTGTCATGGACCCTCGTGAAAGCGTGCACAAGCAGCCCCCTACGATGGAACGCGTGCCAAACGTGACCCGCGCCGACGCCGTGGCGGCCCTGCGCAACCCGCTCTCCTTCATCGCCGGACGCTGGACCCCCGAGCCCCGGACGGTCCAGCGGTCGGCTCTCTCCGCGCTCGTCATGTCGGTGGTCATCGTGGTCACCGGCGGTGCGGTGCGGCTGACCGGCTCCGGGCTCGGCTGCCCGACCTGGCCCAAGTGCACCGCCAACTCGCTCGCACCGACGGGCGAGATGAACTTCCACAGCGCCATCGAGTTCGGCAACCGCATGCTGACGTATGTGCTGTGCGCCGCCATCGGCTGGGCGATCGTCGCCGCGCGCTCCGAGAAGCCGTACCGGCGCAGCCTGACCCGTCTGGGCTGGGCGCAGTTCTGGCTGGTCATGGGCAACGCGGTGCTCGGCGGCATCGTGGTCCTGGTCGGCCTCAACCCGTACACGGTCGCGGCGCACTTCCTGCTCGCCTCCGCGCTGATCGCGGTCGCCGTGGTGATGTGGCAGCGCACCCGCGAGGGCGACGGGGCACCGCGCCCGCTGGTCGGCAAGCCGGTGCAGCAGATGGTGTGGTTCCTGGTCCTCGCCACCGTGCTGCTGATCGCCGTGGGCACGGTCGTCACCGGAGCGGGACCGCACGCGGGCGACTCCACGGAGGTCGAGCGGATCCCGATCGACTGGGAGACGGTCGCCAAGCTGCACGCGGTGCTCGCATGGATCGTGGTGACGCTGACCTTCGCCCTGTGGTTCGTCCTGAAGGCGGTCGACGCCCCCAAGGACCCCCTGGCCCGCACCCGCGAGCTGTTCCTGGTGCTGCTCGCGCAGGGCGTCATCGGCTACGTCCAGTACTTCACGCACCTGCCCGAGGTGCTCGTCGGGCTGCACATGTTCGGCTCCTGCCTGATCTGGATCTGGGCGCTGCGGGTGCTGCTGGCCCTGCGGGAGCGACCGGTGGCGGTTGCCGACCTGCCCGGCCCCTCGGCCGAGGTGACGGTGGGCACGCGCGCCTAGACGCTTCGCCGGAGAAGTACGGGGATACGCCGTCGGTCGTCTGCGGCTCCGTCGTGGCTGGTCGCGCCCGCGCGGCGGAGCCGCCGATGTCACGGCCTCGCGCCCCTTCGGGGCGCTACCCCAGGCCGTACACCCTGCGCGCATTCCCCGCCGCCACCATGCCCGCCACGCGCTGCGCGTCCGCCAGCGACCACGCCCCCTCGGCGACCCAACCGCCCAGCACGCGCCCCAGGGCCTCCCGGAACAGTCGCGCCCCCACGACGTGCAGTTCGGGCAGGCCATGGGCGCCGCTGGAGAAGAGGATCTTGCCGAAGGGGGCCAGTTCCAGGATCTCGGCGAGGACGGTCGCGGCGCGGGCGCCGGTGCGGACCAGGGCGGCGCCCGAGTCGGCGTAGACATGCGGGAAGACGCCGGCCAGGTGGGCGGCGTGGCGGTGGTAGGGGTAGCCGTGCAGCAGGACCAGATCGGTGCCCAGTCCCGCCGTCGCGCGGACGAAGTCCGTGAGCAGCACCGGGTCGGTGCGGTCGATGCGCTGGCCCGGCTCGCCGAGGCCCGCGTGGAGCTGGAGCGGAAGGCCCGAGGCGACGGCGATCCACAGCAGATGCCGCAGGAGTACGGCGTCGGTCAGCTCGCCACCCACCCGGCGTCCGGCCAGCCACCGGCCGGCGGCGCCCCGCACCTCCCCCGGCCCCGGCGGCTCGGGCGCGAGCGCCAGACCGTGCCGTAGGCCCGCGACCGAAGTGAAGGCCACGGCGTTCGCGGCCGCGGCATGCACCGACTCGGCGAGGTTGGCCAGGAAGGACTCCACGGTGCCGGAGGTGTCGGCGACCTGTTCGGCCAGTAACTCCAGGCGGACGATCTCGCGGGCCTCGGCGGCCCCGGCGGACGCCAGCTCCGAGGGCCCGGTCAGATCACCGGGCAGCCCCGTGTCGACCAGATAGGTCGTGATGCCGCTGCCGCGCAGCAGCCTGCGGCCCGATTCCAGTACGCCCAGTTCACGACGGCGGGCGAGATAGCGGGCGGGCGGACAGTGCGGTTCCAGGCCGAGCAGCGGAGGGCACCAGCGTCGTACGGCGAAACCGGTCTGGGTGTCGAAGAGGGTGGTGCCCGCGGCGGGCGGGCCCTCGGTGCGCGACAGCTGGGCCTCGAAGGTGCCGAGGCCCAGCTCCGTCCTCAGTACGCCGTGGCAGTACTGGTCCACGAGGGACGGCGTTTCGATCATCCGGACTCCCCGTGTGCTGGACCCTGCATGCGTCACAGGGCCTAACGGGTGAACCCGGCACTAGGTGTTGCTCGGACCGCCCACCTGGATCCCGGCCATGCGCGTCCACTCGTAGCGGCCGGTCTTCACCTTGGCCGCGAACTCGCCGTCGAAGTCCTCGTGGACGGTGATGCCGGCCTTCTCCACCGCCTTCTCGGCCAGCTCGTACGAGGGCGCCACCAGGTCGCCCCAGCCGCCGTCCTCGCCGACGAGGACGATGCGCGCGCCGCGCTCGCCGATGTAGGCCACCTGGCCCTCGGCCCCGCCGTGCGCCTTGGAGAAGGCGCTGATCTGCTTGGCGAGCCGCGCCACCTTGCGCTCGGCCTTCGGGTCAACCTGCTGAGTCTCTGCCATGGCCAGGATGCTACCGACGGGTAGATCCAACGGCGACGGGCGGGGTGCGTGGCCTTGACCACGCACCCCGCCCGTCGGACGTCACAAAGGGTTCAGCGCAGGAACGGGTCCACCGCGACCGCCACGAACAGGATCGACACATAGGTGATCGACCAGTGGAACAGGCGCATCTCCTTCAGCTTCGCGCCCGTCACCTCCGCCTTCGCCCGGTTCTGCAGGCCGTGCGCCTCCCACAGCCAGAAGCCGCCCGCCAGCAGCGCCACGAGCGTGTAGAACCAGCCCGTGTAGCCGAGCGGGGTCAGCAGCAGCGAGACCGCGACCATCACCCAGCTGTAGATCACGATCTGCTTGGCGACCACCTTGTTGGAGGCGACGACCGGCAGCATCGGCACGCCCACGCGCGCGTAGTCGTCCTTGACCTTCATGGACAGCGGCCAGTAGTGCGGCGGCGTCCAGAAGAACATGACGAGGAAGAGGATGACGGGCGCCCACGACATGGAGTTCGTGACGGACGACCAGCCGATGAGCACCGGGAGGCAGCCGGCGATGCCGCCCCACACGATGTTCTGCGAGGTACGGCGCTTGAGGATCATCGTGTAGACGACGACGTAGAAAAGAAGTGCGCCGAGGGAGAGCCAGGCGCTCAGCCAGTTGACGGTGAAGCCGAACAGCAGCGTCGACACGACCGCGAGGGTGATACCGAAGGCGAGGCACTCGCGCGGGCTGACCATGCCCGTGACCAGCGGGCGCTGCGAGGTGCGGTCCATGAGGGCGTCGATGTCGCGGTCGATGTACATGTTCAGCGCGTTGGCGCCGCCCGCGGAGAGGTAGCCGCCGACGCAGGTGAGCAGCACCAGCGTCAGGTCCGGCACGCCCTGCTGCGCCAGGAACATCACCGGAACGGTGGTGATGAGCAGCAGCTCGATGATCCGCGGCTTGGTGAGCGCCACGAACGCCTTGACACGGGCCCCGAACGGCCGGTGACTCGAGCTCCTGCTCTCCCCCAGCACCCCGGCTGGACGGGATTCGACGGCCGTCACGCACACCCCTACAGAGACATCCCAGCAAGCCTCACCCGTGTGAAGTCCCGGTAAAGGCTCGCGCGTACCACGCCACTGTAGACGTTGCCCATACCCCGACCTTCGCGGGGGTGGGGTCGTGTTGGGAGGGGCCGTACAGAAGCTCGATCGACAGCTCGATTGAGCACTCGGATGAGCCGCTCCGTATTCAGTTGCCGAATGCGATCTGCCCAGTCGGGAGGCGGATCCCCCGTAGGCCCGGCAGTCTGGAATGACTCGAAAAATTGCACGTACTTACAGGGGTAGGCTCGACAGCGGCCGGTGGGCGTCCAGTGCGCCGGCATTCGACATGCGTGACATGTGGAGAGGAGCCCTGACTCAGGGTGAGCACCAAGCCGACCACCACAGACCTCGAGTGGACCGAGTTGGACCAGCGGGCCGTGGACACCGCCCGCGTCCTGGCCGCCGACGCCGTACAGAAGGTCGGCAACGGCCATCCGGGTACGGCGATGAGCCTGGCGCCCGCCGCCTACACCCTCTTCCAGAAGGTGATGCGGCACGACCCGGCCGACCCGGACTGGGTTGCCCGCGACCGCTTCGTGCTGTCCGCCGGCCACTCGTCCCTGACCCTCTACACACAGCTCTACCTGGCCGGTTTCGGCCTGGAGCTGGACGACCTCAAGGCCTTCCGGACGTGGGGCTCGAAGACCCCCGGGCACCCGGAGTACGGCCACACCAAGGGCGTCGAGACGACGACCGGCCCGCTCGGCCAGGGTGTCGCCAACGCCGTGGGCATGGCGATGGCCGCCCGCTACGAGCGCGGTCTGTTCGACCCGGACGCCCCGCAGGGCGAGTCCCCCTTCGACCACTTCGTCTTCGCGATCGCCGGTGACGGCTGCCTCCAGGAGGGCATCTCCGCCGAGGCGTCCTCGCTGGCCGGCCACCAGAAGCTGGGCAATCTGATCCTGCTGTGGGACGACAACCACATCTCGATCGAGGGCGACACCGAGACGGCCGTCTCCGAGGACACCGTCAAGCGGTACGAGGCCTACGGCTGGCACGTCCAGCGCATCGCCCCGAAGCCTGACGGCGACCTGGACCCGCACGCCATCTACAACGCGATCGAGGCCGCGAAGCAGGTGACGGACAAGCCGTCCTTCATCGCCATGCGCTCGATCATCGCCTGGCCCGCCCCGAACGCCCAGAACACCGAGGCCGCCCACGGCTCGGCGCTCGGCGACGACGAGGTGGCCGCCACCAAGCGCGTCCTGGGCTTCGATCCGGAGCAGTCCTTCGAGGTCTCCGACGACGTCATCAAGCACACCCGCCAGGCGCTGGAGCGGGGCCGCGAGGCGAAGGCCGAGTGGGAGAAGTCCTTCCAGCTGTGGCGGCAGAACAACCCCGAGCGCGCCGCCGAGTTCGACCGCATCAACGCCGGTGAGCTGCCGGCCGGCTGGGAGGACAAGCTCCCCGTCTTCGAGCCCGGCAAGGCTGTCGCCACGCGTGCCGCCTCCGGCAAGGTGCTGCAGGCACTGGGCGCGATCATCCCCGAGCTGTGGGGCGGCTCCGCCGACCTCGCCGGCTCGAACAACACGACGATCGACAAGAACAGTTCGTTCCTGCCGGCGGACAACCCGCTGCCGGAGGCGAACCCGTACGGCCGCACGATCCACTACGGCATCCGCGAGCACTCCATGGCCGCGGAGATGAACGGCATCGCGCTGCACGGCCACACCCGTATCTACGGCGGTACGTTCCTGGTCTTCTCCGACTACATGCGCAACGCGGTGCGTCTGTCGGCGCTGATGCACCTGCCGGTGACGTACGTGTGGACGCACGACTCCATCGGCCTGGGCGAGGACGGTCCGACCCACCAGCCGGTCGAGCACCTCGCGTCCCTGCGCGCCATCCCCGGTCTCAACGTCGTGCGTCCCGCCGACGCCAACGAGACCGCGATCGCCTGGCGCGAGATCCTGGGGCGCTACACCAAGGAGTTCGGCAAGGGCGCCCCGCACGGCCTCGCGCTGACCCGCCAGGGCGTTCCGACGTACGCGCCCAACGAGGACGCGGCCAAGGGCGGTTACGTCCTGTTCGAGGCGGAAGGCGGCGAGGCGCAGGTCATTCTGATCGCCACCGGTTCCGAGGTGCACGTCGCCGTCGAGGCGCGCGAGCAGCTCCAGGCGGACGGGGTGCCGACGCGGGTCGTGTCCATGCCCTCCGTGGAGTGGTTCGAGGAGCAGGACCAGGGGTACCGGGACAGCGTCCTGCCGCCGCAGGTGAAGGCGCGGGTCGCGGTCGAGGCGGGCATCGGACTCACCTGGCACAAGTACGTCGGGGACGCGGGCCGCATCGTTTCCCTGGAGCACTTCGGTGCGTCCGCCGACGGCAAGGTCCTCTTCCGCGAGTTCGGTTTCACTGCGGAGAACGTGGCCGCGAAGGCCCGGGAATCCATCGCCGCCGCCCAGCGCTGACGCCCATATACGACACGTAGGAGATGTAATTCCATGACAGACGCACTCAAGCGCCTCTCCGAAGAAGGCGTCGCGATCTGGCTGGACGACCTGTCGCGCAAGCGGATCACGTCCGGCAACCTCGCCGAGCTGATCGACCAGCAGCACGTCGTGGGCGTCACCACCAACCCGACGATCTTCCAGAAGGCGATCTCGTCGGGCGACGGTTACGAGCAGCAGCTCGAGGACCTCGCCGCCCGCAAGGTCACCGTCGAAGAGGCCGTCCGCATGATCACCACGGCGGACGTCCGGGACGCCGCCGACATCCTGCGCCCGGTCTTCGACGCCACCGACGGCCAGGACGGCCGCGTGTCGATCGAGGTCGACCCGCGTCTGGCGCACAACACCAAGGCGACGGTCGCCGAGGCCAAGCAGCTGGCCTGGCTGGTCGACCGCCCCAACACACTCATCAAGATCCCGGCCACCAAGGCGGGTCTGCCGGCGATCACCGAGGTCATCGGCCTCGGCATCAGCGTCAACGTGACGCTGATCTTCTCGCTGGAGCGCTACCGCGAGGTCATGGACGCCTACCTCTTGGGCCTGGAGAAGGCCAAGGAGCGCGGCCTGGACGTCTCGCTCATCCGTTCCGTGGCGTCCTTCTTCGTGTCCCGTGTGGACACCGAGATCGACAAGCGGCTCGACGAGCTGGGCACCGACGAGGCCAAGGCGCTGCGCGGCAAGGCCGCCGTCGCCAACGCGCGGCTCGCCTACCAGGCGTACGAGGAGGTCTTCTCCTCCGACCGCTGGAGCAAGCTGGAGAACGCGGGCGCCCGCAAGCAGCGTCCGCTGTGGGCCTCCACCGGTGTGAAGGACCCGGCGTACAAGCCGACCCTCTACGTCGACGACCTGGTGGCGCCGAACACGGTGAACACCATGCCGGAGGCCACCCTGCACGCCACCGAGGAGAGCGGCTCGATCACCGGCAACACCGTCGCCGGTACGTACGAGCAGGCCCGCGCCGACATCGACGCCGTCGAGAAGCTCGGGATCTCGTACGACGACGTGGTGCAGCTCCTCGAGGACGAGGGCGTCGAGAAGTTCGAGGCGTCCTGGAACGACCTGCTCAAGTCGACCGAGGCGGAGCTGGAGCGCCTCGCCCCCTCGGAGGGCTGAACCCTTGTCGAGCAGCAACCCGCTGCGTGACCCCGCCGACCGACGGCTCCCGCGTATCGCGGGGCCGTCGGGCCTGGTCATCTTCGGCGTCACGGGCGATCTGTCACGGAAGAAGCTCATGCCCGCCGTGTACGACCTCGCCAACAGGGGTCTGCTGCCGCCGGGCTTCTCCCTCGTCGGCTTCGCACGCCGCGAGTGGCAGCACGAGGACTTCGCGGCCGAGGTCCACGACGCCGTCAAGGAGCACGCCCGTACGCCGTTCCGCGAGGAGGTCTGGCAGCAGCTCATCCAGGGGATGCGCTTCGTCCAGGGCACCTTCGACGACGACGACGCGTTCGAGCGGCTGCGCGGCACCATCGAGGAGCTCGACAAGGCACAGGGCACGGGCGGCAACTTCGCCTTCTATCTGTCGGTGCCGCCGCGCTCCTTCCCGGTGGTCATCCAGCAGCTGAAGAAGCACGGCCTTGCCGACCAGACCGGCGGCTCCTGGCGCCGCGCGGTCATCGAGAAGCCCTTCGGCCACGACCTGAAGTCGGCCGAGGAGCTCAACAAGGTCGTCCACGAGGTCTTCGCCCCGGACCAGGTCTTCCGCATCGACCACTACCTGGGCAAGGAGACCGTCCAGAACATCCTGGCGCTGCGCTTCGCCAACACGATGTTCGAGCCGATCTGGAACCGGTCCTTCGTGGACCATGTGCAGATCACCATGGCCGAGGACATCGGCATCGGCGGCCGGGCCGGCTACTACGACGGCATCGGCGCCGCCCGTGACGTCATCCAGAACCACCTCCTCCAGCTGATGGCCCTGACGGCCATGGAGGAGCCCGCCTCCTTCGACGCGGACGCGCTGGCCGCCGAGAAGACCAAGGTGCTCGGGGCCGTACGGCTGCCGAAGGACCTGGGCCGGGACACCGTGCGCGGTCAGTACGCGGCGGGCTGGCAGGGCGGCGAGAAGGCGGTCGGGTACCTCCAGGAGGAGGGCATCGACCCCAAGTCGAAGACGGACACCTACGCCGCCATCAAGCTGGAGGTGGACAACCGCCGCTGGGCGGGCGTGCCCTTCTATCTGCGCACCGGCAAGCGTCTGGGCCGCCGCGTCACCGAGATCGCGGTCGTCTTCCAGCGGGCCCCGCACTCCCCCTTCGACCACACGGCGACGGAGGAGCTCGGCAAGAACGCGATCGTCATCCGCGTCCAGCCGGACGAGGGCGTGACGGTCCGCTTCGGGTCGAAGGTGCCGGGCACCTCGATGGAGATCCGGGACGTCTCGATGGACTTCGCCTACGGCGAGTCCTTCACCGAGTCCTCTCCGGAGGCGTACGAGCGTCTGATCCTGGACGTCCTGCTCGGCGACTCGAACCTCTTCCCGCGCACCGAGGAGGTCGAGCTGTCCTGGAAGATCCTCGACCCGATCGAGGAGTACTGGGACAAGAACGGCAGGCCCGCCCAGTACCCGTCCGGCACCTGGGGGCCCGTCGAGGCGGACGAAATGCTCGAGCGAGACGGACGGAGCTGGCGCCGGCCATGAAGATAGACCTCACGGACACCACGGCCAGCAAGATCAACAAGGCGCTGGTGCAGGGCCGCCGTGCCATCGGCACGCCGGCCGTCGGCATGGTGCTCACGCTGGTCATCGTGACGGACGAGGAGAACGCGTACGACGCCCTGAAGGCCGCGAACGACGCCTCGCACGAGCACCCCTCGCGCACCCTCGTGGTCATCAAGCGCGTCTCGCGCTCGCCCCGCGACCGCACGCAGTCCCGGCTGGATGCCGAGGTGCGGGTGGGCGCGGACGCGGGGACGGGTGAGACGGTCGTGCTCCGCCTCTACGGCGAGGTCGCGGACCACGCCCAGTCCGTCGTCCTGCCCCTGCTGCTGCCGGACGCCCCGGTGGTGGTCTGGTGGCCGGTGAACGCGCCCCTCGACCCGGCGAACGACCCCCTGGGCGCACTGGCCCAGCGCCGGGTGACGGACACGTACGCCGCGGAGCAGCCGGTACGGGAGCTGACGGCCCGCGCCGACACGTACACCCCCGGCGACACCGACCTGTCCTGGACCCGCATCACGCCGTGGCGTTCGATGCTGGCCGCCGCGCTCGACCAGGTCACCTGTGAGGTGGAGGCCGTCGAGGTGGAGGGCGAGGAGTTCAACCCGAGCTGCGAACTGCTGGCGATGTGGCTCGCGGACCGGCTGGACGTGCCGGTGAAGCGGTCGCTGTCGAACGGGCCGGGCCTGACGGCGGTCCGCATGGCGACGAACACCGGCCAGATAGTCCTGGACCGTGCGGACGGCTCGCTGGCCACGCTGTCGATCCAGGGCCAGCCGGACCGTGCGGTCGCGCTGAAGCGGCGTGAGACGGCCGAGCTGATCGCGGAGGAACTGCGGCGGCTCGATCCCGACGACACGTACGCCTCGGCGCTGCGGTTCGGGGTGGAGCGGCTGAACCCTTCACTGCCCGCGGTTTCGTTCGACGAGCCGACGGCCGCCGTCGAGGAGCCGCCGTCCAAAAGCGGTGAGTCCGCTCCCAAAGGAGAACCGGTCGAGGCCTCTGCTGAAGCTCCCGCACCGGAAACGGCGTCGGAGGCACCGGTGAACGACGCGGAGCAGAAGGCGGCGGCGAAGTGAGCACTCCGCAGCTGGTCGTGCACCGCGACAAGGAACTGATGGCGCAGGCCGCCGCGGCCCGCCTCATCACGAAGATCGTGGACGCGCAGGCCTCCCGGGGCTACGCTTCCGTGGTCCTCACGGGCGGCCGCAACGGCAACGGCCTGCTGGCGGCGCTCGCCGCCGCTCCGGCCCGGGACGCGATCGACTGGGGCCGGCTTGACCTGTGGTGGG
Organism: Streptomyces sp. NPDC001137; assembly: GCF_040298885.1. Classification (NCBI taxonomy): domain Bacteria; kingdom Bacillati; phylum Actinomycetota; class Actinomycetes; order Kitasatosporales; family Streptomycetaceae; genus Streptomyces; species Streptomyces sp. NPDC001137. The sequence goes on from NZ_JBEPBA010000007.1 coordinate 45,318, forward strand.
GCGACGAGCGCTTCCTGCCGGAGGGCGACCCGGACCGGAATGTCACGCAGGCGCGTGAGGCCCTGCTGGACTCCGTCCCCCTGGATCCGAAGCGGGTGCACGCCATGCCGGCGTCGGACGGTCCTTACGGTGCGGATGTCGAGGCTGCGGCGGAGGGCTATGCGCAGGAGCTGGCCCGGGCGGCCGGCCCCGAGAACCACGGTGCCGTGCCGACGTTCGACGTCCTGATGCTGGGGGTGGGTCCGGACACGCATGTGGCGTCGCTGTTCCCGGAGCTGCCCGCGGTGCGCGAGACGGAGCGGACGGTGGTGGGCGTCCATGGTGCGCCGAAGCCGCCGCCGACCCGGGTGACTCTCACCCTGCCGGCGATCCGCGCGGCGCGTGAGGTCTGGCTGCTGGCGGCCGGCGAGGACAAGGCGCAGGCGGCGGCTATCGCCCTCTCGGGCGCGGGCGAGGTGCAGGCCCCGGCGGCGGGGGCGCGCGGGCGTTCCCGCACCCTGTGGCTCCTGGACGCGACGGCGGCCTCGCAGCTGCCCCGCTCGCTGTATCCCCCGGCTTCGCCCTGAGGGGTTTTCGCCCCCGCCGCCCCTTCCCGTCCCGACCCGGGGGCCAGCCCCCGGACCCCCGCTCCTCAAACGCCGGAGGGGCTGATTTTTCGCCGGCCGGGGTTTGATCATTTCAGCCCGTCCGGCGTTTGAGGACGAGGCCGTTCAGGCCGAAGCGGGGGTCTGGGGGCGGCAGCCCCCAGGGGACGGGAATGGGAAGGGGCGGCGGGGGCGAAGGAAGCTCACTTCACCGACCCCGCCATAACCCCCTGCACAAAGTGCTTCTGGAACGCGAAGAACACCACCACCGGCACCACCAGCGACACAAACGCCCCGGGCGCCAGCACATCGATGTTGCTCCCGAACTGCCGTATCTGTGACTGAAGTTGCACCGTCAACGGCTGCGAGGAACTGTCCGCGAACAGCAGCGCCACCAGCATGTCGTTCCACACCCACAGAAACTGGAAGATCGCCAGCGAGGCGATCGCCGGCCGCCCCACCGGCAGCACCAGCCGCGTGAAGATCCGCCACTCGCTCCCGCCGTCCATACGAGCGGCCTCCAGCATCTCCTTCGGCATCTCGGCGAAGTAGTTCCGCAGAAGGAACACCGCGAACGGCAGACCGTACGCCACGTGGAAGAGCACCACCCCCGGGATCGTCCCGAACAGCCCCAGCTGACCGAAGAGTTTGGCCACCGGCAGCAGACCGATCTGCACCGGCACCACCAACAGGGCCACCACGACCAGGAAGACGGCCTCCCGGCCGGGGAAGTCCAGCCAGGCGAAGGCGTATCCGGCGAGCGCCGCCAGCACCACGACCAGCACGGTCGCCGGCACGGAGATCAGCACCGTGTTCCAGAAGGCCTGCGTCATCCCGGAGTTCTTCAGCAGCGCCGAGTAGTTGTCGAAGGACAGCTGCCCCGGGCTGCTGAACACCGTCCACCAGCCGCTGCTCGCCGAGTCCTGCGAGGTGCGCAACGACGACAGGAACAGCCCCGCGAGCGGTGTCAGCCACACCAGACCGATCACCACCAGGAACGCCTGCACAAGCCCGTTGCCCAGACCTCGCCGGACCACGTTCATCGCGTTCATCGCTGACTCCTCCGGAAACGACGGACGTTGAAGACCATGGCGGGGACCACGAGCAGCAGGAGCAGCACGCCCAGCGCGCTGCCGAGGCCCTGGTTGTTGCCGCCGCCGAAGGACACCAGCCACATCTGGGTGGCGAGCACGGTCGCGTCCTCCTGCACCGGCCCGGGCGCGATGATGTAGACGAGGTCGAAGACCTTCATCACGTTGATCACGAGGGTCACGAAGACGACCGTGAGCACCGGCGCCAGCAGCGGCACCGTGATCCGCCGGAAGATCTGCCACTCGTTCGCGCCGTCCATCCGCGCCGCCTCCAGCGCATCACGCGGCAGCGTCGCGAGACCGGCCCCGATCAGCACCATCGCGAACCCGGTCCAGATCCACAGATACGCCCCGATGATGGCCGGCGTGACGAGCATCGGCCCGAGCCACGAGACGCCCTGGTACGGCTGCGCGAAGTTCGACGCCGGCAACTTCACCGCGTACGAGCCGGACTTCAGCCCCGCGAAGCGGAAGGAGCCGTCAGCCGCCGTCACCGTACTCCCGGCCGTCGTGCCGTCGTCCGCCACCGCCTCGACCTTCATCTGCGGCAGTCCGCTCTCCCGCCGGTCGACCCGGCCCTGCTTCCCGCCCCCGCCGGGGGTGAAGTCCAGGTAGACGACCCCGCGCACCTCGTCGGCCGCGGCTTTGCGGTGCGCGGCGCCGTACGCGGGCTCGGCACCGCCCGGCAGGTCCTTCGGCGCGACGCCGACGAACCCGAGCGCCACCGACTGCCCGGGCGACACGCTCCCGCTCGTCCGGTACGAGCCGTCCGGCCCCGCCTTCAGCCCCTGACCCACGCGGGCCCGTGCGGTCGGATACTCCGAGGTGCCCTTGAAGGCGTCGTGCACCGAGACCACGGCCGCGTTCAGCACGCCCTTGTCCGGGTCCTCGTCGTAGGCGAGCCGGAAGATGATGCCGGCCGCCAGGAAGGACACCGCCATCGGCATGAACAGCAGGAGCTTGAAGGCCGTCGCCCAGCGGACCTTCTCCACCAGCACGGCGAGGATCAGGCCGAGCCCGGTCAGCAGCGCGGGCGCCACGACGACCCAGATGGCCGTGTTCCGTACGGCTTTGAGGGTCGCCGGGTCGCGGAACATCTCGGTGTAGTTCTCACCGCCCACGAAGCGCGTCCCGGACGCGTCGAAGAAGCTGCGGCCGACCGAGAACAGTACGGGGTACACGACGAGCGCACCCAGCAGGAGCAGCGCCGGGAAGACGAAGAGCAGGGCGATGAGCCGGGCCCGGCGGCGGGAGCGCCGGGCCCGCTCGGCGCCCGCGACCGGGGGCGGACTTGTCTCTTTCACCAGAGTCGCGGTCATGGCGCGTCAGCCCTTGTACGCCTTGGCCGCCGCGGCCTCCAGCTGCGCCGCGGTGCCCTTCGGGTTCGACGGGTCGCTCAGGAAGTCCTGGAGCAGCTTCCACTCGCCCGCGCCCTTGGTGCCGCCGAACGCCGCCGGTGCCTGGTCGGACATGTCGAAGCGGACCGAATCACCGGCCGAGACGAGGGACTTGGCGGTGGCGCGGGTGACGTCGTCGCCGTAGGAGTCGAGAGACAGCTTCTTGTTCGGGGACAGGAAGCCGCCGGCCTTCGCCCATACGGCGGCGGCCTGAGGGGTCGCCAGGTACTCCAGGAGCTTCATGCCGGCCTTGGCGTTCTTGCCGTCCTTGAGGACGACGGCCGCGTCGCCGCCGCTGACCACCGGGGCCTTGCCGCCGTCGACCGCGGGGAAGGGGAAGAAGTTCGCGTCCGTGCCGATGGTCTTGCCGAACTGGTCGTGGGCGACCCCGGCGACGAAGTCGCCCTCGTAGACCATCCCGGCCTCCGGCTTGGGCCCGAACACCTTCTCCACCGAGCCCGGGAAGTCGGTGTTGAGGGCCTCCTTCTGGCCGCCGGCTATCAGCTGCTTGTCCTTGAACAGCTTGCCGAGGGTGCCGAGGGCCTTGACCACCGAGGCGTCGGTCCACTTCAGCTTGTGGGCGGCCAGGGCGTCGTACTTCTCGGGGCCGGCCTGCGAGAGGTAGATGTTCTCGAACCAGTCGGTGAGGGTCCAGCCGTCCTGCCCGGCGACCGAGAAGGCGGCAAGGCCCGAGTCGGAGACGGTGTGTCCGGCCTTCAGCATCTCGTCGTACGTCTTCGGCGGCTTGACGCCCGCCTGGGTGAGGGCCTCGGGGCTGTACCAGACCGTCGACTTGTGGGCCGCCTTGAAGTAGAGGCCGTAGAGGCGGCCGTCGACGCTGCCGTACTTCTTCCACACGGGGGCGTAGCCCGCGTCCACGGTCTTCTCGGTGGTGGCGGACAGCGGCGTGAGCCAGCCCTTCTTGGCGAACTGCTGCAACACTCCGACCTGCGGGACCATCACCACGTCGGGCGCGTTGCCGCCTTCGATCTTGCTGCCGACGACGGTGGAGACGTTGTCCCCGGTGGAGATGAACTGCGTCTTGGCGCCGGTCTTCGCGCTGAAGGCGTCCAGTACCTTCTGGAAGTTCTTCTGCTCGCTGCCGGTCCAGACGCCGGCCACGGTGACCGTCTGCCCGCTGAGCGCCTTGTCGCCGCCGCCCGCGGAGACCGGTCCGCCGCCTCCGCAGGCGGTCGCGCCGAGGGAGAGGGCGAGGGCGGTGCAGCTCGCGAGCAGGGTCGTGTGTCGTCGCATCATCGTTGATGTCCCTTCAAGGGGTGGGAAACTGACGAACAATCAGGGGTGGCGGGCCGGGGTGGTCAGAGGTCGTTGATCCACCAGGCCGCCGTCGAACCGGGCAGCACCCCGGCCGTGCAGGGGCCGCTGGAGAGCAGCGGGGTGCCGGAGACCGGCGCGGGCATGGGCGCCGTACCGAAGTTGACGGCGCAGACGAGGCCGTCGCCGCGGGTGAAGGCGAGGACGCCGGGCGGGGTCTCCAGCCAGTCGAGCGTCCCCTCCCCCAACTGGGGCAGTGCGGCGCGTAGTTGGAGGCCGTCGCGGTACAGGTGCCAGAAGGAGCGGGTGTCGGCGAGGGCGCGGTCGGTGGCGTACTCGGCGAAGTAGGAAGGCTGCGGAAGCCATGGCCGCGCGCTTTCGGCACCGGAGGTGAAACCGAAGGGTGAGGCCTGTCCGGACCACGGCAGCGGCACCCGGCAGCCGTCGCGGATGCGGGCGCGGCTTCCGGTACGGCGGAAGATCGGGTCGGTGAGCACGTCGTCGGGCAGGTCGACGACCTCGGGCAGGCCCAGTTCCTCGCCCTGGTAGATGTACGCGGCTCCGGGCAGGGCCAGCATCAGCAGCGCGGCGGCGCGGGCGCGGGCGGTGCCCAGGCCGCTGCCCTCCGGGGCGGGTTCGCCGTAGCGGGTGACGGTGCGGACCTGGTCGTGGTTGTTGAGCACCCAGGTGACGGTCGAGCCCGTGCCGGCGATGTCCTGCATGGCCTCGGTGATGACCTTGCGGAAGGCGTCGGCGTTCCAGGGGGCGCTGAGCAGGTCGAAGAAGAAGGCCTGGTGGAGTTCGTCGGGGCGGACGTACTGGGCGTGTTCGCGTGCGGTCGGCACCGACACCTCGCCGACCAGGAGCCGCTCGCGGCCGTCGCGTGCCGTGTACTCCTCGCACACCGCCCGCCAGTGCCGCCACACGTCGTGCACCTCGGGCTGGTTCCAGGCGAGCGGGTTGACGGAGTCGCGGGTGCGGGCGTCAGCCTCGGGGTCGTCGGAGTCGGGCAGTTCGGGGTGCTTGTAGAGGCCGGCGGCGACGTCGATGCGGAAGCCGTCGATGCCCCGGTCGAGCCAGAAGCGCAGGATGCGGTCGAACTCGGCGCCGGTCTCGGGGTTGCGCCAGTTCCAGTCGGGCTGCTCGGGCGCGAACATGTGCAGGTACCACTGGCCGGGGCGGCCGTCCGGCTCGGTCACCCGGGTCCAGGCCGGGCCGCCGAACATGGAGTGCCAGTTGTTGGGCGGCTGCGAGCCGTCGGCGCCGCGGCCGTCGGCGAAGTGGAAGCGGGCGCGGGCCGCGCTGCCGGGTGCTGAGGCGAGCGCCTCCTGGAACCACGGGTGCTCGCTGGAGCAGTGGTTGGGCACGACGTCCAGCAGCACCTTGACGCCCAGCTTCCGGGCGGCCGCCATCAGCAGGTCGAACTCGGCGAGGTCGCCGAAGAGCGGGTCGACGTCGCAGTAGTCGGCCACGTCGTAGCCGTGGTCGTGCTGCGGTGACGGATAGAAGGGGCTCAGCCAGATCCCGTCGACGCCCAGCTTCTTCAGGTACGGCAGTCCGGCGCGGACCCCGGCCAGATCGCCGATGCCGTCACCGGTGCTGTCCAGGAAGCTGCGGACGTACACCTGGTAGATCACCGCGTCACGCCACCAGCGGTACTTACTCAACATGCATGCATGTTAGGTAGGCATGTCGTGAGGGTGTCAATGAAAGAAACAGAAGCTACTGGTGAGTTGGCATGGCAAAAGCGGACCTAAAGGGGCATCCTGATCCCAGATGAGACTTCCGCGTTACCTAACAAGTAACTAGCGGCTGGAGACGGCCGCCAGCTCCCGCGCCAGCCTCTGCACCGCCGCGGCGGGCGTCTCGTGCCCGGTCATCGCGTCGTGCACGACCGCCTGCACCACCAGGCTGACCTGGTCGTAGCGCGGGCTCTTGGGGCGCGGCGCGGCATGCAGGACGCTCGTGCGCAGGGTCGGCAGATAGGGGAACCGCCGTATCAGCCCGGGGTCCTCGTACAGCGCGGCCCGTACGGGCGGCAGCGCGCCGCGGGTGAGGACCTGGCGCTGGACGGGCTCGCTGGTGAGATACGCGAGCAGGCGCGCGGCGGAGTCGGGGTGCTGTGTATGCGTGTTGACGGCCAGGTTGGAACCGCCGAGGACACTTCTGCCGGGCCCGTCCGGGCCGGGCAGCGGTACGGCTCCGATTCTGCCGGCGACCGGGGAGCCCTTGGCCGAGGCGCCGACGTAGGCGTAGGGCCAGTTGCGCAGGAAGAGCAGACGGCCGTCCTGGAAGGCCTGTTTGGACTCCTCCTCCTTGTACGTCAGTGCCTTCTTCGGGATCCAGCCCTCGCGCACGCCCCGGGCGAGGAAGCCGATGCCCTCGCGGGCTGCGGCCGAGTCCACGGTGACGCGTGCGCCCTCGTCGCCGAGAATGCTGCCGCCCGCGGAGTAGACGGCCTCGGCGGCGTTGACGGTGAGGCCCTCGTAGGGCAGGAACTGCCCCGCGTAGCCGTCGAGTCCGTACTTCGGCGCGATGGTCTTCGCGTCGTACTCCAGCTCGGCCCAGGTGCGCGGCGGCGGAACGCCCTCCTTGGCGAGGATGTCCTTGCGGTAGAGGAGCAGGCCGGCGTTGGTGACGTACGGGACGGCGTACAGATGGTTGTCGTAGGTCGCCGTGTCGACGACCGGCTTCAGGAAGCCCTTCATCGGGAAGCGGTCGGGGGGCAGCGGCCGTATCCAGCCCGCAGCCGCGAACTCCGAGGTCCAGCTGACGTCGATGTTGAGCACGTCGAACCGGCTGCGGTCCCCGCCGCGCAGGTCGGTGACCATCTGCGCATGGGTCTCGTCGGCGGAGTCAGGAAGCTCGACGAGGTCGACCTTCTCGCCGGGGTGGGTGCGGTTCCAGCCCTGGAGGAGGGGGTCGAGGTAGTTGGTGAGATCTCCGGCGGTGGCGAGCGTCAACGGCCCGCGTCCGTCGGCCGTACCCTCCTCGGCGCGCGCACCCGAGGCCGCGTAGCCGGTCATGACCACGACCAGAACAAGGAGGCCCCTACCGGCGGCATGGATCCACCGCATAGGTTCCTCCCTGTACACCGGCGACGGGCATCTTCGCCCGGAGTCAGAGGCCATGTATACCTGTTAGGTATGCGCGATACTAGGGCCTGGAGCACATTCCGAGGACAGGAGGACAGCACGAGTGCGCCTGCCCCTCCTGGCACTCCTGGCACGCGGTCCGGCCCACGGCTACGAGCTCAAGCAGGACCTTGAGCAACTGCTGGGCTCCGCGTACCCTCAGCCGAACGTCGGCCAGATCTACGTAACCCTCGGCCGCCTCGAGAAGCAAGGTCTGATCGCGGGCGAGGACGTCGAGCAGTCGAGCCGGCCCAACAAAAAGGTCTACCACCTCACGGACACCGGGCGGGAGGCGCTGCGCGCCTGGTTCGAGGAGCCCGAGGACGAGCCGCGGGTGCGGGACGAGTTCTTCATGAAGCTGGCGCTCGCCCCGCAGACGGGTCTCGCCGAGCAGATCGCCCTGATCAACAAGCAGCGGCGCCAGTACCTCAACACCATGCGCGACCTGTCGAAACTGGCCGCCGCCGAAGACCGCGACAACCGCATCGCCCATCTGCTGATCGAGGGCGCGATGCTGCACCTGCAGGCCGACCTCGACTGGCTGGAACGGTGCCAGGAAGAGCTGGAGGAGCTGGAGTGAGCGACAGTCCCGCTCCTGTGCTGCACGCAGAAGGCCTGGTCAAGACGCACTACGGCGAGGGCGCACCGGCGCATGCCGTGCGCGGGGTCGACCTGTGCGTCCGGCAGGGCGAGTTCGTGGCCGTCACCGGTCCCTCCGGGGCGGGCAAGTCGACACTGCTGCATCTGCTGGGCGGACTTCAGCGGCCGGACGGCGGCAGCATCCGGCTGGACGGTGAGCGCACGGACGCGTGGAGCGAGGCGCGCTGGGCGGTGGAGCGCAGAAAGCGGATCGGGATCGTCTTCCAGTTCTTCAACCTCGTCTCCAATCTGTCGGTCGCCGACAACGTGGAGCTGCCCGCACTGCTCGCGGGTGTCACGCCGAAGCGGGCGCGGGCCGAGCGGGAGCAGCTGCTCGGCGAACTGGGTCTGGGCGGCAAGGAGCGGAGCATGCCGGGCGAGCTGTCCGGCGGCGAACAGCAGCGGGTCGCCCTGGCCCGCGCCCTGGTCAACCACCCGCCGCTGCTGCTGGCCGACGAGCCCGCCGGCAGCCTGGACAGCAAGGGCACCCGTGAGGTGATGCGGCTGCTGTCCCGCTTCCACCAGCGCGGACAGACGATCGTGCTGGTCACCCATGACGCCCGGCTGGCGAGCGCCGCGGACCGTGTGATCAGCTTCTTCGACGGCCGGATCGCCGACGACGCGGAGCTGGACGGCACCGGGGCGTCCCGCCGGGGCGGTATATCCGGAGTGCTGGAGCTCAGGGACTGACATGCGGGTGTACGACGACCCCCGGAAGGCCTGAGCCATATGCGAGCGACTCTGCGCTGGGCGCACTCCGATCTGCGCACGCACCGCGGCGAGGCACTGTTCCTGGTGCTCGCCACGGCCGGGATCGTCGTGTCCCTGCTGCTGGCCACGGCCCTGTTCGGGTATGCCACCAACCCCTGGCAGCGGATCTTCACCCAGGAGCGGGGCGCGCACGTCTGGATTCACACGGACAGGTCCGCCCAGGTGGGGAAGCTGGCCGGACTGGACGGCGTGGAGTCCGTCGCCGGCCCCTACCCCACCGCCGTCGCCACCCTCGCCTCACGCGGCACCCGCGCCTCGGTCGAACTGCGCGCGACGCCGCCCGAGCGCCCCAGTGTCGGCCGCCCGCTGCTGACGGCCGGCCACTGGCTGAAGGCCGGCTCCCCCGACGGCGTGGTCCTGGAGAGCCGCCTCGCCCGCGCCCTGCTCGCCGAACCGGGCGACACACTCACCCTGCCGGGCACGGCACGGACGGTGACCGTCGTGGGCGTGGCCGACAGCGCGGAGCCCCGCTACCGCGCCAACGAACAGCCGGGCCTGGTCTGGGCCCTCCCCTCCGCCGTGCCCCACCCCACCGGCCAGGTCATCGGACTGCGCCTGACCGATCCCGAGGACACGGACTACGCCGTCCAGCGCGCCGTCACCGTCCTCGGCGCGGGCGCCATCGGCGAGGTCTCCACCTGGCAGCAGGCCCGCGCCGAGGCACAGGGCGACAACCGGCTGCTCGGGCAGGTCCTGGGCCTGTTCGGCCTGGGCGCGCTGGTCGCCGCGGGCCTCGCCGTCCACGGCGCGATCGCCACCCGCATCCGCGGCCACCTCCGCGACATCTCGGTCCTGAAGGCGATCGGCTTCACCCCGGCCCAGGTCGTCCGCGTCTTCCTCTTCCAGCACATCGCCTACGCCGTCCTCGGCGCCGCAGCCGCGGCGACGCTCACCGAGGCCCTGGGCAGCCACTTCCCCAGCCGCCTCGGAGACGCCCTCGGCGTATGGCAGGGCCTGCCCGGCCACACCCCGACCCTGTTCGCCGTCCCGGCGGGCGCCGTCCTCTTCATCGGCGCCACAACGGCCCTCGCAGCCTGGCGAGCGGGCCGCGTACCACCGGTCCCGGTGGCCCGGCCCGCGGGGGCGGGGGGTGGAGGACTGGGTCTGGCTCGCCGGGCACTCGGACTGGAAGCCGCCCCCCAGCTGCCGGACCGAGCTCTACGGACGCCCGGCCCCCCGCCCGACGAACGCTCCACGGCCCCGGCATCCACCACCCCCCGACCCGCGGCTGCGGGAGGCAGCGGGCTGCTGGATCCGACCCGACGGACGCCGAGGCCGGGTGCACGCCTGCCCGATCCGACGGACCACCCACGATCGGATCCGACGCGAGGGGCGCCGACCCCCCGGCCTCTGGCTGCGGCAGCCAAAGAGCTACTGGAGGCGGCGAAACAGAGGCTGAGCCTGAGGGCACGGCCGAGCGCCCAGGCACAGCCCCCGCTGCCGGACCCGGCGGAGGGGACGTCCAGCACTCGGCCCGCGGCTCCGGCTACCGGGCAACCCGACGACGCCATCATCCACACCACGGGCCCGCACCCCACCACCCCCCTGCCTGCGACTGCGGGAAGCAGGGGGCTACTGGAGGCGGCGAAACAGCTGCTGAGGCTGACGGCCCGGCCCACGACTCCGGCGACCGGGCAATCCGACGCACCCGCGGTGGCGAAACAGAGGCTGACGGCACGGCCCAGTGCCACGGCAGAACACCCATCGCCGGGCCGGAGGGAGGGCACGTCCAGGACTCGGCCCGCGGTTTCGACGGGCGGGCTCGCCTACGACTCCGCCCACTACAGCACGGGCCTGGCCCCCACCGCCCCCTCCGGCGGGCACCTCTCCGGTATGGCTCGGCGGGCGCTCGGGCTCGGGGTGCCGCCCGCGCTGGTGCTGGGCTGGCACACGGCCTCCTTCCGTCGGATGCGGTCCCTGGCCACCGTGGCCCGGCTGGCCCTGCCGCTGCTGCTGATCGTCGTGGCGATGAGTGCCTGGACCACCATCGACCGTTTCCACAGCAGGCCCGAGCAGATCGGGCTGCCGGCCGCACTCACCGTCCACGCCGACGCGGGTCTGGGCGACCGGGCCGCCCGCGCCCTGCTGCGGCGCGATCCGCAGGTCGCCGACGTCTACCCGGGGGTCGAGGTGGCCGCCCTGGTGCCGGGCCAGACGGCCACCATCGCGCTGCGCGGCCTGGGCACCAGCCAGAACCCCTACCCGTACACCCTGGCCGAGGGCCGCGCCGCCCGCGGCAGCGACGAGGCGGTGGCCGGGCAGGGCCTCCTGGACCTGCTGAACGTCCGTGTCGGCGACTGGGTGCGGATGACGGTCGGTGACCAGCCGCAGATCCTGCACATCGTGGGCCGCAGCATCGAACCGGAGAACGCCGGCCGGGTCATCTCCACCTCCCTCGACACCCTCCACGAGAACGACCCACGCCTCACGCCCACCCTCTACCAGCTGCGCCTGCGCCCCGGCGCCGACCCGCACACGGTCGCCGGCCGGCTGGCCGCCGCCGGGCACGGCCGGCTCGACCTGCACGCCGTGACCAACCCGGCCGACGGCCTCTCACCCCTGCGCTCCGTCGTCATCGGCCTGATCGCCGTCCTGGCCCTCATCGGGCTCGTCGAACTGCTCACCGCGATCGGCGGCACCGTCCGCGAGGGTGAACGCGATCTGCTCGCCCTCAAGGCCATCGGCCTGTCCCCGCGCCAGATCACCGCCATCACCGTCACGGCCACCGGCTGCACCGCCCTGGCCGCCGTCCTCGCCGGTACGGCCCTGGGCACCCCGCTCGCGCACTGGCTGATCAACTCCCAGGGCAGATCCAGCGGCATCGGCGCGGGCATCGCCCAGAGCCCGTCGCCGGTCCTGCTCCTGCTCCTCGGCGCCGCCGCGGTGCTCGGAGCGGCCGCACTCGCCGCCCTCCCGGCGGCCCGCGCGGCAAGACGACGGCTCGCGGACACCCTCAGCGCGGTGGCCTGACGGGGAAGGCTGCCGGGCGCGTCAACTGCCATAGAGGTGCCGCCAGTTGTACGGCGACGGGAAGCGGACGGTCACGCACCGCTCGCTTCCCCAGCCGCACCAGCGGTGTTACGCCCGGCCCCGCAGCTCCCGGTACTTGGCGACCAGCGCCTTGCTGGACTCGTCCAGGCCCGCCACCTCGGCCCCCTCGGTCAGTGCGGGCTCGACCCGCTTGGCCAGCACCTTGCCGAGCTCGACGCCCCACTGGTCGAAGGAGTCGATGTTCCACACCGCCCCCTGCACGAACACCTTGTGCTCGTACAGCGCGACCAACTGGCCCAGCACGGACGGCGTCAGCTCGCGCGCCAGGATCGTCGTCGTCGGGTGGTTGCCCTTGAACGTCTTGTGGGCCACCAGCTCCTCCGGCACCCCCTCGGCCCGCACCTCGTCCGGTGTCTTGCCGAAGGCGAGGGCCTGCGTCTGGGCGAAGAAGTTCGCCATCAGGAGGTCGTGCTGCGCCTTGAGCCCGTCACTCAGCTCGGCCACCGGCTCGGCGAACCCGATGAAGTCCGCCGGGATCAGCTTCGTGCCCTGATGGATCAGCTGGTAGTAGGCGTGCTGTCCGTTGGTGCCCGGCGTGCCCCACACCACCGGCCCGGTCTGCCAGTCCACCTCCTGCCCGTCCCGGCCCACGTACTTGCCGTTGGACTCCATGTCCAGCTGCTGCAGATAGGCGGTGAACTTGGAGAGGTAGTGGCTGTACGGCAGCACCGCATGCGACTGGGCGTCATGGAAGTTGCCGTACCAGATGCCCAACAGGCCCAGCAGCAACGGCACGTTGGACTCGGCGGGCGCCGACCTGAAGTGCTCGTCCACCAGCCGGAACCCGTCGAGCATCTCCCGGAAACGATCCGGTCCGATGGCGATCATCAGCGCCAGCCCGATCGCCGAGTCGTACGAGTACCGGCCGCCGACCCAGTCCCAGAACTCGAACATGTTGGCCGTGTCGATGCCGAACTCCGACACCTTCTGGGCGTTCGTCGACAGCGCCACGAAGTGCCGGGCGACGGCCTCCTGACCCGCCTTCAGCTCGCCGAGCAGCCACTCGCGCGCCGAGGTCGCGTTCGTGATCGTCTCGATGGTGGTGAAGGTCTTGGAGGCGATGACGAACAGCGTCTCCGCCGCGTCCAGGTCACGGGTCGCCTCGTGCAGGTCGGCGCCGTCGACGTTCGACACGAAGCGGACCGTGAGGTCGCGGTCGGTGTAGCTGCGCAGCACCTCGTACGCCATCGCCGGGCCCAGGTCGGAGCCGCCGATACCGATGTTGACGACGTTCTTGATGCGCTTGCCGGTGTGGCCCGTCCAGGCACCGGAGCGGACCCGTTCGGCGAACTCGGCCATCCTGTCGAGCACCGCGTGCACACCCGGGACGACGTTCTCCCCGTCGACCTCGATCACCGCCTCGCGCGGGGCGCGCAGCGCGGTGTGCAGTACGGCGCGGTTCTCGGTGGTGTTGATCTTCTCGCCGCGGAACATGGCGTCCCGCAGGCCGAAGACGTCGGTGGCGGCGGCCAGCTCGCGCAGCAGCCGCAGGGTCTCGTCGGTGACGAGGTGCTTGGAGTAGTCGATGTACAGGTCGCCGACCTGGAGCGTGTACCCGGCGCCGCGTCCCGGGTCGGCGGCGAACAGGTCCCGCAGCCGCACTTCGCCGAGCTCCTCACGGTGCTTGGCCAGCGCGGTCCACTCGGGCGTCTGGTTGAGCCTGTTACGGACGTCTGCGTTCATTTCGGACTTCAGCCTTCTTTCCTGCCTTGCCCCGCTGCCGGTCCCAACCTAGTTGATCAGCGCGTGACATGAGCTCTCGTGGCGTCGCCGTGCGGCGCAACAACAGGTACGTCCCGCTTGCGGGCAGGTATCAGGGCGAGGACCGACAGGACGAAGAAGGCGGCGGTGAGCAGGGCCGGTGTGTTCAGGCCCCAGGCGGTGGCGACCGCGCCGCCGAGCAGGGCGCCCAGCGGAGCCCCGGCGACGGCCAGGGTGCGGAAGGCGGAGCTGATCCGGCCGAGCAGCTCCGCGGGGGTGCGCTGCTGCATCAGCGTGGTCGTGTTGACGTTCCACACCATTCCCATGAAGCCGAACACGGCGAGTGCCGCCGCCGTCGCGGTCAGGCTGCGCACGCTGCCCATGACGACGAGAGCGCCTGTCTGCACGAGGCCGGCGAGCAGTACGGCCCGCATGGGCCCGAGCCGAGCGGTGACCCGCCGGTTCGCGGCTCCCCCGGCGAGACCGCCGACGGCGTAGGTGGTGGTCGCCGCCGCGTATCCGGCCGTGCCTGCGTCCAGCCAGCCGGTCACCAGTACGACCAGGGTGGCGATGAGAGCGCCCATGCCGATGTTGCACAGCGCGGTCGCGGCACACAGTCCGCGCAGGGCCCGGTCGCGCCACAACGCGCGCAGTCCCTCCGCGATCTCCCGGCGCAGGGTGCTGCCCGCCGGCTTCGGCCCGCGCTCCGGTGCGACGGTGCGCAGCGAGGCGACAAGCGCGGCCGCCACCAGGAAGGTTCCCGCGTCGGCCACGAAGGGGACGGCGACCCCGGCGGCGAGCAGCAGCGGCACCGCCGGTGCCCCCAGCAGGCCGCCGGCGATCTGCTGTCCCGTCATCAGCCGGGCGTTGGCACTGCCGAGCGCCTCCTGGTCCACGAGAACGGGCAGCAGGGCCGTGGAAGCGTTGTCGAAGAGCGTCTGGAGGGTGGTCAGCACGAAGGCGAGCGCGATGAGCAGCGCGATCGAGGCGTGGTCGAAAGCGACGGCCACGGCGAAGGCGGCGACGAGGAGCCCTCGTAGCGCATCCACCGTCCACATGGCGCGCCGCTGGTCCACCCGGTCCGCGATCGCGCCGCCGAGCAGACCGAAGACGAGCCAGGGCAGATAGCCGCAGGCGGTCACGGACGCGATGAGCAGGGGGCGGTCGGTCAGGGAGACGGCGAGCAAGGGCAGCGCCGCGCCTCGCAGGGCGTCTCCGAAGCGGGACACCACCGCGGCCGTCCACAGCCGCCCGAAACCCCCACGCCACGCGGGCGCAGGACTGCCCGCCTCCTCGACCGTCGCCACAACTCCCCCTCACGATCTGCCGATGCACAAACCGTAGAGGGCGCCACTGACAATCGGCCCCGAGGCGGCCGGGGCCGGGTACGAAACAGCTCCGGCCAGACACCCCTCGGTGCCCGGCCGGCTCTCAACTCCTAGATCTCGCCCCGCAGTTTGGCGAGCGCCTCGGCGAGAATCGCCTCGCCGTCCGCGTCACTGCGCCGTTCCCGTACGTACGCGAGGTGCGTCTTGTAGGGCTCGGTGCGCGGCGGGTCCGGCGGGTTGTCCCGGTCCTGTCCGGCGGGGAAGCCGCAGCGCGGGCAGTCCCAGGTCTCGGGAACCTGCGCGTCGCTTGCGAAGCTGGGCTGCGTCTCGTGCCCGTTCGAGCACCAGAAGGAGATGCGCAGACGCGGCGCGGACTCGCCGCGCTCGGCCTCGCCCATCGGCCCCGCCCCGACCCGGCTTCCTCGGATCGCGTTGCCACTTGCCACGGTCGTAACTCCCTGCGTGATGGTGCCGCGAAGCGAGTCGGCGTTTCGCTTCGTTGCGAGCGCCTCAGTCTACGTAAGGCCCAACGCGCGTCCAGTGATTGGAGTTACACCCCCCACACCTAGACGCAAGCCCCATGATAGGCCGCGCTCAGCTGCGCGTACCGAACATGGGGCCTTACGTGCGGAATGTGCGTGCTGTGTGCGTCGCTGCTCAGCTGTTCGTCTTCATGATGATGCCGAGTACGACAATGCACGCGAACCAGAGCAGACCGACCACCACGGTGATGCGGTCGAGGTTGCGCTCGGCGACCGAGGAGCCGCCGACGGACGACTGCATGCCGCCACCGAACATGTCGGAGAGGCCGCCGCCCTTCCCCTTGTGCATCAGCACCAGCAGCATCAGCAGCAGGCTGAAGATGATCAGGGCGATCGAGAACCCCAAAACCACGGCTGGACCAACTTCCTCGGATTCGGATGAACGACGGGGGCACAGCAACCAGGCTGTGCCCCCGCAAGGGTACGACGTATCGCCGCTAGCGCATACTCCCAGCTCGTGTCACTGGTCGCGGAAGCGCACGATCTTGACGAATTCGTCCGCGTCCAGCGAGGCGCCGCCGACGAGGGCGCCGTCGATGTCGGCCTGCGCCATGATCTCGGCGACGTTGCCGGCCTTGACGGAGCCGCCGTACTGGATGCGGACCTGGTCGGCCAGCTCCTGGGTGTAGAGCTCGGCGATCTTGCCGCGGATGGCGGCGCAGACCTCCTGGGCGTCCTCGGCGCCGCAGACCTTGCCGGTACCGATGGCCCAGACGGGCTCGTAGGCGATCACGATCGACTCGGCCTGCTCGGCCGGGAGGCCCTTCAGACCGCCCTCGACCTGGGCGAGCGTGTGCGTGACGTGGTTGCCCGCCTCGCGGACCTCCAGCTCCTCGCCGACGCACAGGATCGGGGTCAGGCCGTGCTTGTAGGCGGCCTTGACCTTGGCGTTGACCAGCTCGTCGGTCTCGTTGTGGTACTGGCGGCGCTCGGAGTGGCCGATCGCCACGTAGGTGCACTTCAGCTTGGCCAGCATCGAGCCGGAGATCTCGCCGGTGTAGGCGCCGGAGTCGTGCGCCGAGAGGTCCTGGGCACCGTACTTGATCTTGAGCTTGTCGCCGTCGACCAGGGTCTGCACGGAGCGCAGGTCGGTGAAGGGCGGCAGGACGGCGACCTCCACGGCCTCGTAGTCCTTGTCCGCGAGGGCGAAGGCGAGCTTCTGGACGTGGGCGATGGCCTCGAGGTGGTTGAGGTTCATCTTCCAGTTGCCCGCCATCAGCGGCGTGCGCGCGGTCATGTGGGTCAGTCCTCCAGTGCGGCGAGGCCGGGGAGCGTCTTGCCCTCGAGGTATTCGAGGGAGGCGCCGCCGCCGGTCGAGATGTGGCCGAATGCGTTCTCGTCGAAGCCCAGGAGGCGCACGGCCGCGGCGGAGTCGCCGCCGCCGACGACCGTGAAGGCCGGGGAGTCGAGGAGGGCCTGGGCGACCGCCTTGGTGCCCTCGGCGAAATCGGGGTGCTCGAAGACGCCCATCGGGCCGTTCCAGAAGACGGTGGCGGCGTCGGCGATCTTCGAGGCGTACAGCTTGCGGGTCTCCGGACCGATGTCCAGACCCTCCTGGTCGGCCGGGATGGCGTCCGCGGCGACAATGGTGGGGTTGGCCGGGGCCTTGGTCTTCAGGTCCGGGAAGTCCGTGGAGACCAGGGTGTCGACGGGCAGCACCAGCTCGACACCGGTCTTCTCGGCGCGCTCGATGTACTCGAGGACCGCCGGGATCTGGTCCTCCTGGAGGAGCGACTTGCCGATCTCGTAGCCCTTGGCCTTGAGGAAGGTGTACGCCATGCCGCCGCCGATGAGCAGGCGGTCGGCCTTGCCGAGCAGCTGGTCGATGACGGCGAGCTTGTCGGAGACCTTGGCGCCGCCGAGGGCGACGACGTACGGCCGCTGCACGTCCTCGGTGAGCTTCTTCAGTACGGCGACCTCGTTCGCGATGAGGTAGCCGGCGGCGTGCGGCAGGCGCGCCGGGAGGTCGAGGACCGAGGCGTGCCCCCGGTGCACCGCGCCGAAGCCGTCGCCGACGTAGACGTCCGCGAGGGCGGCCAGCTGATCCGCGAACTCGCCGCGCTCGGCGTCGTCCTTGGAGGTCTCGCCGGCGTTGAAGCGCAGGTTCTCGATGACCGCGACCTGGCCCGGCTCGAGGCCGTCGACGGCCGCGTGGGCGGCGGGGCCGACGGTGTCCTGGGCGAAGGCCACGGGGGCGCCCAGGAGTTCACCGAGCCGCTCGGCGGCCGGGAGGAGGGAGAAGGCCGGGTCCGGCGCGCCCTTGGGGCGGCCGAGGTGCGAGGCCACGACCACCTTGGCGCCCGCGTCCGCGAGGGCCTTGACGGTGGGCAGGACGGCACGGATGCGGCCGTCGTCGGTGATGAGGCCGTCGGCGAGCGGCACGTTGAGGTCGGCGCGGACGAAGACCCGCTTGCCGTCCACGCCGTCGGCGAGAAGTTCGTCGATCGTCTTCATGTGAGGACTCCTGGTGAGGGCTGCTCTGATCCTACGAGGGCTGATCCGTACGTGAGTCAGGGCCCGGGCGGCGCGTCCCTGCGCTGCCCGAGCCCTGCGTTCACATCGAGTTGCCTGCTCTGTGGATCAGATCAGAGCTGGTTGCCGACGAAGACCGTGAGGTCGACGAGGCGGTTGGAGTAGCCCCACTCGTTGTCGTACCAGCCGAGGATCTTCACCGAGTTGCCCTCCTGGACCATGGTCAGGGAGGAGTCGAAGGTGCAGGAGGCCGGGTCGCTGACGATGTCCGAGGAGACGATCGGGTCCTCGGTGTACGACAGGTAGCCCTTGAGGTCGCCGTCCTCGGAGGCCTTCTTGAACGCGGCGTTGACCTCGTCCTTGGTGACCTCGCGCTGCAGCGTCACGACCAGGTCGGTGGCCGAGCCGGTGGGGACCGGGACGCGCATGGCGATGCCGTCCAGCTTGCCCTTGAGCTGCGGCAGGACCAGGGCGGTGGCCTTGGCGGCACCGGTGGTGGTCGGGATGATGTTCTCGGCGGCGGCGCGGGCGCGGCGCAGGTCCGAGTGCGGGAAGTCCAGGATGCGCTGGTCGTTGGTGTACGCGTGGACCGTCGTCATCAGGCCCTTGACGATGCCGAAGTTCTCGTCGAGGACCTTGGCCATCGGCGCCACACAGTTGGTGGTGCAGGAGGCGTTGGAGATGACGTGGTGGTTGGCCGCGTCGTACTTGTCCTGGTTGACGCCCATCACGATGGTGATGTCCTCGTCCTTGGCCGGAGCCGAGATGAGGACCTTCTTGGCGCCGCCGGCGAGGTGCTTCTCGGCGTCGGCCTTCTTCGTGAAGATGCCCGTCGACTCGATGACGATGTCGACGCCCAGCTCGCCCCACGGGATGTCGGCGGGGTTGCGCTCGGAAAGGACCTTGATGGTGTGCCCGTCGACGGTGATCGTGTCGGCGGTGTGCGACACCTCGGCCTTGAGGCGGCCCAGGATGGTGTCGTACTTCAGCAGGTGGGCGGTGGTCGCGGTGTCACCCAGGTCGTTGACAGCCACGATCTCGATGTCTGCACCCTGCTCCAGCAGCGCGCGGAAGTAGTTGCGACCGATACGACCGAAGCCGTTGATGCCTACGCGGATCGTCACGAACCGATCTCCTCGTTGGTACGCCGGCCATGCGGTGCCGGCGAGCTCTGTTTGGGATGTCCCCGACCACCCCCGACCCTACCTCCCTGAGGGCGCCGTAGTGACATCGAGACGCCCCATACATGGGCAGGCGGTCCGTACCCGCCAGTAGGGGTACGGACCGCCCGGGACGAAAGATCTGGTCACTCTTTTTGACTACGGGGAGCTAGTCATCGTTGACCAGGGTGTTCACCCTTCCAGGGACGCGAGGGCCTTCTTGATGAGGATGTTGCGGTCGGCCGCCGCGCTGACGTGTTCCAGGCCGAAGCCCAGCAGCACGGTCCGGTCGGTGGTGATCGCTCCGTACGTCCTGAACAGGGCTCCGGTGCGCGTCCAGTCCTTGAGGACGGCCGGGCTGCCCGCGGGCGGTCCGGACACGCTCCAGGCACCGAGCGATGTCTCGAAACCCTCGGTCTGGGTCGGCGTGCCGCCCACGACGAGCGAGGCGTCGTCGGCGAGGACCCCGTGGCCGCCGGTGCCCGGGTCGGTGACGTAGCTGATGGAGACCTCGACGGACTTGCCGGCGTATGCGCTCAGGTCGAAGTTGACCTGCTCCCAGCCGTTGGAGGCGCCGGTGAGGCTGTTCCAGGCACCGCTCGTGCCGGACGCGGTGCAGTCGTTGTTGGCGAGGGTCAGGTAGTGCTTGAGCCACGGGTGCTCGTTCACCAGGAAGCCCGCCCCGCACTCGCTCGGCACGGTCTGCCTGGTCGCGCCGCCCTTCTCCGGGAGGGTCGTCCAGTCCTCGGCGCCGGTGGTGTGGGCCTCGACGATCACATGGTCGTAGCCGGGCTCGGTGTCCCAGAGCAACTGGCTGCGCAGGGTGGGCTGCTGGGCCGCGGTGACACTGGTGAGGTCGATGGTGCGGGTGAGGCGCTTGTATGCGTCGTCGGTGTGGACGGCGGCCGCCATGAAGGAGCCGGAGTACGGCCCGTACGGGTTGACGGTCCCGGCGAACTGGCCCGCGCCCGCGCTCGCGAACTGCGGGTACTTGTCGGCAGGCAGCGAGTCGGAGGTGACGCCGTAGGTGCCCGCCTTGTCGAGCGGGTTGCCGGTGGCGGCACCGAGC
Organism: Streptomyces sp. NPDC001137; assembly: GCF_040298885.1. NCBI lineage: Bacteria > Bacillati > Actinomycetota > Actinomycetes > Kitasatosporales > Streptomycetaceae > Streptomyces > Streptomyces sp. NPDC001137. Next base: position 65,532 of record NZ_JBEPBA010000007.1, read on the forward strand.
GCCCCGCTGAAGCCGTCCAGCTTGCCGGAGCCGGTGAAGCCGGTGGCCCCGGGGGTCGACGTACGTGAGTAGGCACCCAGGTAGTACTGGCTGAAGTCGTTCGACAGGGTGCCGCCGCCGAGGTCGACGCTGCCGCCGGCCTGCTCGCCCGCCTCGATCAGCTTGCCGCCCTCGTTGAGGTAGGCGCGCAGTTGGAGCTGGGTGGCGTTGCCGGGGACGCTCGCCCCGGTGTAGTGGACGACGGTCCTGAAGTGCTTCAGCACGCCGAGCGCGTCAGGAGCACCCTGCGTGGCGACGTCCCACACGAGCGCCTTGCGGCCGTTCGCCTTCAGCGCGTCCACATAGGTCTGCGCCTGCGTGGCGGTCGCGCCCTCCTCGGCGACGACGAGGGTGTCGGCCTTGGGCCGCTGGGCGACGGTGTAGGTGAAGTGCCCGCTGGAGACCTTCTTGCCGCTCCTGGACTTTCCGGTGAACCACACCTCGACCTTGTCCCCCGGCTCGCCGTCCCTGACCTTGGCCCGGTACTCGTCGAAGTGCAGGTTGTCGTCCCCGCCGTAGGTCTCGCCGCCCTTCCAGGCCTTGAGCCCCTCGTCCTGCGTACGGCCGCCGTTGACGCGGTACTTGAGCTCCTTGTCGAGCACGGCCTTGCGTACGACGACGGAGACCTCCTGGTCCGCGCCGCGCGAGTAGGACGTGGCGAAGGTGGCCGGGGTGAAGTCGGCGGCGGTCAGGCCGAGCGAGGAGGACGGCGTGTCGGGGTGCGGGGCGGTCTCGGCGACCGAGAGCGCGAAGGGGATGTTCTTCTCGAACTCCTGCTGGATCAGCTTCTCGTCGTCCGGGAAGTTGAAGACGGACTGGCAGTCGGCCGCCTTCCACTGGTCGTCGGGGTCGATGTTCGACGCGGTCTGACACGTCGACATCTCGGGGGTGAACATCGAGATGCCGTTGACGTTCCCCGCGTGGCCGTCCGCCTCGCCGTTGGTGGTGTACAGCTCTGAGGAGACCTGCGGGCGGTAGCCGGGGATCGCGGAGTTGTCAGGCGACCCGGCGAGGGCCTTGTAGGCCACGTCGTCGGGCGTGGGGGTGGCCACCTGCCAGCCGACGCCGTAGAGGAGGAGTTCGGCGGCGGAGTGGTAGTTAATGGCGTAACTGAAGCCGATGCGCTTCTCGAAGGCGTCCAGCGCCCTGGTCTCGGGCTCGGAGGCGGGGCTCGCGCCGCGGTAGGTCTCGCTGGTGGGGTTGGGGGACGAACCCTCGTCGTCGTAGCCCCACTTGTAGGCGAAGTTGCGGTTGAGGTCGACGCCGTCACCGGTGGATATGACGCCGTCGCCGTTGACGTCCCGCAGGTTCTTGCGCCACAGGCGGGTCTCGGAGTTCTTGAAGGTGTAGTCGTAGCCGTCGGGGTTGGCCGAGATCACGAACCACAGCTCGGTGGAGTCCACGATCTTCTTGATGCGCTTGTCGGTCCTGTAGTGGTCCAGGTAGTAGTGCATCAGCCGGCGGGTCATCTCCGGCGTGATCCACTCGCGCGCGTGCTGGTTGGACATGTAGAGGACGGACGGCTTCGAGCCGTCCTTGGACTTCTTCGCGCCCTTGGTCAGTTTGAGGGCGAGGATGTCCTGTCCGTTGACGGTCTTGCCGATGGAGACGACCTTGGTGAGGCCGGGGTTCTCCTGCCCGGTCCGGACGATCTCCTCCTTGAGGCCGCCGCTTCCGCTGTACGGGCGGAACACGCCCTGGGCGGCGGCGTCCACGCGCTTGACGGCCCTGGCCGAAAGCGTGTGCTCGGTCAGGGCGACGCCCTGCTTGCCCAGCTTCTTGGCCTGCCGGCCGGTGAGGTAGACCTCGACCGAGGCGGTGCCCTTCTCCGGGACCTGCTCGCCGAGTTCCTGGCCGTCCTGTCCGGCCGCCAGCAGCAGGGGTACCTGCTTGGCGGTGACATCGGCGCGGTAGACCCTGACCTCGTTGGGGTCGGATCCCTGCGAACTTCCGTTCTGCGCCTGGGCGATGGGTGCGAGGCTCGCTCCGCCGAGCAGGAGCGCGCCGACAGCGAGGATCGATCTCGCTCTGTGTCTCATGAACCCCCCTAGCAATGGTCCGCCACAGCAGCGAACTGTTGCCAGGCTCATGACACTTCATGATCGAGTCAAGGGCGCCTCATGGACAGACAAATGCCGGTGCCGACGTCCAAGTGGGCGTCGGCACCGGCATGTTGAGCGATCTTCAGGTGCTCTCCCGCAGGGTCAGCCGACCAGGTTGTCGGCCATCTCCTCGGTGATGCTGGACTCCGTGCCCGGGATGCCGAGGTCGGAGGCGCGCTTGTCGGCCATCGCAAGAAGCCGGCGGATACGGCCGGCGACGGCGTCCTTGGTCAGCGGCGGATCGGCGAGCGCGCCCAGCTCCTCCAGCGAGGCCTGCTTGTGCTCCATGCGCAGGCGCCCGGCGGCCGCGAGGTGCTCGGGCACCTCCTCGCCGAGGATCTCCAGCGCGCGCTGCACACGGGCACCGGCGGCTACGGCCGCGCGTGCGGAGCGGCGCAGGTTGGCGTCGTCGAAGTTGGCGAGACGGTTCGCCGTGGCCCGCACCTCGCGGCGCATCCGGCGCTCCTCCCAGGCCAGCACCGACTCGTGCGCGCCGAGGCGGGTGAGCAGGGCGCCGATCGCGTCGCCGTCGCGGACGACCACGCGGTCCACGCCGCGCACCTCGCGCGCCTTCGCGGCGATCGACAGCCGGCGGGCGGCCCCGACCAGGGCGAGCGCGGCCTCCGGGCCGGGGCAGGTCACCTCGAGGGAGGAGGAGCGGCCGGGCTCGGTCAGCGAGCCGTGTGCCAGGAAGGCGCCGCGCCAGGCGGCCTCCGCGTCGCAGGTGGCCCCCGAGACCACCTGCGGGGGCAGACCGCGGATCGGGCGGCCGCGGCCGTCGACCAGGCCGGTCTGCCGGGCCAGCTGGTCACCACCGGCGACGACCCGTACGACATAGCGCGAACCGCGGCGCAGTCCGCCCGGCGCCATCACGATCAGCTCGGAGCTGTGACCGAAGATCTCCAGGATGTCCCGCTTCAGGCGCCGCGCCGCCATCGCGGTGTCCAGCTCCGCTTCGATCACGATGCGCCCGCTGACCAGGTGGAGGCCGCCGGCGAACCGCAGAATGGCGGAGACCTCCGCCTTTCTGCAGCAGGTCCGGGTGACGGGGAGCCGGGAGATCTCATCCTTCACCGCTGCCGTCATCGCCATGGGCCGATCCTTCCATGCATCCGAAAAATACGGTCGTACGCGGCGGCCAGCAGCTCCGGGTCGTGCCGCGGAGTTCCGTCCCTCCGGGCCACCGGCGCCAGCTCGACCGCGGCACCGAGCCGCTTGGCGGCCTCGGTGAGCACGTCACGGTCGGGCACGGCGGCCTCGTCGGCCAGCACCACGTCCAGGGCGAGTTTAGGGGCGTGTCGTCCCAAAACCTCCAAATGACGCTGCGGGGAGAAGCCTTCGGTTTCTCCGGGCTGCGGGGCGAGGTTCAGCGAGAGTACCCGGCGCGCCTTGGTCTCGGTGAGGGCGTCCAGGAGTTCGGGAACGAGCAGGTGCGGGATGACCGAGGAGAACCAGGAGCCGGGGCCGAGGACGACCCAGTCGGCGTCCAGGACCGCCTCGACGGCTTCCGGGACGGCCGGCGGGTCGTGCGGCACGAGGTGCACGGACTGCACCTCGCCCGGCGTGAGCGCCACGGTCGCCTGTCCCCGCACGGTGTCGACGTCCTCGGGCCGCTCCGGGTCGTGCCCCTTGACCAGCGCCTGCAGCTCCAGGGGTACGGCGGACATGGGCAGTACGCGCCCGTGCGCGCCGAGCAGCTTGCCGACCAGGTCGAGGGCCTGGACGTGGTCGCCCAACTGTTCCCACAGGGCGACGATCAGGAGATTGCCGACCGCGTGTTCGTGCAGGTCGCCCTTGGACTGGAAGCGGTGCTGGATGACGCGGGCCCAGGTCTGTCCCCAGTCGTCGTCACCGCACAGCGCGGCCAGCGCCTTGCGCAGGTCGCCGGGCGGCAGCACGCCCAGCTCGTCGCGCAGGCGCCCGCTGGAGCCTCCGTCGTCGGCCACGGTGACGACGGCGGTGAGGTCACCGGTGATCCGGCGCAGGGCAGCGAGCGAGGCGGACAGGCCCATGCCGCCGCCGAGGGCGACCACCTTGGGCTGGGCGCCCCGGCGGCGCGGCCGGGCGCCGCGGGCCTCGACGGGCCGGCCCGAGCGGGACTCGGGCACGACCCGGCGCAGCCTGCTCAGCCGCGGAGAACGTTCCGTCATTCGCGTCCCATGTCCCGGTGCACGACCACCGTCTCCACGCCCTCGGCCGCAAGACGCGCGGCGAGCTTCTCCGACATGGCCACCGAGCGGTGCTTGCCGCCCGTGCAGCCGATGGCGATGGTCACGTACCGCTTGCCCTCGCGGCGGTAGCCGGCCGCGATGAGCCGGAGCAGCTCGGCGTAGCGGTCGAGGAACTCCTTGGCGCCGGGCTGGTTGAAGACGTAGGCGGCCACCTCTTCGTTCAGGCCGGTGAAGGGGCGCAGCTCGGGGACCCAGTGCGGGTTGGGCAGAAAGCGCATGTCCGCGACCAGGTCGGCGTCGACCGGGAGGCCGTACTTGAAGCCGAAGGACATGACGGTGGCCCGCAGCTCGGGCTCCTCCTCGCCGGCGAACTGGGCGTCCATCTTGGCGCGCAGCTCGTGCACGTTCAGGCTGGAGGTGTCGATCACCAGGTCGGCGTCGCCGCGCAGCTCGCGCAGCAGCTCGCGCTCTGCGGCGATGCCGTCGACGATCCGGCCGTCGCCCTGGAGGGGGTGCGGGCGGCGCACCGACTCGAAGCGGCGCACCAGGGCGTCGTCGGAGGACTCCAGGAACACGATCCGCCGGGTGACGTGCTTGGCCTCCAGGTCGGCGAGGGACTCGCGGAGGTTGTCGAAGAAGCGGCGGCCGCGGACGTCGACGACGACCGCGATCCTGGCGACGTTGCCCTGCGAGCGGGCGCCGAGCTCCACCATGGTGGGGATCAGCGCGGGTGGCAGGTTGTCGACGACGAACCAGCCGAGGTCCTCCAGACACTTGGCGGCGGTCGACCTGCCCGCTCCGGACATGCCCGAGATGATCACCAGCTCCGGGATGGCCGCCTCGGGGACCGCTCCGGGGGTGTCGCTGCCCGTACTCACCTGTGCTCCGTCTCCGGTCTGGCTTTCTTGCCCGTCGTGCTCGTTCACATTCATGTCTCCTGCCCCCGTCGTTCGTCCGGGGCGCCCGTGGCCACGGGCGGCCCGCTGGAACCCATGGTGGAGGGTTCCTCTTCCATGATCTCTCCAGTGGCCGTGTTCACGGCGGGCGCGGCCGGGGCCGCCTGGGCGAGGGCCACGGCGATCGTCTCGGCCGTCTTGCGGCCTATGCCGGGGACCTCGCAGATCTGGTCGATGGTGGCGGATCGTAGTTTCTTCAGCGAACCGAAATGTTTCAGGAGTGCCTGCTTGCGTGTGTCCCCGAGTCCCGGCACGTCGTCCAGGGGGCTCGACCTGAAGCGCTTGGCCCGCTTGGTGCGCTGGTAGGTGATCGCGAAGCGGTGGGCCTCGTCGCGGACGCGCTGCAGCAGGTAGAGGCCTTCACTGGTGCGGGGCAGGACGACCGGGTCGTCCTCGTCCGGCAGCCAGACCTCCTCCAGGCGCTTGGCGAGGCCGCACACGGCGACGTCGTCGACACCGAGCTCGTCGAGGGCCTTCTTGGCCGCGGCGACCTGGGGCTGTCCGCCGTCCACGACGACGAGCTGGGGCGGGTAGGCGAACTTCTTGGGGCGGCCGTCCTCCTCGGTGAGCGTGTTCTCGCCGTCGGCCCACTCCCCCGTCTTCTCCTTCTCCGCGAGGTAGCGCCGGAAGCGGCGGTTGATCACCTCGTGCATGGAGCGGACGTCGTCCTGACCCTCGAAGCCCTTGATCTGGAAGCGGCGGTACTCGCTCTTGCGCTGCAGGCCGTCCTCGAAGACGACCATGGAGGCCACGACGTCGTCGCCCTGGAGGTGCGAGATGTCGTAGCACTCGATGCGGAGGGGGGCGCTGTCCAGGTCGAGGGCCTCGGCGATCTCCTCCAGGGCACGCGAGCGCGTGGTCAGGTCGGAGGCGCGCTTGGTCTTGTGCAGCACGAGCGCCTGCTGGGCGTTGCGCTCCACCGTGTCCATCAGGGCCTTCTTGTCGCCGCGCTGCGGGATGCGCAGCGAGACCGCGGAGCCGCGGCGCTCGGTGAGCCACTCCTGCACGGGCTCCACCGGGTCGGGCAGGGCGGGGACGAGGACCTCCTTGGGGACGGAGTCGCCGGTCTCCTCGCCGTACAGCTGCTGAAGGGCGTGTTCGACGAGGGCGCCGGTGGTGATCTCCTCGACCTTGTCGGTGACCCAGCCGCGCTGGCCACGCACGCGTCCGCCGCGTACGTGGAAGATCTGGACGGCTGCCTCCAGCTCGTCCTCGGCGACCGCGATCAGGTCGGCGTCGGTCGCGTCGGCGAGCACGACCGCGTTCTTCTCCATGGCCTTCTTCAGGGCCTCGATGTCGTCGCGCAGCCGGGCCGCCCGCTCGTACTCCATCTCCTCGGCCGCCTGGGTCATCTGCTTCTCTAGGCGGCGCAGGTACGTCCCCGTGCGGCCGGCCATGAAGTCGCAGAACTCCTCGGCCAGTTCGCGGTGTTCCTCGGCGGAGACCCGCTCGACGCAGGGGGCGGAGCACTTGCCGATGTAGCCGAGCAGACAGGGGCGGCCGGTGCGGGCGGCGTTCTTGAAGACACCCGCCGAGCAGGTGCGCACCGGGAAGACGCGCAGCAGGAGGTCCACGGTGTCGCGGATCGCCCACGCGTGCCCGTACGGCCCGAAGTAGCGCACGCCCTTGCGTTTGTGGCCGCGCATCACCTGGACGCGGGGGAACTCCTCGTTCATCGTCACCGCGAGGTACGGGTAGCTCTTGTCGTCGCGGTACTTGACGTTGAACCTAGGGTCGAACTCCTTGATCCAGGAGTACTCCAGCTGCAGGGCCTCGACCTCCGTGGACACCACGGTCCACTCCACGGACGCGGCCGTGGTGACCATGGTGCGGGTGCGGGGGTGCAGTCCGGCCAGGTCCTGGAAGTAGTTCGCCAGGCGCTGGCGCAGGCTCTTCGCCTTTCCGACGTAGATCACCCGGCGGTGCTCGTCACGGAACCTGTACACCCCTGGCGAGTCCGGGATCTGTCCCGGCTTGGGGCGGTAGCTGGAGGGATCGGCCATGTCTCACACCCTACTGGCGAGCGCTGACAGCGCGGCGGGCCTGTGGATCGGGTCTCGGCCAGGAGTGCACCGCTGTTGGGTCTCAGGTGTTGTCGGGACTAGGTCAACACGCTTCAATGCGGGGGAACTCGGGACCGGGAACGACGGCGTACGGATGTGAAGACTCCACGGCGCCGACGGGGTGGCCCCGAAACACGCACGAACCCGGCCCGACCAGCCGTAGCGAGCATTCACAGAAAGGCCCCTGCATGCCGCACGCCACACAGCACGCGGACGTCGCCGCCGTCGCGACCGCGGAACTGGACTCGGCCCTGCGGGGCGGCCCCTTCCACGTCGCACTGCGTGCCGCGATCGCCGCGCGCGGACTGCCGCTGCAGCGCGTGCAGCACCATCTGTCGCGCTACGGGGTCAAGGTCGGTGTGACGAGCCTGAGTTACTGGCAGCAGGGTGCCCGGCGCCCGCAGCGCCCCGAGTCCCTGCGGGCCGTACGCGCGCTGGAGGAGATACTCCAGCTGCCGGAGGAGTCCCTGATCCGGCTGCTCGCCGAGACCGACGAACCCTCGTGCGCGGAGCGCTCCGCGGGCCGCTCCTACCGTTCCCTGGTGGAGGCGTCCGGCGTCCTGGAGCGGCTGCTGGCCGAGCTGGGCTCGCCCCTGGACGGCGGTCTGCACACCCTGGGCCACCACGAGCGGGTCCGCATCGGCGCCCACCGCGAGCTGGCGGGGCGCGAGTCCCAGCACATAGTGCGCGCCCACAAGGACGGGGTCGACCGCTTCGTGGCCGTCCATCACGGCGACCCGGGATGCGCCCCGGAACGCATGCGGGTGCAGGCACTGGAGAACTGCCGCACGGGACGCGTGCGCGTGCACCACGACACCGGCGTGCTCGTGGCCGAGTTCCTCTTCGACACCCGCCTGCGGGCCGGGGACACCTTCCTCTTCCGCTACGGCATCGAGGACGGCACCGCCGGCGTGTCCCGCGAGTACATCCGCGGCTTCGGGCCGGCCGGCGGGCAGTACGCGCTCCAGGTGCGCTTCCACGAGCAGGCCCTGCCCTCCCGCTGCCACCGCTTCGCCCAGCACTCGCCCGCCGCCCCGCGCAGCGGCCGCCAGGAACTGCCCCTCAGCGGTCGCCACCGCTCGGTCCACCTCGTCGAGCCCCGGGTGCGCACGGGTGTCGTGGGCATCGGGTGGGAGTGGGAGTGAGCCCCGCCTGACGGGGCGACCGGATCGGCGCACTTTTCCCTCCTCAGAGGACGTAAACGTTTGCGCAAGCGTTTACGTCGGCCGCCGGATGGGATACCGTCCCCGCCGGAAGGCACACCGTGCCGTCGAAGGAACGGGCCCGGAAGGGGGACGCGATGGCGACCATGGCAGACGTCGCTCGAAGCGCCGGGGTCTCCGTGGCGACCGTCTCGCACGTCCTGAACGACACCCGGCCCGTCCTCCCCCACACCCGCCAGGCCGTCCTGGACGCCGTCGACCGGCTCGGCTACACCCCCAACACCCTCGCCCGCTCCCTGGTGACCTCGCGCACCCGCTCCATCGGGCTCGCGGTGTCGGCGATCAGCAACCCGTACTTCACGGAGATCCTCCAGGGCGTCGAGGCGGGCGCCCTGGAGCACGGCTACAGCCTGCTCATCGCCGATCCGCACGACGACCCGGAGCACGAGCGCAAGGTCGTCCAGCTGCTGCACGAACGCCGGGTCGACGGCATGATCGTCGCCCCTTCGGCGAACCCGGGCGGCCTCCTCGCCTACCTCGGCCGCCACGGTGTGCCGGCCGTCTTCCTCGACCGGATCGTCGCCGGCCCGGCCGACGGCGCACCCGTCCACGACCAGGTCTGCGCCGAGAGCGTCGAACCGACCACCCGGCTGGTCACCCATCTCGCCGAGCTCGGCCACCGCCGGATCGCCCTGGTCGCCGGCCGGCCCGGGCTCAGCACCACCCGCGAACGCGTCGCCGGGTACCGCCACGGCCTCGCCGCCTCCGGGCTCCCCCACGACGAACGTCTCCTGGTGCACGGCAACTCCGAGTCCGCCGACGCGGAGCGCGCCACCACGGCTCTTCTCTCCCTTGCCGCGCCCCCCACCGCACTGGTCACCGCCAACAACGCGATGACCATCGGTGCTCTGCGCGCCCTGCGCGACCGCGGTCTGTCCGTGCCCGAGGACATGGCCCTGTGCTGCTTCGACGACTTCGCCTGGGCGGACCTGTTCTCGCCGCGGCTGACCGCCGTCGCCCAGCCCAGCCGGGAGATCGGCGCCCAGGCGGTCCAGGTGCTCCTGGAACGCCTCGCCTCCCCGGACCGCCCCGCCCGCACGCTGCGTCTGCCCTGCACCTTCGTCCACCGGACCTCGTGCGGCTGCCCGGAGGGGACACCGCGGTCCGAACAACCCGAACAGCCCGAGAGATCCGAGAAGCCCGAGCAGTCCCGCAAGCCCGAGAAAGGAAACGCCTCGTGATCGTCGTAGCCGGTGAGGCTCTGATCGACCTGGTACCGCAGGGCGCGGGTGCTCTCGCGGGCCTGAAGCCGGCGCTCGGCGGCGGTCCCTACAACACCGCCGTGGCCCTCGGCCGTCTCGGCTCCCCCACGGCGTTCTGCTCCCGCACCTCGCGCGACGCCTTCGGCGAGGCGCTGCTCGACGGACTGCGTGCGGCGGGCGTGGACGTCTCGGGCGTGCAGCGTGGTGCGGAGCCGACCACCCTCGCGGTCGCCACGATCGACGGGGACGGATCCGCCGCCTACTCGTTCTACGTCGAGGGCACCGCCGACCGGCTGTTCGTGGCGCCCGAGGCGCTCCCCGCCGGGACGCGGGCCGTGTCCTTCGGCACCTGCTCGCTGGTCCTGGAGCCCGGGGCGACGGCCTACGAGACCCTGCTGCGGACCGCGGCCGCGCAGGGCGTGTTCACCGCGCTCGACCCCAATGTCCGGGCGGGCCTGATTCCCGACGCCGACGCCTACCGGGCGCGTTTTCGGAGCTGGCTGCCCTCGGTGTCGCTGCTCAAGCTCTCCGAGGAGGACGCCCTGTGGCTGGGCGGCTCCCCGAAGGAGTGGCTGGCCGCCGGGCCCGCGGCCGTCGTGATCACTCATGGCGGTGACGGGCTCAGCGCCTTCACCCGGGACGGCGCCGTGTACCCCGTGCCCGGCGAGAAGGTCGACGTCGTCGACACCATCGGCGCCGGCGACACGGTGAACGCGGCTCTGCTGCACGGTCTGGCCGCCCAGGACGCCCTGTCTACCGAGGCGCTCCTGGGACTGGGTTCCGACGGCTGGACCAGGCTGCTGCGCTTCGCGGCGCGGGCCGCCGCGATCACCTGCTCCCGGGCCGGCGCGGAACCGCCGTACGCGTCCGAGGTGGAGGAGGTCTAGCGGCGCGTTCCTCCTCCGGCGGGCCCTGCAGCCCGGCTTCAACGGGCGGCGCCCCGCGGGGAGTTCTCCCGCGGGGCGCCGCACTGTTCCGGATCTGTTCAGGCCTTGCGTGCCCGCGTCGTCTTCTTCGCGGGCGTCGCCTTCTTGGTGGCGCCGGCCGCCTTCTTCGTGGCCGTGTTGTTGGCGGTCCTGGCCGTCGTGGTCTTCTTCGCCGTCGATCCGGCCGCGACCGTCTTCCTGGCCGCGGTCTTGCGCGGGGCCGGTACCGAGCTGGCGTCGCTGATCCGGTCGGCGCCGAGGATCTCCCGCAGGAACTTGCCCGTGTGGCTGGCCGGGATCCCGGCGACCTCCTCGGGCGTACCTTCGGCGACGACGAGCCCGCCGCCGGCGCCGCCCTCGGGGCCCATGTCGACGATCCAGTCGGCGGTCTTGATCACGTCGAGGTTGTGCTCGATGACGATGACCGTGTTGCCCTTGTCGACCAGGCCGGCCAACACCGTCAGCAGCTTGCTGATGTCCTCGAAGTGCAGACCGGTGGTCGGCTCGTCCAGGACGTAGACCGTGCGCCCGGTGGAGCGCTTCTGCAGCTCGCTGGCGAGCTTCACACGCTGCGCCTCACCGCCGGACAGGGTGGTGGCGGACTGGCCGAGCCGGACATAGCCGAGACCGACGTCGTTCAGCGTCTTGAGGTGGCGGTTGATCGCCGGAACCGCCTCGAAGAAGTTCATGGCTTCCTCGATGGGCATGTTCAGGACCTCGGCGATGGACTTGCCCTTGTAGTGGACCTCCAGGGTCTCCCGGTTGTACCGGGCGCCGTGGCAGACCTCGCACGGGACGTACACGTCCGGGAGGAAGTTCATCTCGATCTTGATGGTGCCGTCGCCCGCGCAGTTCTCGCAGCGGCCGCCCTTAACGTTGAAGGAGAAGCGGCCCGGCATGTAGCCGCGGACCTTCGCCTCGGTGGTCTCGGCGAACAGCTTGCGGATGTGGTCGAAGACACCGGTGTACGTCGCCGGGTTGGAGCGCGGGGTGCGGCCGATGGGCGACTGGTCGACGTGCACGACCTTGTCGACGAGGTCGTCGCCGTCCACGCGCGTGTGCCGACCGGGAACGCTCCTCGCGCCGTTCAGCTCACGGGCCAGGTGCGTGTACAGGATGTCGTTGACCAGCGTCGACTTGCCGGATCCGGACACTCCCGTGACGGCCGTGAACACGCCCAGCGGGAAGGAGACGTCGATGTCCTGGAGGTTGTTCTCGCGGGCGCCGTGCACCGTGAGCCTGCGGGAGGGGTCCTGCGGGCGGCGGATGTCGGGCAGCGGGATCGCCTTCTTGCCGGCCAGGTACTGGCCGGTCATGGACTCGGCGTTGGTGAGCAGCTCCTTCAGGGAGCCGCTGTGCACGACCTTGCCGCCGTGCTCGCCCGCGCCGGGGCCGATGTCGACGACCCAGTCGGCGACCTTGATGGTGTCCTCGTCGTGCTCGACGACGATGAGCGTGTTGCCCATGTCGCGCAGTCTGACCAGGGTCTCGATCAGCCGGTGGTTGTCGCGCTGGTGGAGGCCGATGGACGGCTCGTCCAGGACGTACAGGACGCCGACGAGGCCGGAGCCGATCTGGGTGGCCAGGCGGATGCGCTGGGCCTCGCCGCCGGAGAGGGTGCCGGCCGCGCGGTTCAGCGAGAGGTAGTCCAGGCCGACGTCGACCAGGAACCGCAGCCGCTCGTTGACCTCCTTCAGGACCCGCTCGGCGATCTTCTTGTCGCGGGCGTTGAGCTTCAGCTCGCCCAGGAAGTCGGCGCAGTCGCTGATGGACATGCCGGAGACCTCGGCGATCGACTTCCCCATGATCGTGACCGCGAGGACGATCGGCTTCAGGCGGGTGCCCTCACAGGTGGGGCAGGGCACCTCGCGCATATAGCCCTCGAAGCGCTCGCGGCTGGCGTCGCTCTCGGACTCGCTGTGCCGGCGCTTGACGAAGGGGACGGCGCCTTCGAAGGGCGTGGTGTAGACGCGCTCGCGCCCGTACCGGTTGCGGTAGCGGACCTCGATCTGCGTCTTGTGGCCGTACAGCAGGGCCTTCTTGGCGCGCTGCGGCAGGCCCGCGAAGGGGATGTCGGTCCTGAATCCCAGGGCGTCCGCCAGGGCGCCGATCAGGCGGCCGAAGTAGTCCTTGGTGTGGCCGTGCGACCAGGGGTGGATGGCGCCCTCGTCGAGGGACTTGTCCTCGTCCGGGACGATCAGCTCGGGGTCGACCTCCATGCGCGTACCGATGCCGGTGCACTCGGGGCAGGCGCCGAAGGGCGAGTTGAAGGAGAAGGAGCGGGGCTCCAGCTCTTCGAAGGACAAGTCGTCGTACGCGCAGTACAGGTGCTCCGAGTACATGCGCTCGCGCTCGGGGTCGTCCTCAGGGAGGTCGACGAAGTCGAGCACGACCATGCCACCGGACAGGCCGAGGGCGGTCTCCACGGAGTCGGTGAGGCGGCGCTTGGCGGAGTCCTTGACCGTGAGGCGGTCGACGACCACCTCGATGGTGTGCTTCTCCTGCTTCTTCAGCGTGGGAGGGCTGGAGAGCTGGATGGTCTCGCCGTCCACACGCGCGCGGGAGTAGCCCTTCGTCTGGAGATCGGCGAAGAGATCGACGAACTCTCCCTTGCGCTCGCGCACCAGCGGCGACAGCACCTGGAAGCGGCTCCCCTCCGGCAGCTCCAGGACCTTGTCGACGATGGCCTGCGGCGACTGGCGCGAGATCGGGCGGCCGCACTCGGGACAGTGCGGCTTGCCGATGCGCGCGAAGAGCAGACGCAGGTAGTCGTAGACCTCGGTGATGGTGCCGACCGTCGAGCGCGGGTTGCGCGAGGTCGACTTCTGGTCGATGGAGACGGCCGGGGACAGCCCCTCGATGAAGTCGACGTCCGGCTTGTCCATCTGCCCGAGGAACTGACGGGCGTACGAGGAGAGCGACTCCACGTAGCGCCGCTGCCCCTCGGCGAAGATGGTGTCGAAGGCCAGCGAGGACTTGCCCGACCCCGACAGGCCCGTGAAGACGATGAGCGAGTCGCGCGGCAGGTCGAGCGAGACATTCTTGAGGTTGTGCTCGCGCGCGCCACGGACGATGAGACGGTCGGCCACGCCGGTCCGCACCTTTCTTGGCTTGAGAGGAGTGACAGGGGCGAGGCCCCCGTGCTTTCTCAGACTAGGGGGAGCCACTGACAACGCCGGTCGGATTCCCGGGTTGCATAACAATCCCCGGCTCTCCAGCATGCCCGACGCCACGCTCGACCATATAGCACGCGCATTCGATTTACGGCACGGCTTCACCACCTTCACCCAAAGGTGTGGCGAGGCTAGGGTCAGCACCATGATTGATCACGGTCATGACCTGGCGTCTGTACGTGACGCAACGGACCGGCTGCTCACCGCAGCCGCCAAGCTGGACAACGCATCGGTGGCCGAGCCGTCACGGCTCCCCGGCTGGAGCCGCGGCCACGTCCTCGCCCACCTCGCCCGCAACGCGGACGCCCTCGTGAACGTCCTCGAGGGCCGTCCCATGTATCCGTCCGGGGAGGCCCGCGACGCCGACATCGAGCGCGACGCCCCACGCCCTCTCGACGTCCAGCTCACCGACCTGCGCGACAGCGCGGCCCGCTTCCAGGAGACGGGAGCGGTGCCGGCGGACTGGTCGCGCACGGTGGAGCTGCGCAACGGGGTCACCGACTCGGCGTCCAGGGTGCCGTTCCGCCGGTGGGCCGAGGTGGAGCTGCACCATGTGGACCTCGGCATCGGGTACGAGCTGGAGGATCTGCCGGCCGAGTTCTCGGAGCGGGAGATCGATTTCCTGACCGCACGCTTCTCTGGGCACCCCGAGGTGCCCCCCACCCGGCTGACGGACGGCACGCACGCGTGGCGGACGGGCCGGGAGGCGACGGAGCCGGAGGTCACCGTCTCGGGCCCGGCGCCGGATCTGCTCGGCTGGCTGGCCGGGCGCCGCGACGGCTCCGGACTCACCGTGCAGGGCGGCCCGCTGCCGGCGCTCCCCCCGTTGTGACCGCGCGGCCCATGGCGGGGGCTCCCGCAGCGCTCCCCGCTATAGGCTGCCGCCATGACGTACAGCGGACAGGTGACGGTCGGCGGCCCGGCGGATGTGCACGAGCTGAAGGACCTGATGATCACCAAGATCGCGGTCGGCCCGATGGACAACAACGCCTATCTGCTGCGCTGCCGGGCCACCGATGAGCAGTTGCTGATCGACGCGGCCAACGACGCGGACACCCTGCTCGGCATGATCGGTGACGACGGCATCGCCTCCGTCGTCACCACCCATCAGCACGGCGACCACTGGCAGGCGCTCGCCCAGGTCGTCGCGGCCACGGGCGCCCGTACGTACGCGGGCCGGGAGGACGCCGGCGGCATCGCGGTGCCGACCGACGTCCTCGTCGACGACGGCGACACGATCCGGGTGGGGCGCGTGGAGCTCACCGCGCGTCATCTGGTCGGGCACACGCCGGGCTCGATCGCCCTCGTCTACGACGACCCGCACGGACATCCCCATGTCTTCACCGGGGACTGCCTCTTCCCCGGGGGTGTCGGCAACACCCGTAAGGATCCCAAGGCCTTCGCCAGTCTCATCCACGACGTCGAGACGAAGATCTTCGAGGTGCTGCCGGACGAGACCTGGGTCTACCCCGGGCACGGCAACGACACGACGCTGGGCGCGGAGCGGCCGCATCTGCCGGAGTGGCACGCGCGCGGGTGGTGAGAACGCCGAACGGCACAGGGGCGGTCAGGTGCCAGACCTGGCCGCCCCTGTACGCTCGGCCCGCTTGCCGCCTCGAGAGGACGGGCCCTGACCCATGGGAGTCATGCCCTACAGCGCGCCGAGCGCCAGTTGTGTCACATCCCGGCGGCGCACACGGCGTGAAGTGCAGGGTCCGCGCCCCGCGCCCTCGGCCTTCGCTCCGGTGTGAACTCCCCCTACGCCCGCGCCGACTTGGCTCACGTGCCCCGTGTGAAGCATTCACACGAGCCGAAGTCCTGCGCGCGCTCCCCGCGCACCTTGTTGCGCAGTCAACTGGAAGCAGCCCCGCACAGGATGACGGCTCCTGCGCGGTATGGGCCGCCGGTCTTTCGATCCCCGCCCTCGACCGGCGGCCCCGGCGTTTCCTCGGGAAGTGTTCACAAGACCGCAACACACGTTCCCACTATGCGGACAATTCCCGTCGTGACCTCGACAAACGGGACGTCGGGCTGCCAATCTCCCGCCATGCACCTCGCCCCTCGCGCACTGCGCCGCGCCGTCGCCGCGGCAACCATAGGCCTGCTCGCCACCGCTGTCGGCTGCGCTCCGCAGCCGGAGGACAAGGCGGCTGCCACACCGTCCGGTTCGGCCTCGAAGACCTGCGCCAAGGGCAAACTGGCCACCAAGACCTCCGGCAAGCTGACCATCGCCACGGACGAGCCGGCCTACGAGCCGTGGTTCAAGGACGACAAGCCCGCGAGCGGCAAGGGCTTCGAGTCGGCCGTCGCCTATGCGGTGGCGCAGCAGCTCGGCTACGGCAAGAGTGCCGTCGTCTGGCAGCGGGTTCCCTTCAACAAGGCCTTCGCGCCCGGCGTGAAGACCTTCGACTTCGACATCAACCAGGTGTCCATCAGCGACGAGCGCAAGAAGGCCGTGGACTTCTCCTCCGGCTACTACGACGTGCGCCAGGCCGTCATCGCGCTGAAGGGCTCGAAGGCCGCGAAGGCGACCAGCGTCGCTGATCTCAAGGGCCTCAAGTTGGGCGCCCAGGTGGGCACGACCAGCCTGAACTACATCAGCGACGTGGTGAAGCCCTCGCAGGAGGCGGCCGCGTACTCCAAGAACGACCAGGCCATCTCCGCGCTCAAGAACGGCCAGGTGGACGCGATCGTCACCGACCTGCCGACTGCCTTCTACGTCACCGCCGCCCAGGTGCCCGACGCCAAGATCGTCGGGCAGTTCGAGAACCAGGGCGGTACGCCCGAGCAGTTCGGGCTCGTCCTCGACAAGGGCAGTGCCCTCACCTCGTGCGTGTCGTCGGCCGTGGACGCCCTCCGCAAGGACGGCACGCTGGCGAAGCTGGAGAAGCAGTGGCTGTCCGACGCCGTCGACGCCCCGGTGCTCAAGTGACGGTCACGAAGGAGGAGTCCGGGGAGGACGCGGGCAAAGGAGACATGCCCGGCGGGTACACCCCGTCCGAGCGGCGACTGGAACGCGAGCGCTACAAGCGCGCGCGTGCCCGTCGCGCGACGGCCATCGCCGCCGTCTCGACCCTCGTCACCGCCGTCGTCCTCTACCTGGTCGTCGTCAGCGCTCCCGGCTGGGAGCGCACCAAGGAGACCTTCTTCGACGCGGGCTACGCGCGCGAGGCGTTCCCCAAGGTCCTCGAAGGGCTCTGGCTCAACATCCGGCTGCTGCTGATCTGCGGTGTGCTGGTGCTCGCCCTGGGCATGCTGATCGCCGTCGCACGGACCCTGCCGGGGCCGGTGTTCTTCCCCCTGCGGGCGCTCGCCGCCGCGTACACGGACTTCTTCCGCGGTCTGCCGCTGATCATCAACCTGATGATCGTCGTCTTCGGCGTGCCCGCACTGCGTCTCCAGGGCGTGACCGTTGATCCCGTATGGCTGGGCGGTACGGCGCTGACCCTGACGTACTCGGCGTACGTCGCCGAGGTGTTCCGCGCCGGCATCGAGTCGGTGCATCCGTCGCAGCGCGCCGCAGCCCGCTCGCTGGGCCTGACCAACCGGCAGGCGCTGCGGCACGTGGTGCTGCCCCAGGCGGTACGCCGTCAGGTGCCGCCCCTTCTCAACGACCTGGTGTCGCTCCAGAAGGACACCGGACTGGTCTCGATCGGCGGTGCGATCGACGCCGTCCGGGCATCCGACATCATCGCCCAGCGCAGCCTGAACTACACGCCGTACATCGTGGCGGGCCTGGTGTTCGTGGCGCTGACCATCCCGATGACCCGCTTCACGGACTGGGTGACGGCGCGGATGGACCGCCGGCGGGCCCAGGGAGGATCGATATGAGCGACGCGCCCGTGCTGCGCATGGAGTCCGTGCGCAAGACCTTCGGCGACACGGTCGTCCTCAGGGATGTCGACCTGGAGGTCGCGCCGCACACGGTGACCGCGCTGATCGGCGCCTCCGGCTCGGGCAAGTCGACGCTGCTGCGGTGTGCGAACCTCCTGGAGGAGATCGACGACGGGGCGATCTGGCTGGACGGCGAGGAGATCACCGATCCGCGCGCCGACCAGGACGCGGTGCGCCGCCGTATCGGTGTGGTCTTCCAGGCCTACAACCTGTTCCCGCACATGACGGTCCTGGACAACATCACCCTCGCCCCGCGGCGGGTGCACGGCGCCTCCCGTGCGGAGGCCGAGGAGCGCGCCCGGGAGCTGCTGGAGCGGCTCGGGCTCGGCGGCAAGGCGGGCGAGTACCCGGACCGGCTGAGCGGCGGTCAGCAGCAGCGTGTGGCGATCGTGCGCGCCCTGGCCGTACGGCCGCGCCTGCTGCTGCTCGACGAGATCACCGCCGCGCTCGACCCCGAGCTCGTCGGCGAGGTCCTCACCGTCGTGCGGGACCTGAAGGACGACGGCATGACCATGGTGCTGGCCACGCACGAGATGGGCTTCGCCCGGGACGTCGCCGACCAGGTCTGTTTTCTGGACTCGGGGGTGGTTCTGGAGCGCGGAACCGCCGAGCAGGTCTTCGGCGACCCGCAGCAGGAACGCACGCGGCGGTTCCTGCGGCGGATCGTGGAGGCGGGCCGGCTGTAAGAGCCGCGCGCCTGGTGACCGGGGCTTACGCGTCGGCCTGAGCCGCCCCCGCCAGCGCCGCGACGCGCTCCACCGCGAACACGTACCCCTGCACTCCGCACCCGGCGATGACGCCGTCGGCGCGCAGGGAGACGTACGAGTGGTGCCGGAACGACTCGCGCCGGTGGATGTTGGAGATGTGCACCTCCAACACGGGCAGTCCGTCGCAGGTGTTGAGTGCGTCCAGAATCGCGACCGACGTGTGGGAGTAGGCCCCGGGGTTGATGACGATCCCGCAGTGGTTCAGCCGCGCCTCGTGGATCCAGTCGACCAGTTCGCCCTCGTGGTTGGACTGCCGGAAGTCCACCGTGCCGCCGTGCGCGGCGGCCGCCTTGGCGCACAGGGTCTCGACGTCGGCGAGGGTGTCCTTGCCGTAGATCTCCGGCTGGCGCTGGCCGAGCAGGTTCAGGTTGGGCCCGTTGAGGATCATGATCGGGGCGTTGGCCAGGGTGCGGGGCACGGTTCCTCCGGTCCGGTGGTGTGCGGCGATCCGTCCAGGACCGCTGTTCGCACCCGGTTTATCACGGTGCCTTCACGCCCGTGCGCCCCCGTAACCCGCTGTCACGGTGGGTAGTTGACGCTGCATGCACGACGTACGCACCGTAATGAGACCCTCCATGCTGCGGCTCGCGGCCGCCTCGCTCGCCGGGACGGCCATCGAGTTCTACGACTTCTTCGTCTACGGGACCGCCGCGGCACTGGTCCTGGGGCCGCTGTTCTTCCCGGCGTTCTCACCGGTGGCGGGGACACTGGCCGCCTTCGTCACGTTCGGTGTGGGGTTCGTGGCGCGCCCGCTGGGCTCGGTGCTGTTCGGGCACATCGGGGACCGGCGCGGACGTCGGCCGGTCCTGGTCGGCTCGTTGCTGATGACCGGCGCCGCCACGGTCGCGGTCGGGTGTGTGCCGACGTACGACTCGATCGGTGTGGCCGCCCCCGTGCTGCTCCTGGTGCTGCGTTTTCTGCAGGGGCTGGGGCTCGGCGGGGAGTGGGGCGGGGCCGTGCTGCTCACCGCCGAGCACGCGCCCGCCGAACGGCGTGCCCTGTGGTCCAGCTTCCCGCAGGTCGGGCCCGCCCTGGGCTTTCTGCTCGCCAATGGTGTGGTGCTGGCGCTGTCGGCGACGCTGTCCGACGCGCAGTTCGCCCAGTGGGGATGGCGGGTGCCGTTCTGGGCGGCGGGTGTGCTGGCCGCGGTGGGGCTGTGGCTGCGGTCGTCGCTCGCCGAGAGCCCCAGCTTCCTCGAGATCGACGACCACGCGCGCGTGCCGCTCGCGGAGGTCGTGCGCGGCCACTGGCGGCTCGTCCTGCTGACGGCCGGGGCGCTCTCGGTCGGGTATGCGATCTTCTACACGGTGACGACCTGGTCCCTCGCGTACGCGACGGAGCGGCTCGGGGTCAGCCGTATCGTCATGTTGACCTGCATCATGGCCGCGGTGGTGGTGAAGGGCGCGCTCACCCCGCTGGCCGCGCTGCTCGGGGACCGCTACGGACGGCGGCCGATGTGCCTGGCCGGGTGCGCGGCCGCCGCCGCGTGGATGTTTCCGACGGTCTACCTCCTGGCGACCGGGGAACCGCTGCTGATGTTCGCCGGCTTCCTGGGGGCGCTGCTCGCGTTCGTCACGATGTTCGGGGTGATCGCCGCGTATCTGCCCGAGCTGTACGAACCGCGCGTGCGCTGCACGGGAGCGGCCGTGGGCTACAACCTCGGCGGGGTGCTCGGGGGCGCGCTCACGCCGATCGCGGCGACGGCGCTGGCCGAGCACGGGGGCCGGGTCCCGTGGGGCGTGGGCGCCTATCTGACGGGGATCGCGCTGCTGAGCCTGGGGTGCTTCGCGCTGCTGCCGGAGACCCGGCCGGGAGCGGTGGTCGTCGCGGAGCCGGTCATGGATTGACCGCGAGCTCCAAGTACGCCGCGAACAGCACCAGATGGACCCCGCCCTGCAGCGGTGTGGCCCGGCCCGGCACCACCGTCAGCGAGCTCACCACCACGGTCAGGGCGAGCAGCACCATGTGGGTGGAGCCGAGGCCGAGAACGAGCGGGCCGGAGAGCCAGACGGACGCCAGGGCGACCGCGGGGATGGTCAGGCCGATGCTGGCCATGGCGGAGCCGAGGGCGAGGTTCAGACTGGTCTGCACCCGGTCGCGGCGGGCGGAACGCAGGGCCGCGATGGTCTCCGGAAGCAGTACCAGCAGAGCGATGATCACGCCGACGACCGCGTGGTGCAGTCCGGCGGCCTCCACCGCGGACTCGATCGTGGGCGACACCCCCTTGGCCAGTCCGACCACGCCGATCAGCGCGACACCGAGCAGGCCCAGGCTGATCCACGCGGTGCGGACGGCCGGGGTGTCCGCGTGGTCGTCCGCGGCGATCACCCCGCCCTGGCGGCTGATGGGCAGGAAGTAGTCGCGGTGCCGTACGGTCTGGGTCGCGACGAACAGGCCGTAGAGGATCAGCGAGGAGATCGCGGCGAAGGTGAGCTGTACGCCGGAGAACTCCGGGCCCGGCTTGCTGGTGGTGAACGTCGGCAGTACCAGGCTGAGCGTGGCCAGGGTGGCGACGGTGGCGAGCGCGGCACCGGTTCCTTCGGCGTTGAAGACCGCGGTGCCGTGGCGCACGGAGGCGACGAGCAGACAGAGACCGACGATGCCGTTGCAGGTGATCATCACCGCCGCGAAGACCGTGTCCCTGGCCAGGGTCGAGCTCTTGCCGCCGCCGTCTGCCATCAGGGTGACGATCAGGGCGACCTCGATGACCGTGACGGCGACGGCGAGGACGAGCGAGCCGAACGGTTCGCCGACCCGGTGCGCCACGACCTCGGCATGGTGCACGGCGGCGAGGACGGCGCCCGCGAGGACGAGGCTGACCACGGCGACGACCCCGGCGGGCAGATCACGCCCCCAGGTGAAGGCGAGCAGGACGATCGCGAGCACCGGCACGACGGACGTCCACCGCGTCGTGAACGACCTGAGCCGAGCGATCATGCAGCGATCGTTGCAGAGGCGTACGGGCCCCGCACTCCGGCGGTGCGGGGCCCCTTCGGGGGGTGCACGGCTATTTGAGCTCGGTCGTCTCCAGCAGGTCGCAGTTGGTGAACGTACGCTCCCCGATGCTCAGTGCGCCCATCTGCTCCGCCATCTTGGTCGTCTCGGGGTCGTTGCTGTTCCGCATCGCGTCCTCGTACGACTCGAACTCGATCAGTGCCAGATAGCGGCGGGGGTTGTCCCGGTCCTTGAGGAGCATGCTGTGCGTGGGGCCGCCCGCCCGGCCGGCGCTGCGCTCCCTCGCCTCCTGGACCAGCTGCTGCATCTCCTCCAGACGCTCGGTCTCAAAGGTGATGATCTGCACGAACTTCATGGGTACCTCCACCCGGCCAGGGCGCTCCCAGCCGGGGAACGCGCTCAGGAAACAAGCAAGCACCAGGAGGGGTGGTCGGCAATTCGCCGCGCACCCCTCCCGGGGGTGGTTGTTTCTACGTCCGTCTCAGTCAGGCCTGGATGCTGTCCTTCGCAGCGCCTTCGCTCTCGCCGTGCGCCGCCTCGGCCGCCGCCTGCTTCTTCGACGCTCGCAGGCTGGTGATGGTGGTGACGACGAGGACCGAGCAGATCACGCCGAGGGAGACCGGTATGGAGATCTCCGGGACGTGGACACCGGACTCGTGCAGTGCGTGCAGCACCAGCTTGACGCCGATGAAGCCGAGGATGATCGACAGGCCGTAGCTGAGGTGGACCAGCTTCTTCAGCAGTCCGCCGATGAGGAAGTACAGCTGCCTGAGGCCCATCAGCGCGAAGGCGTTGGCGGTGAAGACGATGTACGGATCCTGGGTCAGGCCGAAGATCGCGGGGATCGAGTCGAGCGCGAACAGGACGTCGGTGGTGCCGATCGCCAGCATCACGACCAGCATCGGCGTCATCACCCGCTTGCCGTTCTGCTGGATCCACAGCTTGGTGCCGTGGTAGCGGTCGGCGACACCGAAGCGGCGCTCGGCAGCCTTGAGCAGCTTGTTCTCCTCGAACTCCTCGTCCTCCTCATCGGCGCGGGCCTCCTGGATGAGCTTCCAGGCGGTCCAGATGAGGAAGGCGCCGAAGAGGTAGAAGACCCACGCGAAGCTGGCGAGGATCGCCGCACCGGCCGCGATGAAGATCGCCCGCAGCACCAGGGCTATGAGGACGCCGACGAGCAGCACCCGCTGCTGGTACTGGGAGGGCACCGCGAACTTCGCCATGATCAGCACGAAGACGAAGAGGTTGTCGACGCTCAGGGACTTCTCGGTGATGAAGCCCGCGAAGAACTCGCCGCCGGCCCGGCCGCCGCCGAAGAGGAGCAGACCGAGCCCGAAGAGCCCGGCCAGGGCGATCCAGACGACCGTCCAGATCCCGGCTTCCTTGATCGAGACGTCGTGCGGCTTGCGGCCGATGAAGAAGTCGACCGCGATGAGGGCGGCAAGGCCCACGATGGTCAGGACCCACAGGGTCGGGGAAACATCCACTGTGCCTCCGGCAATACGTAACGGCAGATACAGCGTCGTCGCGCTGCCGGAGGTCTCTTCCACCCAGGGTGGGCCGACGCCCCGGGATCAGCTCTGATCCGTATTGACGGGTACGCCGCAGTCGACAGGGAGTACTCCCCTCCGTGCGGACTACAGTACCCCAATCGCCAAGGGAAGGTAAAGCAATTAGTAAAGGAAAGGCCAAAGTGCCAGTTCAGGGTGCCTTTACCGATACTTGGTGCGTGCTGATGCCACCTGGGTGAGCACTTGCTGGAGCACCTGGCTGCCCGGCGGAACGAGGGCCGGCTCGTAGGTCCAGGCATGGCCGACCCACGGGTCGGCGAGATGGTCGTCGGGCAGCGGGGTCAGGCGCAGCAGCGAACGCCACAGGGGGTCGAGCAGAGGCCCGTAGCCGGCGGCCTCCTCGCGGTCCGCGACCATCATCAGATGGACGCCCACGGCCGGTCCCTCGTCCGCGAGGTAGCGCAGCTGGGTCACTGCCCGGTCGTCGAAGCCGTGCGGGAAGTCGTTGACGATCAGGAGCTGATGGGCCGTGTCCAGGCCGGGCGGGAGCGAGTCGGCCGCACCGCCGCGCACCGCCATCTGCACCAGGTCGACACGCTGGGTGAGCCGGGTCAGGGCGTCCGCCACGCCCGCCGCGCCCAGGGCGGGCGGGGCCGCGAGCACGCCGGCGTGCACCAGGGGTGCGAGCGCCTGCGCCGCGGAGCCGGCCGGGTCGATGACGTGTACGGCGAACTCGCCCGCCGGATAGACCGCGAGCAGCCGTGCCGCGAGCGCCACCGCGGTGTCCATCGCGAGGCGCCCCACCTCATGGGCGTTCGCGGACGGGTCGTCGACCGATGCGGGGCGTCCGCTGTCGATCCACAGGCCGCGTTCGAGCGGCAGGCGGACCAGCATCGGGATGCGCAGCAGCTCGCTCTCGGGCAGCGAGAGGTCGCCCAGGCGCACGGCCATCGGGATCTCCATCGGCACCCGGTAGCCGTGCCAGACGGGGTTGTCCCAGCGCGCGTACGCGGGCGGCAGCGCGGGCTCCACGACCTCGGCCTCGGCGGTGAGCTGGGCGAGGTCCCGGTCGAGCGCCGCCCTGGCCTGGTCGACGAGCTGTGCGTGCTTGGCGCGGGCCGCCTCGCGCGCGGCGTCGCCCTGTCCGCCGATTCTGCTGCGCGGGTCGGACAGCGCCTGGTCGAGCTCCTTCTCCATGCGTGAATCCGCGAAGTCCACGGCGCTGCGGTAGGCGGCCGTGGTGCGGGCCAGGTCCTCGAACATGCCCCAGACCTGGTTGTACAGCCGCTCGTCCATGGACCAGCCGGTCGCGTCGCCCGCGATGGGCGGCGCCGGCTGTCCGGGCGGGGCCGGGGGCGCGGTCGGCGGGGGCGGTGGCGGAGCGGCGGCCTGTCGGCCCGGGTGGCTGTAGTCGACCGGGCCGCCCGCGGCGGGCGAGGACGGCTGTGTGACCGCGGAAGGATCCACCGGGTGTCCGGGCTGGGCGCCCGGATCATACGGAGACGTGGGCTGCGGCGGTACGGGACCGGGCGCGCCCTGGGGTGCCGCGGGACCACCCTGATCGGGTCCGTGCGCCGACGCGGCGGCCTGGCGGGTGCGATCCCCCTCCGCGGTGCGCTGCGGGGGCGCCGGAACCGAGCGGGCCAGGCCCTGGGCCACGGCCTCGTTGATGGTGCCCGCCAGGCGATGCGCCTCGGGCAGGCCTTGATCGGCGAAGAGCTCGGCCAGGCCGCCCGCATATCCCTGGCCGACGGCGCGCACCTTCCAGGCACCCTGCCGGCGGTAGAGCTCAAGGGCGACGACGGCGCACTCGGCGTCCAGGCCGGTGATCGTGTAGCTGGCGACCTCGGTGCCGTCCAGGCCCGTGACCGCGACGAAGGGGGCGGCGACCGTACCGAAGCGGACCGGGCCCTGCCCTCCCGCCGGGGGCAGGGCGAGCAGCACATTGACCCGGTGCACGGCCTCCGGCATGGCGTCCAGGTCCACCGCGAGACGGTGGTCGGCGGCCGCCTGCTTGGAGACCTCGAGCCCGGGCAGGGTGGGGGCGCCCGGGTGGGCCACCCACTCGACACCGCGTGCCCTGCCGTTCTCGTCGCTGAGCGTGGCCGAGGCCACGATCGGCGTGCCGGCCGCGACCCGGATCTCCAGACGGGACTGGGAGAGCGGGTGGTTCTGCCCCCGCACCAGCTCGGCCGTCATCGCCCTCGTCCCCCTGTGTCGCTGGTGTGTCGTGTCGTGTGCCGTCAGGGCCTGTCTTCTCGGCAGGCCCTGACGGGGTGGGTTCTACAGGTGCGGCAGGATCGCCGGCATCAGGTCCTGGAAGGTGCGGCCGTTGGCAGGGGTGCCGAGGGCCGTCATCGTCCAGCCCGGGCCCGAGCGGTGCACCTTCGCCATGATCTGGGCCGTGTAGGCGCCGCCGCCCGCCAGCGTGTAGCGGGCGAGCTCCTGGCCGTTGGTCTCGTCGACCAGGCGGCAGAACGCGTTCTGCACCTCCTGGAACGTCTGGCCGGTGAACGAGTTCACGGTGAAGACGATCTGGTCGATGTGGACCGGGATGCGCGCCAGGTCCACCAGGATCGCCTCGTCGTCGCCGCCCTGGCCCACGCCGCCGACCAGGTTGTCACCGGTGTGGCGCACGGAGCCGTCGTCGCTCACCAGGTGGCGGAAGAAGACGACGTCGACCGGCTGCTTGTCGGCGAACAGGACGGCGGAGGCGTCCAGGTCGATCTCCCGGGTGCGCGAGCCGAACAGGCCGCGCCGGGGAGCCGCCTGCCAGCCGAGACCCATGCGGACCGCGGTCAGGCTGCCCCCGTCGTTCTTCTGCAGACTGATGGCCTGACCCTTGGTCATGTTGACGGTCACGCGCTGATTCCCCTCTCGAACTGTCCCCTGTTGCCGCAAAGTCCGCGGTTGCCCAAAACCCTACGCAGGGCCGCCGGGACTGCCTCACCCCGACCCGTACTTTGTGTCGGTCTTGCAACACAGGGCACACGGGCCGAGATCCGGCAGCGGCAGCGGGCGGTCAGGCCAGGCCCGCCTCCCGCATCTGCCGCAGTTCCTTCTTCATCTCGGAGACCTCGTCACGCAGCCGGGCCGCGATCTCGAACTGGAGGTCGGCGGCGGCAGCGCGCATGCGCGCCGTCATCTCCTCGATCTGCTCGGCGAGTTCGGCGGCGGGACGGTCGGTCGGGACCGTCGCCTTCGCCTTGCCCTTGGCGGCCTTGGCCCCTCCGGCCGCTTTGGAGCCGAGGGCGGGCACGGGTGCCTTGGCGCCCTTGCCGTCCTTCAGCTTGCGGTAGCCCGAGCCGAGCAGCTGCTCCGTGTCGACGTCCTCGCGGGCGATCTGGGCGACGATGTCGTTGATCTTCTTGCGGAGCGGCTGGGGGTCGATTCCGTTGGCCGTGTTGTAAGCGACCTGCTTCTCCCGGCGGCGGTTGGTCTCCTCGATGGCCTTCTCCATCGCCGGGGTGATCTTGTCGGCGTACATGTGGACCTGGCCGGAGACGTTGCGGGCGGCGCGGCCGATGGTCTGGATCAGCGACGTACCGGAGCGCAGGAAGCCTTCCTTGTCGGCGTCGAGGATGGCCACCAGGGACACCTCGGGCAGGTCGAGGCCCTCGCGCAGCAGGTTGATGCCGACCAGGACGTCGAACTCGCCGGAGCGCAGTTCGCGCAGCAGCTCGACGCGGCGCAGGGTGTCGACGTCGCTGTGCAGATAGCGGACCTGGATGCCCAGTTCCAGGAAGTAGTCCGTGAGGTCCTCGGCCATCTTCTTGGTGAGCGTGGTGACCAGGACGCGCTCGTCCTTCTCGGTGCGGGTGCGGATCTCGTGCACCAGGTCGTCGATCTGGCCCTCGGTGGGCTTGACCACGACCTCCGGGTCGATCAGACCGGTGGGGCGGATGATCTGCTCGACGGCGCCGTCCGCGCGCGAGAGCTCGTACTTGCCCGGGGTCGCCGACAGATAGACCGTCTGCCCGATGCGCTCCTGGAACTCCTCCCACTTCAGCGGGCGGTTGTCGAGGGCGGAGGGCAGGCGGAAGCCGTGGTCGACGAGGGTGCGCTTGCGGGAGGCGTCGCCCTCGTACATCGCGCCGATCTGCGGGACGGTGTTGTGGGACTCGTCGATGACCAGCAGGAAGTCGTCCGGGAAGTAGTCCAGCAGGGTGTTGGGCGGGGAGCCGGGCTGCCGGCCGTCGAAGTGCATCGAGTAGTTCTCCACGCCGGAGCAGGAGCCGATCTGGCGGAGCATCTCGAGGTCGTACGTCGTCCGCATCCGCAGGCGCTGGGCCTCCAGGAGCTTGCCCTGCTTCTCCAGTTCGGCCAGCCGCTCGCCGAGCTCCTTCTCGATGTCGTTGATGGCCCGCTCCATGCGTTCGGGCCCTGCGACGTAGTGGGACGCCGGGAAGACGTACAGCTGCTGGTCGTCGCTGATGATCTCGCCGGTGATCGGGTGGAGCGTGGACAGCGCCTCGATCTCGTCGCCGAACATCTCGATGCGGACGGCGAGTTCCTCGTAGACCGGGAAGATCTCGATGGTGTCGCCGCGGACGCGGAAGGTGCCCCGGGTGAAGGCCAGGTCGTTGCGCGTGTACTGGATGTCGACGAAGCGGCGCAGCAGCTGGTCGCGGTCGATCTCGTCGCCGACCCTGAGGGGGACCATGCGGTCCACGTACTCCTGCGGCGTGCCGAGGCCGTAGATGCAGGACACCGAGGCGACCACGACGACGTCTCGGCGGGTGAGCAGCGAGTTCGTCGCCGAGTGACGCAGGCGCTCGACCTCCTCGTTGATCGAGGAGTCCTTCTCGATGTAGGTGTCCGACTGCGGGACGTATGCCTCGGGCTGGTAGTAGTCGTAGTACGAGACGAAGTACTCGACCGCGTTGTTCGGCAGCAGCTCGCGGAACTCGTTCGCCAGCTGGGCGGCCAGGGTCTTGTTCGGCGCCATCACCAGGGTGGGGCGCTGGAGCTTCTCGATCATCCACGCCGTGGTGGCGGACTTGCCGGTGCCGGTCGCGCCGAGCAGAACGACGTCCTTCTCGCCTGCCTCGATGCGCCGGGCGAGCTCGGCGATGGCCTGCGGCTGGTCGCCGCTGGGCTGGTAGGGGCTGACGACCTCGAAGGGCGCCACCGTGCGTTCGATGTTGGAAACGGGCCGCATGGAATCAACCGTACGACCCGGCACTGACAACGCGGGCCGATCAGCGGTTCTGCGGGGTACGGGAGGTGCTTCGGCCGGGCTGCCGGGCCGGGC
Source organism: Streptomyces sp. NPDC001137 (assembly GCF_040298885.1). Lineage (NCBI taxonomy): Bacteria > Bacillati > Actinomycetota > Actinomycetes > Kitasatosporales > Streptomycetaceae > Streptomyces > Streptomyces sp. NPDC001137. The sequence goes on from NZ_JBEPBA010000007.1 coordinate 93,768, forward strand.
GGGGCGGGAGGTGGTGGGCCGGGTGGTGGACGGCCGGGTGGGCCGGGACGCCCGGCTTGCTCTCGACGGGGGTGACGGCGGGCTTGCCCATGACCATCAGCGGGTCGAACATCACGACCACGGCGGCCAGCAGGAGAAAGGCGAGCGGGCCGACCAGCATGGGCCACAGCAGTGCGGCGGGCGAGTCCCCGGAGGCCGGAGCGGCCGTGTTGTGGAGATGGACGCTGAGTGCCGCCATGCCCGTGTAGTGCATGCCGCTGACGGCGAGTCCCATGACGAGGCTCGCGCCCACGCTCCACAGGAAGCCCCTGACCTGTCCGGCCGCCCACAGGGCGGCGGTCGCGGCCACCATCGCGATGACGACGGAGGCGGAGACGGTCACCGTGTCGTATCCCAGCTTTCCGTTCAGGCGCATTCCCGCCATGCCCAGATAGTGCATCGAGGCGATTCCCAGGCCGGTGATCGTGCCCCCGGTGAACAGGGCCGTTCCCTTCGCGCCCTTGTAACCGACGATGAAGATCCCGACACCGACCATGACAATGGCGACGCCGAGGCTGGCGAACGTGGTCGGCTGGTCGTAGTGGATCGGCGCCTGTTTGACCGTGAACCCCATCATCGCGACGAAGTGCATGGTCCATATGCCGGAGCCGATGGCCGCCGCCCCGAGGGCCAGCCAGCCGGGCCGCCAGGAGTGGGCGACGAGCATGGATCTGGTCGTGCAGCGCAGCCCCAGGGCACCACCGAGGGAGGCCATGAGATAGGCCACCACCGGTGTGACGAGTCCGTAGCTGAATCCGTCGACCGTGCCTTGCATGCGCGGCTGCCCTTCCCGCCCTCTTACGTCCCGGAATTCTCTGAAATGCGCCCCCTCCCAGGACCGCCCGAGCGGTCAGGGTTGAGGCAGAGAGTATGACTCCCACCAGAATGGTCGAACGATTTTCCGGCAAAGAAACACGTCGTTGCCCCAGTTGTGCGGCCGGAGTGAGCGGACTTGGGCGACTGCGTTCAATGTGTGGTCGTTCTGTACTCCCCCGTCGTTGACGCTCTGCTGTCACAGTTGAGCTGTCCGTGTTCATACGACACGAGGAGTACGCATGTACGCGCGCGCAGTCGCCGCCTTCGCCACCGCGCTCCTGGGGACCGCCGGCCTCCTGCTGCCCGGCTCCGCCGCGCGGGCCGGCGACGTCGACGAACGACCGCTGGTCATCGGGCACCGGGGGGCGTCCGCCTACGCGCCCGAGAACACCCTGGCCTCCATCGACAAGGCGGCCCGGCTGGGCATCCCCTGGGTGGAGAACGACGTCCAGCGCACCAAGGACGGCGAGCTCGTCGTCATCCACGACGACAGCCTGCAGCGCACGACCGACGTCGAGGAGGTCTTCCCCTGCCGGACGTCCTGGGAGGTGAAGGACTTCACCGCGGCCGAGATCGCACGCCTCGATGCGGGGAGCTGGTTCGGCCGCCGGTATGCGGGGGCGCGCGTGCCGACGCTGGACGAGTACATGCGCCGGGTCGAGCACAACCACCAGAAGCTGCTGCTGGAGATCAAGAATCCCGAGCTGTATCCGGGCATCGAACAGCAGACCCTCAAGGTGCTCGGCAACGACGGCTGGCTCGACCGGCAGCACCTGGCCGACCGGCTCGTCGTGCAGAGCTTCAGCGCGGACAGCCTGCGGATCGTCCACGACCTGAGACCGGCCGTCAGGACGAGCTTCCTCGGCACCCCGCACGTCTCGGACCTGCCCGCCTACGCGCGCTTCACCGACGGGATCAATCCCTCGTTCGGCTCCATCTCCATGGCTTACGTCGCCGCCGTGCACGCCTTCACGGGGCCGCACGGCAAGCCGCTCGACGTCTTCACATGGACCGTGAACGACGCGGACACCGCCCGGCAGGTCACCCGGTACGGCGTGGACGGCATCATCACCAACGAGCCCGACGTGGTCCGGGCCGCGCTGCAGGCGCCCTGAGGCCCGTTCCCCGGGCGTTGTCAGTGGCGGGTCGTACGGTGGGCGCATGGACAGCGATGGGCAGTACGAACAGCAGGTCGTGTGGGCGGTGGTCGGTACCGGGATCGGTCCGCTGCTGCTGGCCGCGACCCGCGAGGGCCTGGTCAACGTCGTGTTCCACGCCACGGACGCGGTGCGCGACAGGGCGCTCGAGCGGCTGGCGTCCCGGCTGGGCAGCGAGCCCGTCGAGGCACCCGACTCGCCCCTGCTGGCCGAGGCGATACGCCAGGTCGAGGCGTACTTCGCGGGCGAGCGGCGCGACTTCGAGCTGCCGCTGGACTGGTCGCTGATCTCGGGCTTCAACCGGCAGGTCCTGCGCGAGCTGGCCTCGGGGGTGCCGTACGGCGCGGTCGTGGGCTACGGCGACCTGGCCGGGCGGGTGGGGCAGCCGGGCGCGGCCCAGGCGGTGGGGGTGGCGATGGGGTCCAATCCGCTGCCGGTCGTCGTGCCCTGTCACCGGGTGGTGGAGAGCGACGGGGGCATCGGCGGGTTCGGGGGCGGCCTTGAGACGAAGCGCAAGCTGCTCGCACTGGAGGGGGTACTGCCCGAGCCCCTGTTCTGAGCCCCGGGCTCCATGCCCACAGCCGCAGCTGGTCCGCCGGGGCGCACGGCTAGTCGTAGTGCCGGGCCTCGAAGACGTTTCCGTCCGGGTCACGGAAGTAGAAGCTGCGCCTGGCCTTCCCGCGGGCGCCGTAGGAGTCGTAGGAGAACTCCGAGACGGGGACGGCGCGTTCCTCGAGGCGGCTGTGCAGGGCGTCGAAGTCGTCGCCCGGCAGGGCCAGGCAGACGTGGTTGACGGGATGGCCCGCGCTGTCGGCGGCGCCGGGGAGCATCTTCATGCGCTCCGCCATGGACTGGGGCATGAGGTCGAGGATGGTCTCGTCGTTGAGCCGTACCGAGGGGAACGACGCCTTCCCCGCGGAGAACTCGGTGATCCTCAGGGGGCGCAGTCCGACCGCCTTCTCATAGAAGTCGGCCGCGGCGACGGGGTCGTGCACCCACAGGACGACATGGTCGAGACGTGTCGTGTTGTCCGTCATGTTCTTCAGGCTGGTACCGCCTCCCCCGGGGCCGCAAGGGTGTGACCGGAGCTCAGCGCCGCGGGACTATGCCTTGCTCCCCCACGCCGAGATCATCGGGGCCGTGGCCAGGTCCATGCCGCCGGCCTCGATGTTCGCCAGGTGGCGGTCGATGTCCTCGTTCGTGGCGAGGTCCGCGGCGACGAGGCTGTCGCGGATCTGGCGGATCGTGGCCGATTCGAGGGCGGCGCAGGCCGGGGAGGCGAGGGGGAAGTACGCCTCGGCCTCGACGCCGTGCAGGCCGGCCTCGCGGAGCAGGCGCGGCAGGCGGCGGCCGTAGGAGAGGTCGGCGCCACGCTCGGCGAGCAGCCGGCGGAATCCGTGCCGCAGACGGTTGGCGAGTTGCTGCTCAGCGCCGTGCTCGTCGGGACAGACCAGGGGTTGCAGGGCGGGGTCGGCATCCTCGATCAGGAGCCGGCCGCCGGGCCGCAGGGCCTTGATCATCGAACGCAACGCCCGTTCGCGGTCCGGCACATGGACGAGGACCAGCCGGGCGTGCACCAGGTCGAAGCCCTCGCCCGGCGGTTCCTCGGCGCCCACGTCGTGGACGCGCACGTCCACCGGCGGGCGGGCCACCGAGGCGAGCAGCGAGGTGTCGATGTCGGTGGCGACGACCTGGCCGGCAGGGCCGACCTTCTCGGCCAGCCAGGACACCACGGAGGTGCCGCCCGCTCCGACCTCCCAGCAGCGCCATCCGGAGCCGATGCCGAGCGTTTCGAGGTGCCGGAAGGTGGTGGGATCGAAGAGGCCTGCGAAGGCGTCGAAGCGCTCTGCTGCCTCGGTCTGCCGGTTGTCGAGGAGATAGCCGTCGGATCGCTTCATGAGGCGATCATCCCAGTTGCCCTGCTTGCCGGATGCGGTCGACGAGTCACCAGCGGCGAGCTGGGCAGACGTTCTGTCGGCAAGCCCTTCGTCCACAGGCGGGAACCAACCGGAATGCCCTGCTCCCACAGGCTCACCCGCCCCTTACGCAGACCTGGCACACTGGCGCGCCAAGGCACTGACAGGCGGCTCACCACGGGGGCGGACCGCGAACCGCGCATCGAGCCCGGAGATCCACGCAAGGAGATCCAGATGTCCATGGCAGGGAATCTGCGCAAGGTCACCCACCTCAGTGGGGTCGGCGGCCTGCGCAAGGTGGCACGGCTGGCCAGGCGGCGGCCACGCGTCGACCTGAGTCACCCGGCCCGGTCCCCGCTGGGTTCCTCGGTGGTGAACTGCGTGACGTATCGCGAGGGTGCGCGGGTGCCCGGGGGCAGTGATCTGGTCGACGCCGTGGAGCGGGTGCGCAAACACGGCGACGGGTTCGTGTGGCTGGGTCTGCACGAGCCGACGGACCAGGAGTTCGCGGGCATCGCCGAGCTCTTCGATCTGCATCCGCTGGCGGTCGAGGACGCCGTCGAGGCCCATCAGCGCCCGAAGCTGGAGCGGTACGGCGAGACGCTGTTCGCCGTGTTCAAGACGGTCTGCTACGTCGAGCACGAGGAGTTGACGGCGACCAGCGAGGTGGTGAACACCGGCGAGATCATGGTGTTCGTCGGCGGGGACTTCGTGATCACGGTCCGGCACGGGATGCATGGTTCGCTGGGCCCGCTGCGCGAGGAGCTGGAGGCCGACCCGCAGCAGCTGGCGAAGGGGCCGGCCGCGGTGCTGCATGCGATCGCGGACCATGTGGTCGACGACTATCTGCTCGTCACCGACTCGGTGCAGGCGGACATCGACCAGGTGGAGATGGACGTCTTCGCGGAGAACGGCGCGCGGGCCGACCCGGGCAGGATCTACCAGCTCAAGCGTGAACTCCTCGAGCTGAAGCGGGCGGTGGTCCCTCTCGGCCGCCCCGTCGAGGACCTGGCCACCCGGCCGATCCGGGTGGTCGACCCGGAGATACAGGCCTACTTCAGGGACGTCCTCGACCATCTCATGCGGGCGAAGGAGCAGATCGCCTCCTTCGACGAACTGCTCAACTCGATCCTGCAGGCCCATCTCGCGCAGGTCACGGTCGCACAGAACGAGGACATGCGGAAGATCACGGCCTGGGCCGCGGTGATCGCCGTACCGACGATGGTCTGCGGTGTGTACGGCATGAACTTCGATCACATGCCGGAGCTGCACTGGAGGTTGGGATACCCCCTGGTCATAGGTGTGATGGCGGTCGCGTGCCTGGCGCTGTACCGCGGCTTCAGGCGCAGCGGCTGGCTGTGAGGCGCTCCGTCGGGCGGGTCAGCGCGTGGTGCTCCGCGCGTACACGCTGTGGGCGAAGTCGGCGATCTGCTCCTCCGTCAGGTGCCGGGCCACGTCGGCCTCGCTGATCATGCCGACCAGCCGCTTGTTCTCGATGACGGGGAGCCGGCGGATCTGGTGGTCCTGCATCTCGCGGAGCACGTCGCTCACGTCGGCGTTCGCGTCGATCCAGCGGGGGGTGCCGTGGGCCATCTCGCCGGCGGTGACCTTGGCCGGGTCGTGGCCCATGGCCACGCAGCCGACGACGATGTCGCGGTCGGTGAGGATGCCGCAGAGCCGCTCGTTCTGGTCGCTGATGGGCAAGGCGCCGACGTTCAGTTCGCGCATCAGCTGGGCCGCGCGGTCCAGTGTCTCGTGGGCGGGGATCCACTGGGCGCCGCGGTGCATGATGTCTCCGGCGGTGGTCATTGGAGTACCTCCCGGTGCCGGACGGCCGGCGCGGTGCGGGGACGCACCGCTAGTCCCGGCGCCCTACATTCTCGCCGCGCGGCCCGGCACCTGCACCCGGAACTCCGCGGTGGCGGACGGCCGTGCAGCGCCGTCCCGGGGACCTCAGGCCGAGAAACCCACGATCTTCCGCGGGACGATACGGATGATCACGCGGACCTCGTCGTCCTTCTCACCGGGCGGGTCGATGCCGAGGTACTTGTGCGAGAGCTCGTACGGGAGCCGCTTGCCCTCGTCGGGGAGGATCTCGGCGGTGCCGCGGATCTCGACCGAGGTGTAGGGGTCGGCGAGGTCGAAGACCGAGAGGCTGATGCGGGGGTCGCGGCGGAGGTTGCGCACCTTCTGGCGTCCGTCGGTGGAGGAGAAGAGCACGGTGTCGCCCTCGCGCTTGATCCAGACCACCGAGTTCTGCGGGGCGCCGTCGGGGCCGAGGGTGGCGACGCTGGCGAAGTTCTTGCCGTCGAGGAGGGCGCGGACGGAGTCGGCGAAGGGGACGGGATCGTTCGAGAAGGTCGTCATGGGACCACAGTAACTATATGCGCGTGCATATAAAAGGGGTTTGTCGATCAGCCCCGCCACGCGGGATGGCGCGGGTCGTCGGCCCGCACCAGGACGTCGGCCGTGCCGGCCGGGTCGGTCTCGTGCGCATAGCGCTCGAAGGCGGGGAGGGTCCAGTGGTCGGCCTCGGGGGTGCGGCGACGGAGGGCGCCGGGCGAGAGGAGGACATGGACGGTGAGGTCGAAGGGGAACCAGTGGCGCAGCAGGAGGGGGCCGTGCAGCAACAGGAAGCCGCCGGGCGGGAGTTGGGTGTAGGGAGTGCGGGTGGCGCGGTCGGTGACCGGGTCCCACAGGTCGGGCAGGACGCGGCCGTCGCTGCCGGGTTCGAGGGGGCCGAACACCTCGCGCCACAGGGCGCCGGTGTCCAGCCAGCCGTCGTAATAGGCGTCGACGTCGTGGTGGCCGTACTCGAGGCGGACGGAGGCGGGCCGCAGAAAGCCCTCCGCGCCGACGGTCAGCGAGGGGCGGCCGCGTACCCGCAGGGCCTCGGCGACGCGTTCGGCGAGGTCTCCCGGGCGGGCCGCCGGGGCTCCGTCGAAGGCGATGCGGGGCCAGGGGCTGCCGTCCGCGGGCTTGAGGTCGAGCAGGCGCTCGGCCAGGAGGTCGCCGAGCCGGTCCCAGGTGATCGCTTCGAGTCGCACACGGCCCATGATGCGTCAGTCGTCGACCCGGATGCGTCTCGGGCCGACGAGAGGGGTCGGTGGGCGCGATTTCGCGGTAGTCCGCGGTGCCCCGGAGGGGAAGGAAACACGTATGGCACGTCTTGCAACTCCTGCGCCCCACACCGGGATTGTCGTCTTCCAGCCGATCAAGAGACGGCACTGCGGGGAGTGCCATGCGGGGCCGTTGCCGCTGCTCGTGCTGGAGGAGGGGGCCCCGCGCTGTCTCGACTGTGCCGACCTCGGGCATCTGGTGTTCCTGCCGCGCGGCGACACCGCGCTGACCCGGCGGTCTCGGGAGGAGAGTGCGCTGTCGGCGGTCGTGGTGCGCTTCAACCGGCGCAAGTCGCGGTACGAGCGGCAGGGCGTCCTGGTCGAGGAGGCGGGGCTCGCCCGTGCCGAGGAGCGGTGCCTGGCGGACGCGGAGGCGCGGCGGCGGCGCCGGGTGCGGGACGCCCGGCGGCGGATCGCGGAGGACCAGCGCTTCACGGAGGCGTTCGCGGCGGAGATACGACGGCTGTTTCCCGGGTGCCCCGCGGAGCGGGCCCGGGCGATCGCGGCGCATGCGTCGGTGCGGGGCAGCGGGCGGGTGGGCCGCAGCGCGGCGGGACGGGCGCTGTCCGAGGGGGCGGTGGTCTCGGCGGTCGCGGCGTCCGTACGGCACACGGACACGCCGTACGACCAGCTGCTGATGAGCGGAGTACCGCGGCACGAGGCTCGGCGGCGGATCAGGGCGGCGGTGGAGACGGTGCTGCGGGGGTGGCGCACGGAAGAGGCGGTGGCCGGTTGACGCCCGGCCGGGTGCCGCCGGCGAAGGGCGGGATCGGTCGGCGAGAGCGCGGGGCGCTGGACGCATGCGTATGTGACCGCGTTCTTCGGCCATGGTCACTGTGCTCGTACGGGAATTCACTTGTGGTGACGGGGGGTGCCGGGGAAGATCTCGGCTCTACGCGGGAGTTGACGACATGATCGATGGACCGTATTTCTGGCTGACGGTGCTGGGGGTGCTCGGGACCGGTCTGGTGGCCGGGGTTTTCTGCGGCTTCTCGACGTTCGTGATGAGGGGGCTCGCCGCGCTGCCGCCCGCGCAGGGTGTGGCCGCGATGAACGCGATCAACGTGACCGCGGTGATGCCGGCGTTCATGCTGGTGTTCGTGGGGTCGGCGGTGCTGTGCGCCGTGCTCGCCGTGGTGACGTTCGTGCTGTGGCCGGACGACGGGAGGGTGGAGCTGCTGCTGGGCAGCGCGCTGTATCTGTTCGGCTCGTTCGGGGTGACCATGGTCGCGAACGTGCCCCGCAACGACGCGCTGGCCAGGCTGGACCCGGGCACCCCCGAAGCCGCCGCGTACTGGCCGTCGTACATACGCGAGTGGACGTTCTGGAATCACGTGAGGATGGTCGCCTCGGCAGGTTCGGCGGTGGCGTATGTGCTGGCGCTGACCTGAGAGTGCGGAGGGTGCTCAGGAATTCCGGGCGGATCTCGGGGGAGCTCTGGGAAAGACGGGCGGAAAGCGCTGTCCGTCCCCTCTGCGCACGGGGCCGGGGAGTCGTATCGTGGCCGAAAGAGTGCCGCCCGATGACGCACGGCTCGTCGCATGCGTAGGCAAGGAAGACGGCCATGGCCGATCCCAAGGGATTCATGACCACGCCTCGCCAGGACTGGCCCCGCCGCCCGGTCGCGGAACGGGTCCAGGACTGGGACGAGGTCTACGTCCCCGGGGCGCTGCTGCCCATCATCAACAAACAGGCCGACCGGTGCATGGACTGCGGCATACCGTTCTGCCACGACGCCTGCCCGCTCGGCAATCTGATACCGGAGTGGAACGACCTGGTCAGCCGGGACGACTGGCGGCAGGCGGCCGACCGGCTGCATGCCACCAACAACTTCCCCGAGTTCACCGGGCGGTTGTGTCCCGCGCCGTGCGAGGCGGGGTGTGTACTGGCCATCAACCAGCCCGCGGTCACGATCAAGAACGTCGAAGTCGCCATCGCGGACCGGGCCTGGGAGCTGGGGTTCGCGCCCCCGCGGCCGCCGGACCGGCTCTCCGGGCGGACCGTCGCGGTGATCGGGTCCGGGCCGACCGGGCTGGCCGCGGCCCAGCAGCTGACACGGGCCGGGCACACGGTCGCCGTGTACGAGAAGGACGACCGGCTCGGCGGGCTGATGCGGTACGGCATTCCCGAGTTCAAGATGGAGAAGCACCATCTGGACCGTCGGCTGGAGCAGATGCGCGCCGAGGGGACCAAGTTCCGTACGTCGACGGCGGTCGGGCGGGACGTCGGAGCGGCGGAGTTGCGGGCCCGGTACGACGCCGTGGTGATCGCGACAGGGGCGACCGCCTGGCGTGAACTGCCCATTCCCGGACGGGAGTTGGCCGGGATACAGCAGGCGATGGAGTATCTGCCGCTGGCCAACCGGGTGTGCGCAGGGGACCTGGAGAGCTCCCCGATGTCCGCCGCCGGGAAGCACGTCGTCATCGTCGGCGGCGGTGACACCGGCGCGGACTGTCTGGGGACCGCGGTGCGTGAAGGGGCCGCGTCCGTCACGCAGTTGGACATCTACGCCCAGCCCGGCGCCGCGCGCGACGAGGACACCGAGCCCTGGCCGACGTACCCGAAGCTCTACCGGCTGTCGGCCGCCCACGAGGAGGCCCGGGATCTGGAGACGGCGCCGGCGGCGGACGCGGACGCGCGGCTGTTCGCGGCGTCCACGCTCCGCTTCACCGGCGACGAGAGCGGGCATGTGCGGTCGCTGCACCTGGTCGAGGTGGATGCGGCCCGGCGTCCACGGCCCGGCACCGGGCGGACGCTCCCCGCCGACCTCGTGCTGCTCGCGCTCGGCTTCTCGGGACCCGACCGGGGGGACGGGCTCGTCGACCAGCTCGGGCTGGCGATGGAGCCCCGCGGGACGATCACCCGCGACGCGGGGTTCGCGACGAACGTGTCCGGCGTGTTCGCGGCCGGGGACGCCGCACGGGGGCAGTCGCTGATCGTGTGGGCGATCGCGGAGGGGCGGGCGGTGGCGGCGGCCGTCGACCGTTATCTGACGGGGAGTTCGCGGCTGCCGGCGCCCATCGGGCCGTACGACCGTCCGATGACGGTGTAGCAACCGTCGATCCCTCTAGCGGCGCCGCTCGTCCGTCCCCGCCACCTTGGCCGTCGAAAGCGCCACCCGGTTCCAGGTGTTGATCGTGAGGATCAGGGCGAGGACGTGGGCCAGTTCGTCCTCGTCGAACTGGGCCGCGGCCTGCGCGTAGACCTCGTCCGGGACGCCGCCGTCGGCCACCAGCGTCACCGCCTCGGTCAGGGCGAGAGCGGCCTGTTCCCGCTCGGTGAAGAAGTGGCGGGCCTCGCGCCAGACGGCGACCATGTGCAGCCGGTCCTCGCTCTCGCCGGCCTTGCGGGCGTCGCCCGTGTGCATGTGCAGACAGTACGCGCAGCGGTTGAGGTGCGAGGCGCGGATCTGGATCAGTTCGACGAGGGCCGGGTCGAGTCCCTCGCGGGCGGCGGCGTCGAAGCCGATGAGCGCGCGGAAGACCTTCGGGGCGGACTTCGCGAAGTCGAGGCGACCCGTGGTGATGTGTGTCGTGTTCGTCGTCATGTGCTTCAACCTACGCGGTGGAAAGACCCACGCTATGGTGCATTTTTATGGCGAAAGCATGGGTCAATTCCGCGGAGCGGATCGGGGCCGACCTGCATCTGGAGCTGGCGGGGGCGGGTGGGCGGCGGGCCGCGCTGATCGGGGCGCTGCGCGAGGCCGTGCGGCAGGGGCGGCTCGCTCCCGGAACCCGGCTGCCGCCCTACCGCTCGCTCGCCGCCGACCTCGGCGTCGCCCGCAACACGGTGGCCGACGCGTACGCGGAGCTGGTGGCGGAGGGCTGGCTGAGCGCCCGGCAGGGCTCCGGCACCCGGGTCGCACACCGTGCCGCACCTCTGCGGCCTGCCGGGCGGTCGCCGGGAAAGACGCCGCCACGCGCGCGTGCCCCTCGCCACGATCTGCGCCAGGGCACCCCGGACGCGTCCACGTTCCCGCGCGCGGCCTGGCTGGCGTCCTACCGGCGGGCCCTGCAGCAGGCGCCCAACGAGGTGTTCGGCCCCGGTGATCCCGCCGGGCGGATCGAGCTCAGGGAGGCGCTCACGGAGTATCTGGCACGCGCGCGTGGAGTGCGCACCGAGCCGGACAGGATCGTGATCTGCTCCGGTTTCGCGCACGGGCTGCGGCTGCTCTTCGGCGGCCGGGACCGGGTCCTCGCCGGACCGCTGGCCGTGGAGGCGTACGGGCTGCCGTTCCACCGTGAGCTGCTGGCGGCCGAGGGCGTGCGGACCGTACCGCTCCCCCTGGACGAACAGGGCGCACGCGTGGACCGGCTGGCGCGGGAGCGGGCCGTTCTGCTCACGCCCGCGCACCAGTTCCCCACCGGAGGGCCGTTGCACGCGGAGCGCAGAGCCGCGGTGGTGGACTGGGCACGCGCGCGTGGCGGTGTGGTGGTGGAGGACGACTACGACGGGGACTTCCGTTACGACCGCAGGCCCGTCGGGGCGGTCCAGGGGCTCGACCCCGAGCGGGTGATCCTCCTCGGCTCGGTCAGCAAGAGTCTGTCGCCGGCCGTGCGGCTGGGCTGGATGGTGCTGCCCGGGCGGTACGTGGACGGGGTGCTCGCGGCCAAGGGCGAGCGCGAGGCCTGGGCGAGCGTCCTCGACCAGCTGAGCCTCGCCGACTTCATCGCCTGCGGCTCGTACGACCGTCATGTACGGCGCATGCGGCAGCGGTACCGCAGCCGCCGTGACCGCCTCGTCGCGGCACTCGCCACGCACGCACCGCACATCGAGGTCACCGGGGTCGCGGCGGGCCTGCACGCGGTTCTGCGACTGCCGCCCGGCACCGAACGGTCCGTCCTCAAGGCCGCCGCCTGGCAGGGCGTCGCCCTGGACGGACTGGCCGAATTTCGCCACCCGGCCGCGGACATGACGACCCAGGACGGTCTGGTCGTGGGCTATGCGACGCCCTCCGAGCATGCCTACGGGGCGGCGTTGGAGGCACTGTGCGGGGTGCTGCCGCCGGAGGCGGACAAGCCGCGTCCCGCGTCCGGATGAGCCGCCGACCCCGCGGGGATCAGGGCTCGCGTCCCACCGCCCCGTACCCCGGGATCACCCCGTCGTCCTGACCCGGAACCGGCTCCCCCAGCTCGGGGTGCCGCAGCTGCGGCACCTCGACACCGGGTCCGATGAGGTCCAGGCGGGTGCCGCCTGCGGCCTTGAGCTGCTCCGCTCGCGGCCTTCGACTCCTCGGGGGGTCGTTGTCGCAGTGGAGGACCCGGGCCTCGGGTGCGATCTCCTGGGCGACCTGGTGCAGATTGGGCTCGGTGGGAATGCCGGTACCGATGTCGAGGATCTGCCGTACGCCGTTTCGGGTCGGCGATACATCCGGGCGGGATGCGGCTTGCTGGTGTCGATCTCAACCATTAATTGATGATCCATCAGTTCACAATCGGAGCTTTGTCCCTCTTCAAGGCCGGAAGTTGATCAAGTGTCCGAGCGGGTGCCGGACCAACGCGTCACGACAGCAGGAAGTCCGCCTCCCCCGCCTTGGCGCCCTCGATGAACGCCGTCATCTCGTCGGTGGTGTAGATCAGCGCCGGCCCGTCCGGGTCGGTGGACTGGCGGACGGCGATCCGGCCGTCCGCCAGCTTCATCGCCTCCAGGCAGTTGCCGCCGTTGCCGCCGCTCCACGGCTTGAGCCAGCCCTCGCTGCCCAACTCCCGCGCGGGCATGCCGTTGTAGACGCGCCCCCGCGCCTTGATGCGATCCATTCACAGCTCCTTGCGGAGATCCTCGAGGATCTCCTTCGTGCGATGTGCCGTAGCGGCCTGCGCCGCCATGCGGTCCATGACCTCGAGGTGGGTCGCCACCTCGGCGCGCGCGTCGAGATAGACGGCGCCGGTCAGGTACTCGCTGTAGACCATGTCCGGCAGTTCTGACATGGCAAATCGGAACAGCACGAAGGGCCCGTACGTACCGGGGTGCGGGCCGCCCGCGAAGGGCGCGACCTGCACGGTCACGTTGGGCAGCTTCGTGGCCTCGAGCAGTCTGTCGATCTGGGCACGCATCACCTCCGGGCCACCCACCGGGCGGCGCAGCGCGGTCTCGTCCAGGACGGCCCAGAAGCGGGGCGCGTCCTGACGGGTGAGCAGTTCCTGGCGTTGTACGCGCAGGGCGACATGGCGCTCGATGTCCTCGGGGCTGGTCTGGCCGATCGCACCCGAGCGCAGGACTCCGCGGGCGTAGTCCTCGGTCTGCAGCAGACCGGGGACGAAGTGGGGGTCGTAGGAGCGGATGAGGCTCGCGGCACCCTCGAGGCTGACGTACATGGAGAACCAGCCGGGCAGGATGTCGTGGAACCGCTGCCACCAGCCGGGCCGGTTGGCCTCCTCGGCCAGCCGTACGAACTCCTCGGCCTCCTCGTCCGAGACGCCGTAGGACTTCAGGAGCAGCTGGAGGTAGGGGATTTTGAGGGCGACCTCGGCCATCTCCATGCGGCGGACGGTGGCGGGGGCGACCCGGAGGATGCGGGCGGCCTCCTCGCGCTTGAGGCCGGCGTACTCCCGCAGCTCCAACAGGCGGCGACCGAGGACGACTTGACCGACCGTCGGCGCGGACCGCGGTTCGCTCACCCTCCACCTCCCGTGGCCGCTGAGAGTCCAAAAAAAGCGTGCTGACAGCCATACGGCGCCATTCGAAGACCTATTCGAAGATCTGTACGGTTTCGTACGGATCTCCGTCGATCCCAACTGGCGCCGTCCGACGTGCTGTTGCGAGCAGTGTGCCATGGCCTTCCACACCGTCACAGTCACTCTGCAATTTTCAGAGTGACACTTGCCAAGTGTTCACGCCGGGGCGATAGTGGCAAGCGTGATTCCGTCCGCGCCCTTAGGAACAGACGCCGCCGAAGGCCGCCCCCACAGCCTCGGTGCACGCCAAGAGGGGGCCCCTGCCGAACGCCGGTTCCGCTTCGAGCTGGCCGCGCATCCGGCTTCTCCCGCGCAGGCCAGACGCCTGACGAGGGCCCGGCTGAACGTCTGGACGGTGTGCGAGGACATCTGCGACACCGCGGCTCTGGTCGTCTCCGAGCTGGTCACCAACGCCCTCGTGCACACGGCGAGCAGCCGCATCGTCTGCGAGCTGCACGACGGCGACGAGCTGGTGCGCATAGCCGTGCGGGACGAGGGCTGCTCCCCGGACGCGCCCCGTGCGTCGCGGGCGCGGCCCGAGGAGGAGCACGGGAGGGGGTTGCTCCTCATCGACGCGCTGTGCGACGCATGGGGCGCCCATGAGCACGGTCCGGGGCTGCTCGTGTGGGCGGAGCTGCCGCGCCGGGCCGCCACCGCACGCCATGACTGCGGGCCCTGCACCCAGGTGAAGGGGCCGTACAACGACCTGGGCTGGGGAGCCCGCCCCAAGCCGGGGCCGGCCGGTGGTTCGGGTGACGAGGACGAGGTGGCCGCACCGCGTGGTGGGGACGCACACCACGGCCGGCACGGGACGGGGGCCGGGCGGTGAGCGCTGCGTCCGGCGGCCGGGTGCTGAGCCTGGACACGCTGGTCCGCCTCGGGCGCGGAGTACGCACGCCGGGCAGGCCCCGGCGACTGCCCGTGCCGGACGGCATGACGGCCCCGATGGGCTGCGACGCGGTGGAGGTGCCCGCCCGCTTCGGCCCCCTGGTGCTGTCCCGGCTGCCACGCGTGGGGTGCGTGTACGCCGACGCGGCGCACTGGTGGTGGCTCGTCCCCTCCGACTCCGACTACGCACTTCAGTGGCCGACGCCCGCGCAGTACGCCGCCGGGGCGCTAGTTCCGGACGCCCCGGCGGTCCCCGACCTCATCCACCGGCCGGTCGGCACACTCCCCTACACCCCGCCGATCCCTCTGTATCTGGCGCTGTGCCGGGTGACGGGGACGACTCCGACGTGGTCACGGCCGGCCGTCGCATGACCCTCGTGGTTGCGTAAACATCGCCACCATGCAGGGCGTACGCCCGCGCGCTCGGCCCGCTGTGCCACACGCTCTCCCCCGGCGGGTCCGGTCCCGCGATAGTGGCCGTTCGTCGACATGGATCGGGGGAGGCCGGCGGTGGCGGAATCACAGGGGTCGGGCAGGCGGGCGAAGAAGCGCGACGAGGGCCCGCCCGAGGTCTCCGAGTCGGAACAGCTGCTCTTCGGCGGGCCGTTGCGCTACGACCTGGGCTGGAACCAGCACCGGGACGCGTTCCTGGAGCTGAACTTCCGGGCGATGGTGACACGGCTGCCGGCCCTGCTGGGCTCCAGCTTCCGGCTCGCCTGGCAGGCCGACCGGCAGGCGGCGCGGATCGTGCTGGCGGCCGAGGCGGGCCGGGGCGTGGCCCAGGCGGTGGGCCTGCTCGCCATGAACAGCGTCCTGGGGCGGCTGATCACCGGCGGGGCGATCGGGGACCGGCTGCGCGACGCCGTGCCGGTGCTGGCCGCGATGGCCTCCGTGGCCCTGCTCGGGGCGCTGCTGCGGGGAGCGTCGACGTATGCGACCGGACGCCTGGAGCCCAAGGTGGAGCGGGTGGCGACCGAGTTGTACCTGGAGCGGGCGGCGGCCGTGGAGCTGGCCGCGATCGAGGACCACGCCTTCCACAAGCTGCTGGACACCGCGCAGTACGGCGCCGGTTCGGCGCGGCGGATGATCTCGTACTCCACGCGCGTGGTGAGCGCGCTGATCTCGCTGATCGCGGCGGCCGGCGTGCTGACCGTGCTGCACCCCGTCCTGCTCCCGCTGCTGGCGACGATGACGTTGCCGACGGCGTGGAGCGCGCTGACGAACGCCCGGCGGCGCTACGAGTCCTGGCACACCTGGGTGCAGCATGCCCGGGCCGGCTATCTGCTCAGCGGCCTGCTCACCGAACCGGCCGCGGCGCCCGAGATCCGGGTGCACGGGGTGGGCCCCTTCCTGCTGCGGCACTACCGCGCCATGGCGGAGACGGCGGAGGCCGAGCAGGCGCGGCTGGCCCGGCTTGCGGCGCGCACCGGGGTGATCGCGTCGGCCTGGACGGGCCTCGCGAGCGTGGCGACGTACGCGACGCTCGCCGGGCTTCTGCTCGCCGGTGCGATGGCGCTGTCCGTGGCGGGTACGGCGGTGATCGCGATCCGCACGGGCTCGTCGAGCCTGGACAACCTGGTGGTGGCGGTCAACTCGCTCCACGAGGACGCCCTGTTCGTGGGCGATCTGCAGAAGCTGTACGTCGAGGCGGCCGAGCGGGCGATCCCGGTCGGCGGCGACCCGCTGCCCGAGGACCCGCGGGAGATCCGCTTCGAGAACGTCACGTTCAGCTACCCGGGCGAGTCCGCCCGCCCCGCCCTCGACGACGTCACGCTCAGCCTCCCGCTGGGCCGGATCGTGGCGCTGGTCGGGGAGAACGGCTCCGGCAAGACGACGCTGGTCAAGCTGCTCGCGGGCCTGTACAAGCCGGACGGCGGACGGATCCTGTGGGACGGCGTCGACGCGGCGACCGCCGACCGGCACCAGCTCGCCGAGCGGGTCGCGATGGTGGCCCAGGACTTCAAGCGCTGGCCGTTCACGGCCCGCGTGAACGTGGCCATCGGCCGCTCCTCCGTGCCCCTGACCGAGGAACGCATGACCACGTCCCTCGCGCAGGCCGGCGCGGAGGACGTGGTGGCCGATCTGCCGCGCGGCCTGGACACACTGCTGGCCCGCCAGTTCAACGGGGGCCACGAGCTGTCCGGCGGCCAGTGGCAGCGGCTCGGCGTGGCACGGGCCGCCTATCGACGCGGCCGGATCCTGGTCGTGGACGAACCGACGGCCGCCCTGGACGCGCGGGCCGAGCTGGAGGTCTTCGAGAAGATCCGCGCCCTGGCCTCGGCCGGGCAGACCGTCGTGCTGATCACCCACCGGCTGGCGTCGGTGCGCCATGCGGACCTGGTGCACGTCCTCGACCAGGGCCGGGTGGCGGAGTCCGGAACCCCGGACGAGCTGCTGGCGAGCGGCGGTATCTACGCGGAGCTGTACTCGCTTCAGGCCGAGCAGTACTCGGCGCCGGTACCGAAGGCCGGTTGAGCCGGCGCCGCTGCGGAGCGGTCAGGCGACCGCGTCGGCGGTCGCCTCGCCGCGGACGACTACGAGAAACGTGTCCGTAGCCAGGTCCATGACGACCTCGGCGGCCAGCCCCTCCAGGCGCCGCGCATGCGCGAACTCCTCGGCCGGCCACGATCCCCGCGGCCCGCCCGCGGGAAAGCGTTCGAGCACTGTTCGCCCGTTCACCATCCTGCACCTCCAGAAAGCGTTGTACTTGTAGGAGTTAACGCCTTCCAGGGGCTGAACGCCTCGCTCAGTTGCCGGACTGAGACGTAGTTGACACTCGTTCACCGCGGAGTGTGAGGATCCGGTCACTTAGTGAAGATCCTCGCCATGCATCGACTACTTTCTGTTTCATTCCTCGTACTTGTCGTAACGCCTGATTGCATACGACACGGGGAGCTCGACCAGGCCGCGGGCGCGCAGGGAGCGGCGCCACCGCGGGTTCTCGTCCGCGAGGGTGAGGTCCGGGAAACGCTCCAGGAGAGCGGCGACGGCGATCTCCGTCTCGGCGCGGGCGAGCGGTGCGCCCAGGCAGTAGTGGATGCCGTGGCCGAGGGCGAGGTGACCGGAGGTGTCGCGGGCCAGGTCGAGTCGGTCGGGGTCGGGGAAGCGGGCGGGGTCGCGGTCGGCGGCGGACGGGGACACCCAGACCGTCTCGCCGGCGGGGATCGTGACCCCGCCGATGGTCATGTCCGCCACGGGGAAGCGCCGGATGGCGAGCAGTGCGGGGCCCTCGTAGCGCAGGAACTCCTGCACTGCGGCGGGGAGGCGGGTCAGGCCCTCGCGCAGGGCGGTCAGTTGGTCGGGGTGCCGCAGCAGGGCGAGGACGGCGTTGCCGATGAGCTGCACCGTGTTCTCGTAGCCGGCGAAGAGGATGAGGAAGGCGAGGGACATCAGCTCGTCCTCGCTGAGCCGGTCGCCCTCGTCGCGCACGGCGATCAGATCGGAGAGCAGGTCGTCGGCGGGCTCGTCGCGCTTGTCCGCCAGGAGCCGGGTGAAGTAGCCGAGCATCGCCACCACCGCCTCCTTCGCGGCCTCGGGCCCTGCGTCCGGAGCCGGGGCGACGAGGGTGTCGGTCCAGACCCGGAAGTCGAGGCGGTGCTGCTCCGGGATGCCGAGCAGATCGCAGATGACGGTGATCGGCAGCGGCGCGGCATAGGCGGCGATCAGGTCTGCGGTGCCCTGCGGGCCGAGCGCGTCGAGGAGCCGGTCGGCGGTGCGGCGGATCGGCGTACGGAGCTGCTCGACGCGCCGCGCGGTGAAGGCGCGGCCGACCAGGCGACGGACGCGGGTGTGGTCGGGCGGGTCCATGTTGAGCAGGTTGGCGTCGAGCGCCGGCGGCAGCGAGAACCCCTTGTAGGTCCCGGCGGTGGCGTGCCGTTTGTCCAGCGAGAGCCGCGGGTCGGCGAGGGCGGCGCGCACGTCGTCGTAGCGGGTGACGAGCCAGGCGGGGGTGCCGTCCGGCCCGGCGATGCGGTGCACGGGCGCGGTCTCGCGCAGCCGCCGGTAGACGTCGTAGGGATGGTCGAGGAGGCCGTCGGCGGGGTCCATGGGAGCAGCGTAGGGCGCGGCCGGCTCACGGATTGGGGGCCGACTGCGTTATCCCCTGGGCGAGCTGACCGACGACGTGGAAGACGCCCTGGCCGAAGGTGGTCGGGGCGATCAGCACGCCGAAGGTCAGGGCGAGAAACACGGTCAGCCATGCGTCGGAACGGGTGCGGGCCAGCGGCTTGCGCCGTGCCCGCAGGAAGATGACGACAGCGAGCAGCACCGCCACATCGATCGTGAGCTCCACCGGCCGGCCTCCCGTGAGATGAGTGTCCCGTACGTCCCGGCCTTCCTGTGTAGCGTGAAACCACTTGGCGTGACTGTTCGATCACCCCTGGTTGGCGGCAAAGCGCTTCTCCTGGGCCGATTTTCAGGTCTTGTAATCCTGGATCCGGCGGCCATGGCCGCGGTCGAGCAGTGCGGGCAGCCGCTCCCCCAACTCCCGTACGACCGCCGGGACATCGAGGGTGAGCAGCTCCCGGTCACGCATCAGTACCCGCCCGTCGACGATGGTCGTCCGCACGTCGGAGGAGCGGGCGCTGTGCACGAGGGTGGCGGCGAGGTCGTGGACCGGCTGGGTGTGCGGGCCGGTGAGGTCGACGAGGACGATGTCCGCGCGCCGGCCGGGGGCGAGGGTGCCGAGGGTGTGACCGAGGCCGACCGCCCGGGCGCTCTGCAGGGTTGCGTGATGGAGGGCCTGACGGGCTGTCAGCCAGCGTGGGTCGCCGGTGGTCTGCTTCTGGATGAGGGCGGTGAGCGCCATCGACTCCCACACGTCGAGGGAGTTGTTGGAGGCGGCGCCGTCCGTGGCCAGGCCGACGGGGACCCCGAGGTCGTACAGGGCGCGGATCGGGGTGGTGGTGGGCCAGGCGAACTTGAGGTAGCCGCGGGGCGCGGTGGCGACGGCCACGCGGCCGGTGGCGCCTTGGAGCACGGGCAGGTCGCGCTCGGTGATGCCGGTTCCGTGGGCGATGAGGACGTCGGTGTCGAGGATGCCGGTGCGCTCGAGGACCTCGATGGGGGTGACGCCGTGGCGTTCGAGGCTGACGTCGGTCTGGTCGCGGTTCTCGGCGGCGTGGATGTGGACCGGCAGGCCGTGTGCGCGGGCGAGTTCGGCGGTGGCGGTGAGATCCGCGTCGTCCACGGTGTACGGCGCGTGCGGGGCGAGCGCGGTGGTGATGCGGCCGCCGGCGCCACCCCGGTGCCGTAGCGCGAACTCCAGGGATTTCTCCCGGCCTTGGGGACCCTGGGAGGAGAAGTACGCCTCCCCCAGATGGGCCCGGATCCCGCACTCCTCGACCACGGCGGCGACCGCGTCCATGGCGAAGTAGTGGTCCGCGAAGCAGGTGCCGCCGCCGCGGATCATCTCGGCGCAGGCGAGCCGCGCCCCCAGCTCCACGTCCTTCTCGGTGAGGTTGGACTCGACGGGCCAGACGACGTCGTTGAACCACTCCTCGGTGGGCAGGTCCTCGGCGACACCGCGCAGCGCGACCATCGGCGCGTGGGTGTGGCAGTTGATCAGGCCGGGCATGGCCACCTGGCCGCGCCCGTCGATGCGCTCGGCCGCGGCGAGGTGCTCGACCGCGGAGGCGGCCGTCACCGCCTCGACGACCCCGTCCCGTACGACGACGGCGGCGTCCTCCTCGAACCCGACCCGCTCCTGGTCGTCGTGCACGAGGACGGTGCAGCCGGTGATGACGAGGTCGGCGGGAGAATCGGTCATCCCGCCAACGTACGACGCCGTCGTCGGCCGGCGTGAGCCGATCCGCGCATCCGGTCCCGCCCGGTCGCGGAATCGGCCGGTCTCGGGGACCCTGTCCTCACCACAGCTCGCCGCACGGCTTCTGGAAGGGGCCCGGCATGCTCCTCGGCACCTGGAACCTGGAGAACCTCTACCGGCCCGGCGGCCCCTTCGGGCCCAAGGACAAGGCCGCCTACGAGACGAAGCTCGCCTCGCTCGCCGCCGTGATCACGGAGCTCGACCCCGCGCTGCTCGGCGTGCAGGAGGTCGGCGAGCCGGAGGCCCTTGACGACCTGGTCGGCATGCTGGACGGCGACTGGCATGTCGCGCTGTCCGGGCATCCCGACGGCCGGGGCATCCGGGTCGGCTTCCTCAGCCGTACGGCGGTGGAGGTGGTCGCCGACACGAACGCCTTCCCGGCCAAGCTGCGGCCCGTGCAGGAGGACGACTCCGGTGCGCAGGTGTCGGCGGCGGGGCGCGGCTTCCTGGCCGTCGAGGTCGCGACGGACTTCGGCCCGCTGCGGGTGGCCGTGGCCCACCTCAAGTCGAAGCTGCTCACCTATCCGGGGAACCGTTTCTTCCCCCATGACGAGGGCGAGCGGGCCCGCTACGGCGCCTATGCCCTCTACCGGCGCGCCGCCGAGGCGGCGACGCTGCGGGCGCTGGCCGACACCCTCCTGGCCGGGGACGGACGCGAGCGGGACGTCGCCGTGCTGGGCGACCTGAACGACGAGGTGCAGGCCGCGACCACGCAGATCCTGCTCGGCCCGCCCGGCTCCGAGATCGGCACACCGGGCTACGACCATCCCGACCAGGGCGATGCGCAACGGCTGTGGGACGTGGCCCCGCTGATCCCCGCCGAGCAGCGCTACTCCCGCATCAACTCCGGGCGCCGCGAACTGATCGACCACATCCTGGTCAGCCACCGCCTGGTCCTGCGGGTGACGGCGGCGGGAACGGGCCTGCCGGGCGACGGGACGCTGCGGCTGCCGTCGGTCGGGCCGGATCCTGCGGACCGAAGGGGAAGGCCCGGGTCGGACCATGCGCCGGTGTGGGTGCGGGTGGGGCAGTGATCCGTGAGGGAGATGCGCGGCAGCGTGTTCACCCCGCACTCACCCGGATCTTCGACTGCCCGTGCGGAAGTTCCTCCCAGTCGTCCATGAACCGCGCCCGCAGCCCGTGCTTCTCGGCCAGGGCGAGGAGCGTTTCGGTGCGGTAGTAGAAGTCCTCCCGCAGCACCTGGTGCTCCTCCCCCTCCGTGCGGTCGAAGGTGAAGTCGAACCAACCGCCCGGTGCGAGCACCCGCCCGACGTGGGCCAGGCACTCCTCGATGACGGGAAGCGGGGAGTGCGAGAAGACGCTGTGCGCGTGTACGACGTCGAAGTGGGCGTCGGGCAGGAAACGCAGCGTCAGATCACGTACCGGGGTGAGGGTGGGCAGCCGCTTCTCCAGTCCCATCTCCACGACCGTGTCCTGCGCGGCGACGAGGATGTCCGGCGAGATGTCGATGCCGTAGTAGTGCCCTGGCTCCAGATGGCGGATGAACCGCCAGCCGCCGCGCAGATTGCCGCAGCCGATCTCCAGCATGCGGTGCTCGGGCCGCAGTCCGTGGCCGAGGAGATAGTCGAACTGCATCGCGCCGAGCGCCAGCCAGCGCTCGCGGCTGCGGCTGCCGACGGCCGCGTCCGGGGCGGCCCGGGTGTCGGAGCGCATCACGGCGCGGTAGTAGGAGATGTGGTCGGGGTGGCGGTGGCTGAGCCACAGGTCCCGGGCGGCGCGGGCGAGATGGCGGGGCACGCGGCCCGGGTGGCGCAGGGCGTAGGTGATGCGGTGGGTGAGGGCGGCGCGGTTGGCGGTGAGGTTCCTGGCGGGCATGGGCCGTTGCCTTTCCGAGGTGATGGTGCGGGGCTGATGCAAGCCTCGGGGCGGTGGCGCGGCGTCCGGCTCGGTCGAGAGGCGCTGCTCGGCGGGCGGTTCGGGCGATCGCGATGTCAGCCGATCGGTTGATGCGATCCACGGTCGGCCGCGTTAGACACGGAGCATGGAGAACACCACCGAAGCGGACGAGCGGCGGCTGAACGCGGTCGTGCATGCCGCGTTCTTTCTGCTGCTGTGCTCGTCGTTCGTCCGCCATCTCTCCCGCGACCAGGGCGGTGCGGGGGCCGGATGGGTGGTGACGGCGCTGTTCGCGGCCTTCGGGATGCTCTACGTGTTCGGCCGCTTGGTCGCCCCGCCCCCGCGCGCCGGAACCCCGCCCGCCACTCGCCACCTCACTTGGCTGGCTTCGGTGTCCGCGGTCTGGGTCGCGCTGCTGGCTCTCGCCCCGAGTGCCACGTGGTGTGCGATGCCGCTGCTGTTCGCCGGCCTGTACGCGCTGCCGCCACGGATCGCCGTGCCGCTGGCCGCCGTACTCACCACGCTGGTCGTGATCTCCGAAGTGCGTGTGGCGCAGGGCCCGTTGAACCCCAACATGGTGGTGGCGCCGGTCGCCGTGGCCGCGGTCGCGACCGCCCTCTTCGTCCATCTGCAGCGCCAGGCGAACCGGCAGCGCGTCCTGATCGACGACCTGGTCCGGACCCGCCGAGAGCTGGCGGCGACCGAACGCCGGGCGGGCGTGCTGGCGGAACGGCAACGCCTGTCGACGGAGATCCACGACACCCTGGCGCAGGGCCTGTCCAGCCAGCAGATGCTGTTGCAGGCCGCGGAGCGCGTGTGGGAAACGGACCCGGACGCGGCCGGCGCACACCTCCGCAAGGCGGCCGGAATCACCTCCCGCAGCCTCGCCGAGGCCCGCCGTTTCGTCCACGACCTCGCCCCGGCCGACCTCATGGAGCCGTCGCTGCCCGCGGCGCTGAGCGCGCTCGCCGAGCGGGAGAGCGGCCCCGGCCTGACGGTCGAGTTCCGGCTCGACGGCGCCCCGGGCCGGCTCCCCGAGCGGGTGGAGGCCGCCCTTCTGCGCATCGCCCAGGGCGCCCTGGCCAACGTGCGGGAACACGCGGCAGCGACCCGGGCCGCGCTGACGCTGACCTGCCTGGACGATCAGATCTCGCTGGATGTGGCGGACAACGGGCGCGGGTTCGACACGACCGCGTCCCCCGCGGCGCCGGACCGGACACGCGGCCACGGTCTGCCGGCCATGCGCATCCGGGCCCGCCAGTCGGGCGGCACCCTCACCGTGGAGTCGACGCCGGGCGAGGGCACGGTCGTGTCGGCCGCCGTCCCGTTGGCCGTGACGGAGGCGGTCTCTTGAGCGCCCCCGTCAGCGTCCTCCTCTGCGACGACCACGTGGTGGTACGGGCCGGTCTGCGCGCGCTGCTGTCGAGCGCCGACGGCATCGAGGTGGTCGGCGAGGCGGGCAGTGGGGAGGAGGCACTCGCCATGGCGGCACGCCTGCACCCCGATGTCGTCCTGATGGACCTCCAGCTCGGCGCGGGCATGGACGGAGTGACGGCCACCAGGCTGCTGACCGCTGAAGGGGCCACACGGGTGCTGGTGTTGACCATGTTCGACACCGACGTCGACATCACCCGCGCCATCGAGGCGGGCGCCACGGGGTACCTGCTGAAGGCGGAACGCCCGGAGGAGCTCTTCGCGGCGATCCGCAGCGCCGCCTTTGGCCGTACGACTCTGTCGGCGCCGGTGGCCGACCGTCTCCTGGCCCAGATGCGCAGCCCGCGCCCCACCCTCTCGGCCCGCGAACAGGACATCCTCGGCCAGCTGGCCCGCGGCCTGGGCAACCGGGAGATCGCCCGGGCCCTGTTCATCAGCGAGGCGACGGTGAAGACCCATCTGGGCCGGATCTACGGCAAGTTGGGGGTGGATACGCGGGCGGGGGCGGTGGCGGTGGCGCAGGAGCGGCGGCTGCTGCCGTGAAGGCCGGGGGCGGCGCGGGTGCTATACGGCGAGGGGCAGCTCGGGCAGGCGCAGGCCCGTCCGTTCGCGTCTTTTTTCGAACTGCCCGAGCAGCTCGGAGAGTTGCTCGCGGTGGCGGGCGGACAGACGTCCCGAGTCGTCGAGCTGCACGGCACAGGCGGTGGTCGTGTCGACGAGCCGTTCGAGGACGGCGACGACCTCGTCCGCGCCCTCCGAATGCCGGGCGAGTGCGGGGAGTTCGGCGGCGGCGAGGGCGATGGTGGTGTGGGCCTCGGAGAGTGTGCGGTAGGCCTCGCGGCGGAGGGTCCAGCGGGTGGCCCGGGAGTCGGGGCCGGCCATCGGGTCGCGGGCCTCACGCAGAACGTGGGCGAGGTAGGCGTGCGCGGCGCTGCCCGCCGCGACGAGCCGGGCCCGCACCGTCCCGCCCCGCTGCCCCGGCATCGGCAGATGCCCGACGATGAGGACGATCGCGCAGGCCAGCAGGGTCTCACCGATCCGGCCGGCGGAGGCCTGCGGCTCCCCGCCGACCATCACCAGGGCGAGCACGAGCACGGTGACGACGGCGGTCTGTGCGGCGAAGTGCCGGGTGGCGACCGGGATGAGGGCCCCGCTGACGGCCACGAGCGCGATGAGCCCTTCGGGCCGCGGCAGTACGGCGGCGAACCCGGCGAAGACCAGAGCCCCGAGCACCGTCCCGGCCGCCCGGCACAGCACCCGCGAGACGAGCGGCCCGAGGTCGGGCTTGACGAGGAAGACGGCGGTGGCGGGCAGCCAGTACCAGTGCGTGTGCTGCCCGTACCAGCGGGCGTGGTGCAGGGCCTGCGCCACGGCCGCGCCGGCCCCGAAGCACAGGGCGACCCGCAGCCCGTACTCCCGCCCACCGGCCCCGAAGGCGATACGGAAGAGGTCCTTGGCGGTACGCCGCCGGGTGTGCAGGTCGCCCCCTTCCCCCTGGTCGAAGGCGTCGGCGGCATGGAGCAGGGCGTCGTCGAGGGCGCGCAGGGCGGGAGCCGAGCGGTGGGGTGCGGGCAGCGGCCCGGTGTGCGTGTTCTCCCGTACGGCGGCCGCGAGCCGCCGTGGCCCTTCGGACGCCCGTCCGGGGACGGCCTCCCCGGCCCACGCGAGGGCGGTCGCGGCCTCGGCGAGCGGGAGGGCCGCGGCGTACTGCGCGTGCAGCCGCCGCTCCGCGGAGGAGGAGGCGTAACGCCGCAGCCGAGGGCCGGTGAGGGCGTCCTGCGCATGGTCGAGGGCCGCGGTCAGCGCGGCCCGGCGCGCGATGCCGTTCTCGGTCCCGGCCGCCTCGAGCAGATCGGCGACGGCGTCGTACACGGCCGCCACGGCATCCCGCTCCCCGTCGAACCGGAAGTCACCGGCGGTGGCACCGGGGGTGGGGAGCAGCAGTCGCAGGGCGAGCAGCCATCCGGCGCCCGCGAGAAAGGCCAGGGCGCGCAGCCACCCGGCCTCCGGGACCGGCATCCCGGCCCCGATGGCGGAGGCGACGAGCACCTGCGTCCCGGCACCGGAGGCGACGGGCCCGATGGCGCTGATGCCTCCGGCGAGCAGCCCGACGCCGGTGAGCAGGAGGGTGAGCGCGACCGCTCCGGCACGCTCGCCTGCGTACGTCCCGACGAGCATCCCACCGGCCCCCGCGAGCGCGGGCACCCCGAGCCGCTTGACGGAGACGCGCCGGCTGCCGGGCCGGTCGTTGATCCCGGCGAGCATGGCGGCGATGGCGGCGACGACACCGAGGGAGGTGCGGCCGAGGAGGACGGCGGCGAGGAGGAGCGGCCCGGCGGCGAGAGCACCGCGCACGACGGCGCTCCAGGGGATGGGCCCGCGCTGGGCGCGGAGGGCGTGGGCGAGCCACGGCGGCAGCGCGGGGTGACGGGTTTCAGAGCCGGTGCGGGACACGGGGGCTGGGCTCCTGTACGGACGAGGGCGGGGTGTGCCTTCGGGCGACGGTGGCCGAGTTGCGGGGTGTGGTGCCCACGGTAGATCGCGTTCCTGGAGCGAACGGGACCATTGTGTTTCCGGGGTGTGACGGTTGGTCGGGAGGGCGCGTTCTTTATGAACGCAATTCCCTGACGGACGCAGGCGGACCGGCGGGTGCCGACCGGTCTCACGCGAAGGCGGACGAGAAGAGGGTCTCCGCGTCATCGATCACCCGCACCAACGCCTCGGGATCCGAGGCCAGTTGCCCGAGTACCGCGTCGATTTCCCGCAGCCCGGCCCGCTCCAGCAACCGCTTCTCATTCGTCACCCACTCCCCTCGCGCCGCCAGCACCGCGTGTCCGGCCTGTACGGCGGCCGTGGCGACGGCTCCGGC
Organism: Streptomyces sp. NPDC001137; assembly: GCF_040298885.1. Classification (NCBI taxonomy): domain Bacteria; kingdom Bacillati; phylum Actinomycetota; class Actinomycetes; order Kitasatosporales; family Streptomycetaceae; genus Streptomyces; species Streptomyces sp. NPDC001137. The sequence goes on from NZ_JBEPBA010000007.1 coordinate 120,361, forward strand.
GACCTCGGTGAGGCGGCCCTTGGGGGCGTGGTTGGCCTTCGCATAGGCGAGCGTGACGTGGGCGGAGCCGCGCCAGCGCTCGGCGGCGGAGACCCGCAGTTTCTCCGGATACCCGGCCGGCCGGGGCGCCTCGCCCCGGAGCACCCGATTGACCGCCAGTTCGGCGACGACCAGATAACTCGGAATCCCGGCGAGATGGAACATCAACGACTCCACCCGGAACCGCCCTTCCCCGGCCTCCGCCAACTCGTGCTCGACGACGTCGAGATCGCGGTAGTGGACGTCCACGCGCCGCCCGTCGATCGTCAGCCAGGCACCTCCGTTGAAGACACCGCCACCCCATCCCCCGACTTCGGAGATCTCACCCTCCCAGCCGACGGCGCGCAGGTCGGCGGGGTCGAAACGCCCCCGGTAGTAGACGGCCAGGTCCCAGTCGCTGTCGGGCCGGTGCGTGCCCTGAGCGCGGGAACCGCCGAGGGCGACGGCCCGGACAGCGGGGAGGACGGCGAGGCGGTCGGCGACGGTGTCGAGGAATTCCTGGTCGTCTCTGCTCATCTCCACCATGTCGGCCATCCTGCCAGGCGTGACCGACACCACCTCATCGACGAAGGCAGCGCTCGCAGCGCCTACGGCACGCTCACCCTGTACGACGACGACCGCCCTCGAGGGGAACAGCATGCACACCGAAGACGGACAGGCACTGGCGCAGTTGGAGCAGGCTCTGGAGCCCTCCGCGCCCATCCCGCCGGGTGACAACTGGGCCGCGGCCCCCGATCTGCTGCTGTACCTCGTGGAACAGATACGGGCGCGGCGCCCCGCACTCGTCGTCGAACTGGGCAGCGGCACCTCGACGTTGTGGCTTGCGACGGCCCTGCGCACCTTCGGCATACCGGGCCGTGTGGTGAGCCTCGAACACGATCCCGGCTATCACGAACAGACCACGCAGGGACTCGACCGCCTGGATCTCGGTGACTTCGCCGAGGTGCGGCTCGCTCCGCTGGAGCGGTTCACCATCCAGGGTGAGACCTGGTCCTGGTACGCCGAAGCGGCCTGGCGCGACCTGAAGGGCTGCGGCCTGCTGTTCGTGGACGGCCCACCCGGATGGTCCGCGCCGCTCGCCCGCTACCCGGCCGTCCCCCTGCTCGCCGGCGCCCTCACCCCCGGAGCCGCAGTCCTGCTCGACGACCACGATCGCGCCGACGAGCAGGCCATAGCCGCCCGCTGGCACCGGCAGCACCCCACCTGGTCCCTCGAACACCTCCCGCACCGGAAGGGCACGGCGGTACTGCACGTCCCGGACACGGAACCGAGTTGAGAGCTCGAAGAAATGGTTTGAGCGAGGCCGAGCCCCGCTGTTACTTTCCTGGCGGACCGTGAAGTCGTCGTATGGAGGTGAGACCCGTGAACACAGTTACCCATGGGTGCTCCCTCAACCCGTCACGGTCCGGCGGCTGACGTTCGGTGTCGCCAGGAGCGCCTGAGATCGAGGCACTCCTGGAGGGAGACTCCGATGAACACGAAGCCTTGCACATCCGGCCTGGACGGGAGCGCGGTGGTGATCACGCGCGTCGCGGACAGCCAATGGCATGCACTGGATGACGACCTGGTGGTCGGCCGCGGGCATGCGCAGCACCGTCCCGACGGACGTCTGTTCGTCAGCATCGACGCCTGGCACGAGGCCACCTTCGACCGGCTCGCCGAGGCGATGCTCGCGGAACTTCCGGCGCCGCTGTACACGGTGGTCGACGAGGCCGACGTGGAGCAGACGGCCGGCTGGCGGCGGGCCGGTTTCACGGTCCATCGTCGCGAGTGGGAGTACGTTGTACCGACCGACCCGCAGGTCACAGGGCTCGAAGCGGTCGTGCCGCCCTCGGGCGTGACGATCGTGCCCGCCGGTCGGGCGGACGAGGGCCTGCTGCGGGCGGTGGACCGCGCGATCCGTGCCGAGGTCGAGGCGACCGTCGGATGGCAGTCGATGCCCGCCGAGGTCGTGCCCCGCCCGGTTGACGACACCATCGTCGACCCGTCGAAGTACGCGGTGGCCGCGGCGCCGGACCGCTACCTGGGTCTGGTCCGGGTGGTGACGGTGATCCGGCCGCGCATCGGGCTGGTCGCGGTCCGGGCCGGCGAACAGCGCCGCGGCATCGCAAGGGCGTTGCTGGCCCACGCGCTGGGGGCGCTGCACCGCTCCGGGTTCGCCACGGCCTGGACCGAGGTCCAGGAGTCCAACCGAGCGGCCACGGCGCTGTTCGAGGGCATCGGCGCCCGGCCGGCGAGCAGCAACCTGGAGCTGGTGCGATGACGAGGAACAAGAACGTCATCGAAGTCGAGGGCAAGGTCGTCGAGTGTCTGCGCAGCGCCATGTTCACCGTGGAGCTCGAGAACGGCCACCAGGTGCTCGCGCACATCAGCGGGAAGATCCGCAAGAACTACATCAAGATCATGCTGGAGGACCGGGTGCTGGTGGAACTCCCCCCGTACGACCTGACGCGGGGCCGGATCGTGTTCCGGTACCGGAACTAGCGGCGGCCGGCGCCTTCCGCGCCGGCTGATCCCGGGCCCCGGTCACGGCGTTTCCCTGTGACGGGGGCCCGAGCTACGCCCGGAGGGAAATTCGGATGCGCTCCCGGCGGCCGGACCGGACCATCGGTGAGTTGTTTCTCGCCCACTCCGGGAGCCGCCCCATGGTCCGCCGTGTCACCGTGCCGTCCCTCTTCCCGCCGCCCCTCTACTCCCACGCCTCCGTCGTCGAGGCCGGCGCCAGGCTGGCCTTCCTCGCCGGCTCCGTTCCCCTCGACGCCGAGGGGAGGCTGGTCGGCGAGGGCGACCCGGTACGGCAGGCCGGACAGGTGCTGGCGAATCTGGAGGAGCAACTGCACGCCGTCGGCAGCGATTTCGCGCATGTCGTGGCCACGGACGTGTATGTCGTCAGCAGTGAGACCGCCGTGCTCTCGGCCGTCTGGGACGTCGTCGAAGCGTCCGGGCTCAGTGCCGGGCCGCACTCATCCACCCTGATCGGCGTGGCGTGTCTGGGGTACACGGGGCAGCTGGTGGAGATTACAGCCACCGCCGTGGTTCCCGAGGTTTCCCACGTTTCGTAAGGGGTCGCATGTTGATCGAGCATCGCGGGCGGCGTCCCGTCGTCCCCGATTCCGCGTACGTCGCCCCGACGGCCGTCCTGTGCGGTGCCGTGACCCTCGGGGAGCGGGCCAGGGTGCTGCACGGTGCCGTGCTCACCGCCGAGGACGGGGAGGTCCGCGTCGGCTCGGACGTCGTCGTCATGGAGAACGCGCTGGTGCGCGGCCGGGCCGGGCACCCCGCCTTCATCGGTGACGCCGTGCTCCTCGGACCGCACGCCCATGTCAACGGCGCGACCATCGAGGACGAGGTGTTCGTCGCCACCGGGGCCTCCGTCTTCCCGGGTGCCGTGGCGGGCACCGGCTCCGAGTTGCGGATCAACAGCGTGCTGCACGTCAACTCGGTGCTGCCGCCCGGCACCGTCGTGCCCATCGGCTGGATCGCGGCCGGGACGCCCACCGCTCGGCTCTTCGCGCCCGGCGAGCACGACGAGCTATGGGCCGTGCAGCAGGAGCTGGACTTCCCCGGCACGCTCTACGGCGTCCCGCGCGGCACCTCCCTGCGGGACATCATGGCGCGCCAGGTCGACTACTACGGCGCCCATCACCACGACCTCACCCTCGACGACTGACGGGATCCGCGCTTGTCTTTCGAACCCTCTGCCATCACCCTCCGCCGAGCCGCCCCGGGCCCCGATGCCGCCGCCGCGGCCGATGTCTGGCTGACCTCCTTCGCCGCGGCCCTGCCCACGGTCGTCAGCCCCCGCTCCGCCGACGACGTGCGCAACTACTTCCGGGACGTCGTCGTGCCCCTGCGCGAGACCTGGGTCGCGGACGCCGGGGCCGGGGGCGGCGTCGTCGGCGTGATGGTGCTGCACGACGACGAGGTCTCCCAGCTGTATCTGCGTCCCGACTGGCGCGGGTGCGGCATCGGTGACCGTTTCGTCGCGCTCGCCAAGGAGCGCAGTCCCGGCGGGCTCAGCCTGTGGACCTTCCAGGTCAACAAGCCGGCCCACCGGTTCTACGAGCGGCACGGCTTCGTCGCCGTCGAGTACACGGACGGCAGCGGGAACGAGGAGCAGGAGCCGGACGTGCGGTACGTGTGGCGCCCCTGAACGTCCCTGGAGGCCACGGCGACGGTTTCAGGGCTTGCCGGGCCCGTGGTCCCGGTAGGCCCAGGCCGCCGCCTGTGCGGCCAGCCCCACCACGTCCACTTCCCCGGTGTCACCGTCCAGGTGCCGGTACTCCACCGCCGTGAGGATCACGATCCGTTCCCGCAGGCCCAGGTGGTCGTGGAAGCCGGAGGCGAGGATGTCGGCGGCGGCCTCGCCCGCGGGGACGCCGGCCGCGTGCCGGGCGTGGACGAGGGCTTCCAGCTCCCGCAGGTAGGTGACGTGGCCGCGGACGTCCTCGACGCTCATCACCGGCCCGTGTCCGGGAATCACCACCTCCGGCCCCAGGGCCAGGATCGTCTCGCAGGCCGTGGCGACCCGGGCGAGCGGGCCGTCCCAGTGGACGGGGTGGTCGCCGGCGAACAGGACGTCCCCCGCACACACGACCCGCTGTCCGGGCAGGTGGACTATGAGGTCACCGGCCGAGTGCGCGGGGCCCACCTCGATGAGTTCGGCCTCGATCTCTCCCACGGTCAGGGCGTACCGGCCGGAGAAGGTGGTGGTGGGCGCGACGGCCTCCACGCCCTCGTACGCATAGCGGCCGAAGTGCTCGCGCGCGTACCAGCCCAGCGGCTGGTCGGCGGGGGTCTGACGGGTGAGGAAGTGCATCTGCTGCGGGGAGGGTTCGCGGCAGAGGTGCTCCGCGCTCGCCTTCGTGGCGATGATCTCGGCGCCCGGGAAGCAGCCGTTGCCGAAGGTGTGGTCGCCATTGACGTGCGTGTTGACGATCGTCGTCACGGCTGCCGCGCCCGCGGGCAGGACCGGGCGGGCGGCGGCGAGCAGGGCCTCGGTCATCGGCCGGTCGTAGGGGGTGTCGACCAGGGCCGCCTGCTCGCCGGAGGTGATGAGCAGGCAGTTCGCGAAGCCCCAGGTGCCCGCGTGGCCCGGGGACCACAGGTGGAGTCCGTCGGCCACCCGGGGGAGTTCGTCAGGAAGGTTCATGGCGCTCATTGTCGGGGACGGTGATCGCGAGCCGGGTCGGCGGGCGCGCCCCACGTCCGCCTCTTCGGCACCGGCTTCGCGTAACTCCCCGCCCGGCTGGTCGTCAGGTCCAACGCCACCAGCGACTCCGCCAGTTTGACGGCCGCCCCGACCCCGTCCACCACCGGCAGTCCGAGCTTCTCCCCCACCAGCCGCTGCAGTCCGGTCATCCCGGCGCACCCGAGCACCAGGACCTCGGCCCCGGCCTCCCGCGCCCGTTCGGCAGCCGTCAGGAAAGCGGCCTCCGTGCGGTCCGCGTCGCCCAGGTCGAGGACTCCGAGGCCGGTCCCGACGACGGCGGCGCAGTTGCGCCCGACCCCCGCCAACTCCAGGCTGTCCTCGATCTGGCCGCACGACCGCTCCAACGTCGTCACGACCCCGTACCGGCGCCCGAGCAGGCAGGCCAGATGGGCCGCGGCCTCCGTGATGTCGACGACCGGTACGTCCACCAACTCCCGTACACCTTCCCGCCCGTGCTCCCCGAAGCCGGCCATCACCACGGCGTCGTACGGGCCCTCGTACCTGCGCAGCAGATCGATGACGGCGGTGGCCGACAGGTAGCTGTCGAGCCAGCCCTCCGCCGACTCCGGGCCCCACGCGGGGGTCAGACCGAGCACGGTGGTGCCCGGGCCTGCGGCGGCCCGGGCACCTCGTACGATCTCCTCGGTCATCTCCTGCGTGGTGTTGCAGTTGGTGACGACGATCCGCACGCTCGTCAGACCTCCACGGCAGCCGGTTCGCCGGCACGCTCGGACCGGCAGATCACCAGGTACAGGCCGGCGCCCAGGGCCGTACCGATGAACCAGGAGTACGGGGCGACGTCGCTGAAGGTCTTCACCAGGGCGAGCACCGCCGCGACCGCCGCCGAGGGCAGGAACGCCCACAGGGCCTTGGGGTTGATGCCCTTGCGGTAGTAGTAGCGGGAGCCGGGGCGGGCGTCGAAGAGCTCGTCCACGTTCACGCGCCCGCGCTTGACCAGGTAGTAGTCGACCATGATCACGCCGAACAGCGGGCCGAGGAAGGCACCGAGGCCGCCGAGGAAGTAGTTGACGACCGTGGGGTTGGAGAAGAGGTTCCACGGGGTCACGACCAGGGCCGCCACCGTGCTGATCATGCCGCCGAGCTTGAAGGTGATCTTCTGCGGCCAGACATTGGCCAGGTCGTACGCCGGTGAGACGAAGTTGGCGACGATGTTGACGCCCATGGTGGCGACGGCGAAGGTGAACGCGGCGACGACCAGCACCCAGGTGTTGCCCACCTTCGCCACCAGCTCCGCGGGGTCCGTGATGGCCTGGCCGAACACCTTCAGCGAGCCGGCCGTGACGATCACCGAGACGACCACGAAGGCCGTCGAGTTGATGGGCAGGCCCCAGAAGTTGCCGCGGCGGACCGTCCTGTAGTCCGGTGCGAAGCGGGAGAAGTCGCAGAAGTTGAGCATCAGGGTGCCGTAGGTGGCGAGGATCAGGCCGATCGCGCCGAACCACTGCCGCCACTGCTCACCGGCCGAGACCGGGTGCGGGGTGGAGGTGAGCGAGATGCTCCAGTCCGCCTTCGACAGGACCCAGACCGCCAGCGCGATCATGACGAGCCAGATCGCCGGGCCGCAGAAGTCCTGGAACTTGCGCACGGACTCCATGCCCTGACTGATGATCAGCGCCTGGATCAGCCACAGCGACAGGAACGACACCCAGCCGAGCGCGTTGAGCCCCAGGAAGGAGTGGTGCGTCCAGGACTCCAGACCCGGCCAGGCGGCCAGCAGCATCACATTGACGGCGACGGAGGCGAGGTAGGTCTGGATGCCGTACCACATGATGGCGATCACGGCCCGGATGAGGGCCGGGATGTTGGCGCCCCAGACACCGAAGCTGATGCGGCTGACGACCGGGAAGGGCACGCCGTGGCGCTGGCCGATCCTCCCCATCCAGTTCATGCCGACGTAGATGAGGACGAAGCCGACGAGCAGGGACGTGAAGACCTGCCACACGTTCATTCCGAGGACCAGCAGTCCGGCGGCGAAGGTGTAGTTGCCGAGGTTGTGGACGTCGGACATCCACATGGCGAAGAGGTCGAAGACCTTCCAGTTCCGCTTCTCGGCGGGTGCGAGGTCTTCGTTGGTGAGCCGGGGATCGGGGACGAACGCTGGTGCGCCGGTGGCTTCGGCGCGGTCGGCGAGGGACACGGGGCCTCCATGGGACGGGAGCGGAGGGCGAAGACGGCAGCCGTTTGGTATACCAAACTGCCGACATCGTCCCGCCGTCAAGCATTCCGTCCGATGTCGCCATTGTTAACGCTCGGTAAAACAGCCCCGGTGTCGGAGAAGATGACTTCATGAGCTCCACGACGACGAAGATCGAACCCCTGGGCGCGGTCCGCGAGCGGGTCCTGGCGAGCCTGCGGCAGGAGATCATCGCGGGCAGCCTCCGCCCCGGTGACCGGCTGGTCGAGCGGGAGCTGGCCGACCGTTTCGGGGTCTCCCGGGTGCCGGTCCGCGAGGCGATCCGCGCGCTGGTCGCCGAGGGGTTCGTGCACTTCGAGACGCCGCGCCGCACGGTCGTACGCCGTCTCGCCCCGCACGACGTGCAGGAGCTGTTCGAACTGCGCGAGGCCCTGGAGGTCTACGCCGCCGGGCTCGCCGCGGCCCGCGCGACACCGCAGGACCTGGCCGAGGTCCAGGAGCTGCTCGAACTCGCGGCCACCGCGACCGAGGCGGAGGACGCGGAAGCGATCACGGACGTCAACAGCCGTCTGCACGACCGCATCGTGGCGATGGCCGGCAACAGCCTGCTGACCGAGGCCCTGGAGCCGGTCGCCGGGCGACTGCGGTGGATGACCCGGCGGAACGAGGAGTGGCCCCAACTCCTCGTGGAACACCGCGAGTTGTACGAGGCGATCGCCTCCGGCGACCCCGACCGCGCCCGCGCGCACGCCCTCGCCCACGTACGGACCAACTACCGCTCCACGGTGCGGCATCTGTTCGGCGAGGCCGAGGTGCCCGACTGACCTCGCCCTGAAAAACGGGCGGCACCTCCATGGCCGTACTCATGGCCTTCGGCCTGCCGGCCGCATGTGGATCCGGGCCGCGTACTTGTCCGTCGCCGCCACCAGCGCCTCGGCCACTCCCGGCGACCGTGTGTCGTGCCCGACCTCGTCGACGACGATCAGCTCGCTGCCGGGCCAGGCGTGGTGCAGGCGCCAGACGGTGCCGAGGAGGTTGCCGAAGTCGAGGCTGCCCTGGACGAGGGTGCCGGGAATGTCCTTGAGCAGGGGCGCGTCCCGCAGGACCACGCCTTCGTCGTTGCCCTCGCCGAAGAAGCAGTCGTTGCCCCAGTAGTGCGTGACCGTCCGGGCGAAGCCCATGCGGAACTCCGGGTCCTCGAAACGCGGGACCGAGCGCGGCGGCGCGGGAATGATCGCCGTCTCCCAGTCGGTCCAGGCGCGCGCCGCCCGCTCCCTCACGGAGGGGTCGGGGGATTCGAGGAGGCGGTTGTACGCGGCGGCGAGATTGCCGTCCCGCTCGTCGGCGGGCAGTTCGGCCAGGAACCGCTCGAAGGCTTCCGGGAAGATCTTTCCCAGTCCCCTGGTCAGCAGCGCGTGCTCCGCGTCGGCGCCGGTGGCGACGAGGGTCAGGACCAGCTCGGACACCGCCGCCGGATGTGTCTGCGCGTACCGCAGCCCGAGCACCGAGCCCCACGACGCGCCCCACACCAGCCAGCGCTCGATCCGCAGATGAGCACGGAGCAGCTCCAGGTCGGCGATGAGATGAGCCGTCGTGTTGACCCTCATGTCGGTGTCGTACGCGCTCGCCCGCGGCGTCGAGCGTCCGCAGCCGCGCTGGTCCAGCTGCACGATCCGGTAGGCGGCGGGGTCGAAATGGCGCCGTGAGTAGGGGCTGCTGCCGGAGCCCGGGCCGCCGTGCAGCACGACCGCGGGCTTGCCGTGCGGGTTCCCGCTGGTCTCCCAGTACACGCGGTTGCCGTCGCCGACGTCGAGCATGCCGTGGTCGTAGGGCTCGATGTCCGGGTGGAGGGGCATCCGGGCACCGTAACCCTCCTACGGCCGGCCTCGCCCCTCATTTCACGGGCAGTCCCGCCGCCTCCCCCGCCCTGCGCAGCACGTCCCGCAGCATCTCGGGGGTCAGCTTGCCGGTGAAGGTGTTGCGCTGGCTGACGTGGAAGCAGCCGAAGAGGTCGAGGCCGTCGAGCGGCACGCGGGCGCCATGGGCGAAGACGGGCCGCGGCCGGGGCACCGTCCAGCCCGCCCCGGCGAACGCGGGCAGCGCGGCCTGCCAGCCGAAGGCGCCGAGCACGACGACCGCGCGCAGCGTCGGCCGCAGCAGCGTGAGCTCCTGGACCAGCCAGGGGCGGCAGGTGTCGCGCTCCCCGGGGGTGGGTTTGTTCTCGGGCGGGGCGCAGTGCACGGGCGCGGTGACGCGGACGCCGTGCAGCTCCAGGCCGTCGTCCGCGGCCACCGAGGTGGGCTGCGAGGCGAGGCCGACGTCGTACATCGCCCGGTACAGCACGTCCCCGGAGCGGTCGCCGGTGAACATACGGCCGGTGCGGTTGCCGCCGTGGGCGGCCGGCGCGAGGCCGATGACCAGGAGCGAGGCGTCGGCGGGACCGAAGCCGGGCACCGGGCGCGCCCAGTACGTCCAGTCCTGGAAGGCCGCGCGCTTCGTCCGCCCGACCTCCTCCCGCCACTCCACGAGCCGGGGACACGCGGAGCAGCCCGCGATACGGGTGTCGAGCTCGGCCAGGCTGTCCATGCCCCCACGGTATGACCACCGGATGGGCGGGCGCCGAGCGGCGGGTCCGCCGATCCCGGCCCATGCTGGAGTCATGGACGTGCAACCCCCTGTCGTCCCTCCTGTCGTCGTGCTTGCGCCGCAGACGGACGGCGGACGGCGCGTGACGATCCGCGGCAAGCGCGTCGGCACCGCCTACACCCTCTTCGACGTGCTGGACTTCCTGCACAGCGCGGGCCTGCCCGCCGACGAGGACCGGGCCGTCGACGACCCCGAGCTGATCGAATGGCGTGGCGGCGGACCGTACGTGTGGAACGGCACGACATAGCCACCGGCCGGCCCCAAGGGCCGGCCCCGCGCCATGAGCCGAACCTGGAGGTGGGCCATGAGCACCCTCGAAGAACACGTCGACGTCGGAGTTCCGATCGACCAGGCCTGGGACAGCCTCCACCGGGTGGAGAACTACTCACGCTTCGTGGAGGGAGTGCGCGACGCCCATGCCGAGCCGCAGGGACGGGCGCATCTGGACGTCGAGGCCGGCGGCCGGGGCCGGGAACTCGACGCCGAGGTCTCCGACCGCTACGGGGAACGCGTGATGGAGTGGCACACCATGGGCACCCCCGAGCTGACGGGCTCCTTCTCCCTGCAGCCGATCGACCGCAACCGCACCCGGGTCCAGGCACGCCTCGAGTACGACCCCGACGCGCTCAGGGCGGCCTTCGGCGGCCCGAGGGGATTCGCCCAGGCGAGCACGATCGAACGGATCGTCCGTACGGATCTCCAGCACTTCAAGAAGTACGTGGAACGCGGGCGGTGATCCGCGGCTGCCGCCGAGCACCGTTAAGGTCGGGAGCATGGCTTCCGAAGCTGACGAGGAGAAGGGCGGGCCGGACCCCGCCGAGCAGGCGACACCCGAGGCCGTCGATCCCAAGATCGCCGCCGCCATCGCCGCCGCGGAGGCCGCGGGCCCCGCGGACGGTGCGACCGTGCGGATCGACAGCTGGATCTGGGCCGTACGTCTGGCCAAGACCCGCTCGGTCGGCGCGGCCGCCTGCAAGGGCGGGCATGTGCAGGTGAACGGGGTGCGTGTGAAGCCCGCGCACACCGTGCGGATCGGCGACGAGGTGCGCGTCCGGCAGGAGGGCTGGGAGCGGATCGTCGTCGTCAAGCGACTGATCCGCAAGCGGGTGGGTGCCCCTGTGGCCGCCCAGTGCTACATCGACAACTCCCCGCCCCCGCCGCCCCGCCGGCCCTTCGCCGCCCCGGCCGGCATCCGCGACCGCGGCACGGGCCGCCCGACCAAGCGGGACCGCCGCGACATGGAACGCCTGCGAGGGCTCATGGAGGGCGGCAAACCGAGGCCGAGCGGACGCTGACACACGCGGGTGGCGCCCGGCTCGCGCCGGACGCCGCCCGCGTCTTCGCGTCTCACACCCGTCGTCGTACCAGCTTCAGCAGTTCCCCGGTGGAACCGCGCCGGGCCCAGGCGATGAGAGCCAGCGGCACGATCAGGATCAGCGGGGTCGCCGCGTTCTGGCCGTCGAACACGGTGGTCTGGACGACGAACGCACCCACCATGAGCCCGCTCAGCGCGATCGCCGCGACCGACTGCAGCACCGGGATCAACAGGGCCACCGCACCGGCCAGTTCGAGGGCGCCGATGGTGTACATGCCGGTGCTGCCCCAGCCGATCTTGTCGAAGGCGTCGACGGCGTAGTGGTTCCCGATCAGCTTGGGCAGGGCGCTCGCGATGCCGTAGAAGAGGGCGAGCAGCACCTGCAGGGTGCGCAGGGCGATCCGGGCGCGGCGGCCGCGGGCGGTCGCGGACTCGGCGACGACGGGGGCGGGAGCGACGCGGGCGGTGGTCTCGGACATGGGGTTCTCCTGTGATGAGCGGTTCGTCGTGCTGTCACAGGGGTAGACCGGCCGCCGCCCGGGAACTCATCGCCGCCGGGCGGACTTTCGTGCGCCGGCCTACAACGGGAACCAGCCGTGCCCGATGTACCAGTGGCGGCCCGCCCTCAGGTGGTCGCCGACCGCGCGCTCCACCGCCGTACGCCGCGGCAGGCTCTCGACGGGCAACTCCGGGTCGCCGAACACGAACTGGACGGGTTCCTTGTCGGCCGGCTCCCGGTCCTCGCGGGCGACCCGGAAGCGGTCCTGGAACCGCACGATGTTGGAGTCCGCCGGCAGATACTCCTTCAACTGCGCGTCCAGCAGCCAGGAGTGGCACAGCGCGGCCCGGTACTTCTCCTCGGGGTAGTGCAGCGCGAAGAACTCCGACGCCAGCGCGAGCGAGCGCTCGCAGGCCGCCGGTGACAGCGGGCCGAGGTAGTCCGGGATGTGGACGTTCAGACAGGGCGTGCCCGGCGCCACGTCCAGGCCGGCCGCCGCCAGCACCCGCGCGGTGCGCTGCCCGTGCCGCGCCCGCTCGAACTGCAGCCGGCCCAGCTGGTAGAGCTCGCCCCGGAAGTGGTGGGTGAGCCACCACGGCGCCTGCACACCCGCCCGGTGGTGCCGCCTGCGGTGCACGGCCATGTTCCGTCCGAGGTCGGCGAGGGTACGCCGGGAGACGTCGTCCGGGACACCCCGGGCACGGTGGTACGCACGCGTGTACGGCAGCGCGGCCACGAACACGTACACGGGGAAGCAGCGCTGCAGCGGCCCCGACGCCCAGTCCAGCTGGGGCAGGTCGACGGCGGTGCCGACCTCCCCCATCCCCCGGACGAGTTCCTCCACCGACGCCTCCAGGGCGCGCAGCAGCTCCGGGTCGTCCGTCACCCGTCGGCCCATCCGTACGAGCTGGTTGATGTCCTCGTGCGGTACGGCGAGGTCCAGCAGCACCTCGGCGAGCTCATCGGCATCCGGCAGCACGCGGTGACCCCCTAGTCCCGTTCCCCTTGGTGAACGTCCGTCCCGAAGAGTACGTTGCCAGCAGGAGTGAAGTGGTCCCGATGCGTACGGGCAGTGAGCCGACGACCGCGCGCAGTGCACTGCGGGCGCGCTTGTGGCTGAGTGTGTGGGGGCTGGTCTGGGCGGTCTTCGGCACGGCCGCGTTCGCCCTGGTGGGGCGCCCCGGGTGGGCCGCCGCGTGCGGTGTGCTGTGGCTGGTGGTCACCGTCGACATGACCGTCATCCTCAAACACATGCGCGAGGGCCCGCACTACCAGCCGGGCCGGGACATACCCCCGTACCGGCCGCCGGAGAACCGGTCCCGCTAGCGGATGCTCATGAGTCGAACCGTGCCGCCTTCAGGTACTCCGGGTTGGGGTCGAGGGCGGCCGCCAGCCGGAAATGGCGCTTGGCCTGCTCGGTCTCGCCGCGGCGCTCATAGGTCCGGGCGAGGGCGAAGTGCGCGAACGCGTTGTCCGGCTCGCGCTCCAGGACGATCGTGAACTCCAGCTCGGCGGGCCGCAGTTGCGCGGCGGCGAAGAAGGCACGCGCGCGCAGCAGCCGGGCCGCGGTGTTCTCCGGGTGGGCGGCGATGACGGAGTCGAGCAGCTTCACCGCGCCCCGCGGGTCCCGTGCGTTGAGCAGCTGCTCGGCGGCACGGAAGTCGATGACATGCGTCTCCGGAGTACGTCCGGTGGAACCGCTGGTCTCGGGCACGGCAGAGTCCTTCCCTCACTCGAAGGGTTCAACGCCCCTGTCCGGGGGCCCTATTCCTGGGGCGTTCGAGGCGCACGGGACGCCCCGGACGCGGCCTGCGCCCTGCGCACCAGGTCCGCCCAGACGTCCTTCACCCGGGCCTGCAGCTCTTCCAGCGGTACGTCGTTGTCGATCACGACGTCCGCGATCTCCCGGCGCTTGTCGCGGGGCGCCTGGGCGGCCATGCGCGCGCGTGCGTCCTCCTCGGTCATGCCGCGCAGCCGTACGAGCCGGTCGAGCTGGGTCTCGGGGCTCGCGTCGACGACGATCACGAGGTCGTACAGCGGGGCGAGGCCGTTCTCCGTGAGCAGCGGCACGTCGTGGACGACGACCGCGTCCGCGGCGGCCGCGGCCTCGAGTTCCCGGGAGCGCGCGCCCACCAGGGGATGCACGATCGAGTTCAGGACGGCCAGCTTCTCCGGGTCGGCGAAGACGATGGAGCCCAGCTTGGGCCGGTCGAGACTGCCGTCGGCGGCGAGCACCTCCTCGCCGAAGGCCTCCACGACCGCCGCCAGCCCGGGTGTCCCCGGCGCGACGACCTCGCGCGCGATCCGGTCGGCGTCGATCAGCACGGCACCGCACTCGACGAGCAGCCGCGACACCTCGCTCTTGCCGGCACCGATCCCGCCGGTCAGCCCCACTGTCAGCATGAGCGGCAGCTTAGGGCCTGCCACTGACAGCGGGACCACCGGAGGTCAGTTGTCGCCCTCTCGTTCCGCCAGGAAGCGTTCGAACTCGAGGCCGATCTCGTCCGCCGAGGGGATGTCGACGGGCTCGGCGAGCATGTTGCCCCGGCTCTCGGCGCCCGCGACCGCGTCGTACTGGTTCTCCAGGCCGGAGACGAGGGTGGTGAGTTCCTCGTCGCCCTCCTGGATCTGCCGGTCGATCTCGGTCTGGGTGCGGTGCGCGTCCGTGCGCAGCGAGTGCGCGATACCCGGGAGCACCAGGCCGGTGGCCGCGGTGATGGCCTCCAGGACGGTCAGGGCGGCGTCCGGGTACGGGGACCTGGCGATGTAGTGCGGGACGTGCGCGGCGACACCGAGGACGTCGAAGCCGGCCTCCATGAGGCGGTACTCGACCAGGGACTCGGCGCTGCCGGGGACCTGCGCCTCGTCGAAGGGGCTGCGGTGGCCCGGGACGAGGTCGGTGCGGTTGCCGTGCGGGGTCAGGCCCACGGGGCGGGTGTGCGGAACGCCCATCGGAATGCCGTGGAAGTTCACGGACAGGCGCACGCCCAGCCGCTCCACGATCTGCTGGACGGCCGCGGCGAAGCGCTCCCACTCCACGTCCGGCTCCGGGCCGGACAGCAGCAGGAAGGGCGCTCCGGTGGTGTCCTGGACGAGCCGCACGTCGATGGTGGGCTCCTCGTACTCGGTCCACCGGTCGCGCTTGAAGGTCAGCAGCGGACGGCGGGCACGGTAGTCCACGAGCCGGTCGTGGTCGAAGCGGGCGACGACCTGGTGGGGCTGCGAGTCGAGGATCCGGTCGACGATCTGGTCGCCGGTCTCGCCCGCGTCGATGTATCCGTCGAAGTGGTAGAGCATGACAAGACCGGCCGACTCCTGGGCAAGCGCCATGTCTACGACAGCCAGCCCCTTCGGCTCCCATGCGTACAAACCCTGCGGATCAAGCACAGTGACCGCTCCTCCTCGTGTTCGTACGTTCCAACGCCCCCTGGAGCAAGGGCATTCCCGCCGGTACCCCTGATCAGCCATCTCTTACGGCGTTTTCATGGCAAGGGATGGGCAACGGCCATGGCAGGGGGGAGGGCAGCGGCTTTTTCAGGGGCGCGGGGCTGTATCGATTTGCGGCTCCGCCGCGTGGGCGCGGGAAACCCCCACCGGCCGGCAGCCGAACAACAAGCCCTGGGGGCAGCACTGAGGGGCCGCACCTCGAAAGGTACGGCCCCTCAGTCAGGAGCTACTGCTCAGAGAGCGTTCAGCTCTGGCCACCCGCGAGCTTCTCGCGAAGCGCGGCCAGCGCCTCGTCCGAGGCCAGCGCACCGGAGGTGTCCGCACCCTCGGAGGAGTACGAGCCACCGCCCGCGGCCGGAGCCGCACCCGCAGCCTCGCCGCCCTCGGCGGCAGCGGCGGCGTCGGCCTCGCGGCTCTTGATGACCTGCTGCTGGTGCTGCTCGAAGCGGGTCTGCGCCTCGGCGTACTGGCGCTCCCACTCCTCGCGCTGCTTCTCGTAGCCCTCGAGCCAGTCGTTGGTCTCGGGGTCGAAGCCCTCGGGGTAGATGTAGTTGCCCTGGTCGTCGTAGGACGCGGCCATGCCGTACAGGGTCGGGTCGAACTCGACCGAGGCCGGGTCGGCACCGAAGGACTCGTTGGCCTGCTTCAGCGAGAGGCTGATGCGACGACGCTCGAGGTCGATGTCGATGACCTTGACGAAGATCTCGTCGTTGACCTGGACGACCTGCTCCGGGATCTCCACGTGGCGCTCGGCCAGCTCGGAGATGTGGACCAGACCCTCGATGCCCTCGTCCACGCGGACGAACGCACCGAACGGAACCAGCTTCGTGACCTTGCCGGGCACGACCTGACCGATCTGGTGCGTGCGGGCGAACTGCTGCCACGGGTCTTCCTGGGTCGCCTTCAGCGACAGGGAGACACGCTCGCGGTCCATGTCGACGTCGAGGACCTCGACCGTGACCTCCTGGCCGACCTCGACAACCTCGGAGGGGTGGTCGATGTGCTTCCAGGACAGCTCGGAGACGTGGACCAGACCGTCGACGCCACCCAGGTCCACGAAGGCACCGAAGTTGACGATCGAGGAGACCACACCGGAGCGGACCTGACCCTTCTGGAGGGTCGTGAGGAACGTCTGGCGGACCTCGGACTGGGTCTGCTCCAGCCAGGCACGGCGGGACAGGACCACGTTGTTGCGGTTCTTGTCCAGCTCGATGATCTTCGCCTCGAGCTCCTTGCCCACGTAGGGCTGGAGGTCGCGGACACGGCGCATCTCGACGAGAGAAGCCGGCAGGAAGCCACGGAGGCCGATGTCGAGGATGAGACCACCCTTGACGACCTCGATGACGGTACCGGTGACGATGCCGTCCTCTTCCTTGATCTTCTCGATGGTGCCCCAGGCACGCTCGTACTGGGCGCGCTTCTTCGAGAGGATCAGGCGGCCTTCCTTGTCCTCCTTCTGGAGAACGAGGGCCTCGATCTCGTCACCGACGGCGACGACCTCGTTCGGGTCGACGTCGTGCTTGATCGAGAGCTCGCGGCTCGGGATGACACCTTCGGTCTTGTAACCGATGTCGAGCAGGACCTCGTCCCGGTCGACCTTCACGATGACGCCGTCGACGATGTCGCCGTCGTTGAAGTACTTGATCGTCTCGTCGATCGCGGCGAGGAAAGCTTCCTCGTTACCGATGTCGTTGACCGCAACCTGCGGGGTGGTGGCGGTGGTCTCGGTGCTGCTCGTCATGTGGGAAAGGGCTCCGGTACGGACATTGAAGTCGTAGGTACTGCTACGCCGGGAGCCCGTATCGCTCTGAAGAAGCCGGACAGCCAAGGAAGCGCCCCAACAGTCAACTGGAAACCCAGATACTGGTGATGGCGCCTCGACAACCGAGGGGACATACAACAGATGCGAGCGCAGCCTGCTACGTCTGAGGTGCGCAGGCCCGCAGCGCAACTTGTAGCATACGGGGGCAGCCGGACAGGGTCAATGCGCGAACGCGCACACCCGGGGCGGATCGCCGCATACCCGGCACAAGAACTGTCTCCGGAGGCCACGCAGGCCTGAGAGACCTCTTCCGTGACACCGTCGGCAGGCCGACTGCGCCATCTGGGTGACGGAAGAGTACGACGAGGGAGCCGATCATCCAAGAGCCCGTATCTTCCGATTCCGCGTTCGAGCCGGAGGCCACCCGCCGCGCGTCCGACGTCACGGAGAGCGCCCGCGCCAACAGGGGCTGGTGGGACCGGAACGCGGACGAGTACCAGGTCGAGCACGGCACGTTCCTCGGCGACGACCGTTTCGTCTGGGGTCCCGAGGGCCTCGACGAGGTGGAGGCGGAGCTGCTCGGCCCGCCGGAGGACCTCAAGGGCAGGGACGTCCTGGAGATCGGCGCCGGTGCCGCCCAGTGCGCGCGCTGGCTGGCCGCCCAGGGCGCCCGCCCGGTCGCCCTGGACATCTCCCACCGCCAGCTGCAGCACGCGCTGCGCATCGGTGGAACGTTCCCTCTGGTGTGCGCCGACGCGGGTGCGCTGCCGTTCGCGGACGGCTCCTTCGACCTGGCGTGCTCGGCGTACGGTGCGCTGCCGTTCGTCGCCGACCCGGTGCGGGTCCTCACGGAGGTGCGGCGGGTGCTGCGCCCGGGAGGGCGTTTCGTCTTCTCGGTGACCCACCCGATCCGCTGGGCGTTCCCGGACGAGCCGGGCCCCGAGGGGCTGTCGGTCTCCGCCTCCTACTTCGACCGCACGCCCTACGTCGAGCAGGACGAGGAGGGCCGCGCGGTCTACGTCGAGCACCACAGGACGCTCGGCGACCGCGTCCGGGACGTCGTCGCGTCGGGTTTCCGGCTGGTGGACCTGGTCGAGCCGGAGTGGCCTGCCTGGAACACCTCCGAGTGGGGCGGCTGGTCGCCGCTCCGCGGGAACCTGATCCCGGGGACCGCGATCTTCGTGTGCGTACGAGACTGAGTGCGTGATCCGTTACGACGCCCTGGACGCACTGCCGGTACGTGGTGCGCTGCCCGCCCTGAGCGATGCGCTGGAGGGGCACGGCACCGCCGTTCTGGTGGCGCCGCCCGGTACCGGCAAGACGACGCTGGTGCCGTTGGCGCTGGCGGGGCTGCTCGGGGACGGGCCCGCGCGGCGCGTGGTCGTGGCCGAGCCGCGCCGTATCGCGGCTCGTGCCGCTGCCCGGCGCATGGCGTGGCTGCTGGGCGAGAAGGCCGGCGGGAGCGTCGGGTACACCGTGAGGGGCGAGCGGGTAGTCGGGCCACGCGCGCGCGTGGAGGTCGTGACGACCGGGGTGCTGCTGCAGCGGCTGCAGCGCGACCAGGAGCTGGCCGGCGTGGACGTGGTGGTGCTCGACGAGTGCCACGAGCGGCATCTGGACGCGGACACCGCGGCGGCCTTCCTGTGGGACGTACGGGAGACGCTGCGGCCGGAGCTTCGGCTGGTGGCCGCGTCGGCGACGACCGACGCACAGGGGTGGGCGCGACTGCTGGGCGACGCGCCGGTGGTCGAGGCGGAGGGCGTCTCCCACCCCGTGGAGGTGATCTGGTCCCCGCCGGCCCGTCCCGTACGGCCACCGCACGGCATGCGCGTCGACCCGGCGCTGCTCGCGCACGTGGCGTCGACGGTCCGGCGGGCGCTGGCCGAGCGGTACGGGGACGTGCTGTGCTTCCTGCCGGGCGTGGGCGAGATCGCGCGCGTGGCGGGGCAGTTGGGGGACCTGGGCGGCGTCGAGGTGGTGCAGGTGCACGGTCGGGCGCCCGCCGCCGTGCAGGACGCGGTGCTGGCGCCGGGCGAACGGCGCCGGGTCGTGCTCGCCACCTCGGTGGCCGAGTCGTCGCTGACGGTGCCGGGGGTGCGGGTGGTCGTCGACTCGGGGCTGGCGCGCGAGCCGCGGGTCGACCATGCGCGCGGGCTGAGCGCGCTGACGACCGTGCGGGCCTCGCAGGCGGCCGGGCGGCAGCGGGCGGGGCGGGCCGGGCGTGAGGCCCCGGGGGTGGTGTACCGGTGCTGGACGGAGGCCGAGGACGCCCGCCTGCCGCGTTTCCCGGCGCCGGAGATCAAGCTGGCCGACCTGACGGCGTTCGCCCTGCAGACGGCGTGCTGGGGCGATCCGGAGGCGTCCGGGCTGGCGCTGCTGGACCCGCCGCCGGGCGGGGCGATGGCGGCGGCGCGGGCCGTGCTGACGGCGATCGGCGCGGTGGACGCCGCCGGGCGCGCCACGGAGCGGGGCGCCGCGCTGGCCCGGCTCGGGGTGCATCCGCGGCTGGGGCGTGCCTTGCTGGACACGGCCGGCGAGGGCGCCGAAGCAGTGGCCCTGCTCTCGGAGGAGCCGCCACGCGAGTACGGCGACGACCTGACCACCGCTCTGCGCACCGCCCGCCGCGGCGGCGACACCTACGCAACGCGCTGGCGCACGGAAGTACAGCGCCTGCGGGCGGTCGGAAAGGACTTCACACGACCGCCGACCGGAGACCCCGTTCCCCCAACAGACACCGACGCCTCACCCGGAACGACCGGAAGCGGCGCGGTCGGCGTGCCTGCTCGGCCCGGTCAGGCCGGTGCCGTCGGTGCTTCGTTCGTGCTCGGCCCGTCGAGGGCGGGGGGTGGCGATGACCGTCTCGTCGGCGTCGTGGCGGCCCTCGCCTTTCCCGAGCGGGTCGCCAAGGCCGACGGTGGATCGTTTCTCATGGCCTCCGGGACACGCGCCGAACTCCGTGACGGCAGTCCTCTGCGCGGCGCTCCCTGGATCGCGGTGGCCGTCGCGGACCGTCCCGTGGGCAAGGGGCACGCGCGCGTGCAGCTCGCCGCCGAGGTGGACGAGGACATGGCCCGGTCGGCGGCGGCCTCTCTGTACTCCGAGGGCCAGGAGGTCCACTGGGCCGACGGGGACGTCGTGGCGCGGCGGGTGGAGCGGCTGGGGGCGATCGAGCTGGCGGTGCGGCCCCTGGCGGACGCCGACCCCGTACTCGTACGCGAGGCGCTCCTCGAAGGGCTGCGGCAGGAAGGGTTCGGGCCGCTCAGGTGGTCGCCCGACGCGCTCGTGCTGCGGCAGCGGCTGGCATTTCTGCGTCTGCACCTCGGGGAGCCGTGGCCCGACGTGTCCGATGATGCGCTGCACGCGCGCGTGGACGAGTGGCTGGAGCCCGAGCTGGGCCGGGCCCGGCGGCGGGCCGACCTCGCGCGGATCGACGCGGGCCAGGCGCTCACCCGGCTGCTGCCGTGGGCCTCGGGGGAGGCGGGGCGGCTCGACGAGCTCGCCCCGGAGCGGATCACCGTCCCCAGTGGGTCCAGGATCCGGATCGACTACGGCGATCCCGAACAGCCGGTGCTCGCGGTGAAGTTGCAGGAGATGTTCGGGCTGCACGAGTCGCCCGCCGTCGCGGGGGTGCCGCTGCTGGTGCATCTGCTCTCCCCCGCCGGCCGCCCGGCCGCCGTCACGGCCGACCTCGCCTCTTTCTGGAGGGACGGCTACAAGGGGGTACGGGCGGAGCTGCGCGGCCGGTATCCGAAGCATCCGTGGCCCGAGGACCCCGCCGGCGCGGAACCGACCCGGCACACCAACGCGCGGCTCAGGCGGTGACCGGTTCCGCCGTGGCGGGTTCGGCAGGTTCCGGTTCGCCGGGGCGGCGGCTGCGGGCCTCAAGCCACAGCGACAGGGCGAGCAGCAGGACGCCGAGGGTGAGGAAGCCCCAGGGCAGGTAGGACGTCATCAGCAGGACCAGGGTGCGGTTGGACTTGACCAGGGCGACGGTGTGTTTGATGTAGTCCTCGCGCATCTTGACGTGGCCCGCGAAGGCCGTGACCTTCTCCCGGCCCCCCAGGAGCGTGCCGCCGCGGAGTTCCTCCTTGTGGATCTCCTCGCCGTACACGGGGGCGCCGGTGACGGGCTCGACCCAGAACTTGCGGACCGTCGTGTACCAGCGGGTGGTGCCGGTCTTGGCGACCGACTCGGGGGTGATGCCCTGGACGGGCATGGTCCTGGGGAACTTGACCTTGGTCCAGGGGATGGTCTGCTCGAAGTAGTAGACCTCCAGACCGCGGAAGTCCTGGGTGCCCTTGTAGTGGATGGGGTTGGTGGTGCGGGTCTGGGCGTCGAAGTACTCGTAGTCCCGTTTCTGGGTCAGGAACGGCCACTTGAACTCGATGCCCATCCGCTTCACCGGGTCGCCGTCGACCATCTCGCCGGTGGCGTGGACCGGCGCCTGGCTGTGGGCGTCGAAGATGTAGCGCTCGGGGATCCGGGAGACCATCTTGCCGTCGGGGCCCTGGACGTAGGAGAGGCCGTCCCAGACCACGACGTCCCGGCCGGCCGTCTTCTCGATCTTCTTGGCGGCCTCCACATTGCCCTTGAGGGTCTGCACGATGGTGACCTCGGGAACCGTGCGGGCCTTCATCGTGCCGTAGTCGAGGAGGGTCGCGTTCTTCGCCTCCAGGACCATGTCCTGGTACTGATTGGCCGGGATCTTGGCCAGGCGCGGGAAGGCGTACCAGCGCAGCAGCGGGGACAGCGCCGCGAAGAACACGGCGAAGGCGAGCAGGACCAGACTGGCCTTGCGGCGCATCTCGGCCTCCCTCCCGGGCGGTTACGGGTGTGCGGGCACCGTCGTCAGCAGCGGTTTCGGGGACGTCTTACCCGTGGGACTGCCCATGGCCGTGATGGTGAGGACCAGCGCGAGGGCAAGGGCGAGACCGGTCGCGGCGGCGATCAGGGCGCGCATGCCTGCCTCCCCGGGGACGGGAACACGGACGAGAACTGATACATCGTCAGGTCCGGCACCGTAGCAACGGGCGGACGAGATGAGAACACGTTGCACACACAACGACGGCGGCGGCGCCCTCTGGTCGAGGAGCGCCGCCGCCGTCGCAGGGACGATACGGAGGATTACGCGGAGGGGCTGGGTGACGGGCTGGGGCTCGCCGAGGAGCCGGCCGCCGCGACCGTCAGCTGGATGTTGAGGGTCGCACCGCCCGCGGTCGTGATGCGCAGGACGAAGTCGCCGGTGTTGTCGTCGGCGTACAGCTTCGGCAGCGTCAGAAGGCCCTTGGCGTCCGTCGTGAGGCCCGTCAGGGTGCGCACGGTCTTGCCGTCGGCGTCCTTGAAGTAGGGGCCCTTGTCGTTCTCGGTCGGGTCGAGCACCGACTTGATCAGCGTCGCGGTGACCGCGACCTTGTCGGCGGCGGCGCCCTTGTAGGTGGCCTTCACCTCGGCCTGGTCGGCGAACTCGCCGCCCGGGGTGCAGGTCAGCGCGGTGTCACTGGTGCGTACGACGCTGTCGGCGACGCGCTCGGTGACGGTGGCGGTGTAGTCGAGTCCGGTGACCGCCCGGCCCACGACGGTGGCGCGGACGGTGAAGTCGCCGGTCTTCTCACCCGCCTGAAGGGCGGGGGCGACGGCCACGCCGGAGCTGTTGGTGACGGCCGTGGCGACGGTTTCACCACCGGTGAAGGTGGCGTCGGTGTCGCCGACGACGGTGAAGCGGACCCTGACCTTGCCGACCGCCTTGCCGGTCTTGGTCACCGCCTTGGTGCTGATCTTCTTGGTGAACGCGTCACCGGCCATCGCGGTGAGCTTCGCGGTGCCCGCGTCCGCCAGGCGGTCCACGGTGTCGGTGGGGGTGGGCGACGGGCTGCTCGGCGTGCTCGGAGTGCCGGGCGTGTTCGACGGCGGTGCACTGGGGCTCGGCGAGCCGCTGCTCGGCGGCGTCGGCTTCGCGGGCGGCGTGGGCGACGGCTTGGGGTTGGCCTTCTGGCCGTCGTCGCTGCGGCCCGAGGGGACGCTGCCGCTGCCGTCCGGGATCTCGTGGGTGCCCTTGCGGTAGTACTCCAGCCACGACAGCACGGTGTGCAGGTAGTCCTGCGAGTTGTTGTAGCTGAGGATCGCCTGGTTGAGGTTGGCCGGGACGGACAGGTCCCAGCCGTTGCGGCACAGGTAGTGGCCGGCGGCCAGGGCGGCGTCGTAGACGTTGTTGGGGTCCTTGACCCCGTCGCCGTTGCCGTCGCGGCCCGCCCACGCCCAGGTCGACGGGATGAACTGCATGGGGCCGACGGCCTGGTCGTAGGAGCTGTTGCCGTCGTACTTGCCGCCGTCGGTGTCCTTGATCAGCGCGAAGCCGTTGCCGTCGAGCTGCGGGCCGAGGATCGGGGTGATGGTGGTGCCGTCCGCGTTGACCCGGCCGCCGCGGGCCTGGCCCGACTCCACCTTGCCGATCGCGGCGAGCAGTTGCCAGGGCAGGTTACAGCCGGGCTTGGACTCGCGCAGCTCGGCCTCGGCCTTCTTGTAGGCGTCGAGGACGGTGGCGGGGATACCCGCCTCGGCCGCGCCCTGCGCCACGGGGGTGCCGGTGGCACCCGGGGTCGGCGAGGGGTTCGGGCTGTTGAGCGGCGGAAGATCGGTGTAGTACGGCGAGTTGCCGGTCGCGGCGCCGTCGCCTGCGGTCGCATCGGGTGAGGGCTGGGCCTTGGAGGCGGTCTGTCTGCCGTGGTCGTCGACCGTGACCCCCGGAGCCTGGGACGCGGACAGGGCAGCGACCGCGGCCGCTGCCACGGCTGTGGTTGCCGCTCCTTTGCGCAGCCTCATGCCGAATTGCGCCGCCATAGAGTGAACCCCTCCCGTGGACGCGTCAGCGTCCGTCTTCGTCTGCCCGGCGCACAGTGCGCCCGCCCTGTTGTGACGATCGACCCGGCGTGCGGGTTGCCCTCGTATCGCTCTCTTGTTTTCTGTCGAGTTCCTGTCGACTTGCCGTGTTCACGTGTTCGACCGTGCCGCCCGGCACGGTGACCCAGGCGACCCTACGACAACTTCCTTTCCATGGGGACCCGTTCGTGCCCGATATTCACCAGTTGGTCATGTGCGAACGGCGCGGAATCGCGGCACGCATACTGGACCGGAGCGATCACCCGGGCCGTCCGCTCGGGCAATGTCCGGCCCGAGGAGCCCAGTTGCCGTTCACCCTGAGCCATGCGGCCGCCGTCCTGCCCGCCGTGCGCGGCGACGGATCGGGCCAAGGACGGCTGATTCCGGCCGCCCTCGTGGCCGGTTCCTTCGCGCCCGACATGACCTATTACGCGGCAAGCGCGGTGCCCGGTGCGATGGAGTTCGGCACGGTCACGCATTCCTTCCCAGGCGTCTTCACGGTCGACGTGGTGGTGGCCTGGGCGCTGGTCGGGCTGTGGCTGCTGGTCCGGGAGCCGCTGGTGGCGCTGCTGCCGGGGACCTGGCAGCCGCGGCCGGCCGCCCTGCTGCGCTGCGGGGCGCCACGCGCGCGCTTACGGCCGCCCCTGGCCGCGTGGTGGTATGCGTCCGCGGCGCTCGGCGCGCTGACCCATGTGGTGTGGGACGCCTTCACGCATCACGACCGGTGGGGAGTGCGGCTGTTTCCCGTGCTGGGCCGGGGGCTGTGGGGTTCTCCTCTGTACTGGTACCTGCAGTACGGGAGTTCGCTGGTGGCCGCGGTGGTGATCGCGCTGTGGGTGACGCGGGCGCTGCGGAGGGCGCCGGCGCACCCGGTTTCGCGCGCGGTCCCCGTGTTGTCACTGCGGGACCGGTGGTGGGCCTGTGCGGTGATCTGCGGGTGTGCGGGGATCTGGGCCGTGGAGCGGGCAGCCCGGTGGTGGGCGTACTGGGGGGCGGTGGCCAAGCCCTGGGAGCTGATTCCGGCCGTGTGCTTCGGCGCGGGCGCGGGGCTGCTGCTCGGGCTGCTGCTGTACGTGGTGGGGGTGCGGGTGTGGCGGCCGGTGCCGTCTGCCGGGGAGCCGGAGCGGGTCAGCGTGGAGCAGGGCCGTCCGGCCGGTCGGTGAGGGTGCCCGCGGTCACGATGAACACCCTGACGGTGCGGGCGTGGCGGCTGCGGCGGACGCGGACGAGCAGTCCGGTGACGTAACTGCGGCCCAGTCCCGCCCACAGCCGCCAGACCGGCGGCTCCGCGGGTCCCCTCCCGGGCCGGGGCAGCCGGCGCCGGAGGTCCGCCGCCGTGCGGCGCAGCACGACGACGAGGTCGGTGGGGATGCGGGCGGTGCTCGCACGAGCGGCGAAGGCCGGCACCGGTGCGGATGGCACGGCGGACGCCGCCTCGGCACTCGCCTGCGCTCTCGCCGGCCGGCGGTTGAGCATGCGTATACCCATGCCCGCATCCTTACGGTGCGAGGGCGGTGGGGGCCTTTCCGCGGGGGCCACCTGAGTGACGGTTCCCTGCGGGGCTTGACGGGTTGGGGAGCCGCGCACGCCGGGTTCGGCCGCGCCCCAAAGGGACGCGGGGCTGTGCCCATATGCGGCTCCGCCCCGCGGGCGCGACCAGCCACGACGCGCCCGTGGACGCCCGACGGCCCACCGCGCGGAGGTCCACCGCGCCCCAAAGGGGCGCGGGGAACTGCGCGACCAGCCACGACGCGCCCGCAGACACTCGATAACCCCTGCGCGAAGAACTCACCCCTGGCCGGAGGGCCGACGTGCCGCCCGGCAAGGCAGCACCGAACCCCCGCCCACCGCCGGAGGCTAGTGCGCAGCCGACTCCCAGTCGGGCCCCACCCCCACCGAGACGCCGAGCGGCACCCTCAGATGAACGGCGTCAGCCATCTCGCGGCGGACGATCTCCTCCGCGGCGGCGCGCTCGCCGGGAGCGATCTCCAGGACGACTTCGTCGTGGACCTGAAGGAGCATGCGGGACGTGAGGCCCGCCGCCCGCAGCGCGTCATCCACCTTCAGCATGGCGATCTTGACGATGTCCGCGGCGGTGCCCTGGATCGGCGCGTTCAGAGCCATCCGCTCGGCCGCCTCGCGGCGCTGGCGGTTGTCGCTGTTGAGGTCGGGCAGATAGCGGCGGCGGCCGAAGAGGGTCGCGGTGTAGCCCGTGGCCCGCGCCTCGTCGACGGCCCGGCGCAGATAGTCCCGGACGCCGCCGAACCGCTCGAAGTACGTGTCCATCAGGACCCGGGCCTCGCCCGCGTCGATGTTCAGCTGCTGGGACAGGCCGAAGGCCGACAGCCCGTACGCCAGGCCGTACGACATGGCCTTGATCTTGCGGCGCATCTCCGCGTCGACGTGCTCCCGGTCGACCGAGAAGACCTGCGCGGCGACCGTGTTGTGCAGGTCCTCGCCGGAGGTGAACGCCTCGATCAGGCCTTCGTCCTCGGAGAGGTGGGCCATCACGCGCAGTTCGATCTGGCTGTAGTCCGCCGTCATCAGGGACTCGAAGCCCTCGCCGACGACGAAGCCGCGGCGGATGGCGCGGCCCTCGTCGGTGCGGACGGGGATGTTCTGCAGGTTGGGGTCCGTGGACGACAGGCGGCCGGTCGCGGCGACCGTCTGGTTGAAGGTGGTGTGGATGCGGCCGTCGGTGGCGATCGTCTTGATCAGGCCCTCGACGGTGACGCGCAGCTTGGCCTGCTCGCGGTGGCGGAGCATGACCACCGGCAGTTCGTTGTCCGTCTGAGTGGCGAGCCAGGCCAGGGCGTCGGCGTCCGTGGTGTAGCCGGTCTTGGTCTTCTTCGTCTTGGGCAGGCCCAGCTCGCCGAAGAGGACCTCCTGGAGCTGCTTGGGCGAGCCCAGGTTGAACTCGTGGCCCGCTGCCGCGTGCGCCTCCTTCACCGCCTGCTGGACGGCGCCCGCGAACATCTGCTCCATGGCCTCCAGGTGGGCCCGGTCGGCGGCGATGCCGTGCCGCTCCATGCGGGCGAGCAGGATCGAGGTGGGCAGTTCCATGTCGCGCAGCAGGTCCGAGGCGCCGACCTCCTCCAGGCGGCCCCGGAAGGCCTCGCCGAGGTCGAGGATCGCGCGGGCCTGCACCATGAGCGCCTCGGCCTCCGCGCCGTCGTCGGCGCCGAAGGCGAGCTGCCCGTCGGCCGCGGCGGCGGGGGCCAGCTCACGGCCCAGGTACTCCAGGGACAGCGCGTCCAGGTCGAAGGAGCGGCGGCCCGGCTTGACCAGGTAGGCGGCAAGCGCGGTGTCCATCGAGACGCCGGCGACGGACCAGCCGTGCTCGGCGAGGACCCGCATGGCGCCCTTGGCGTTGTGCAGGACCTTGGGGCGGTCCTCGGCGGCCAGCCAGGTCGCCCACGCGTTCTCGTCGGCCTCGTCCAGCTGGGAGGGGTCGAACCAGGCGGCCGGCCCCTCGGCGGTGGCGAGCGCGACCTCGGCGACCGAGCCGGAGCCCAGCGCCCAGGTGTCGAGCGTGGCGATGCCGAGCGTCTCGCTGCCGTGCTCGGTGAGCCAGCCGGCCAGCTCGCCCGTGCCCAGCACCGTCCCGTCCAGCTCCACCCCGGGCGCCACCGGAGTCGCCTCGGCCTGCTCGCCGCCCGGGTCCACGGCGAGCAGCCGCTCGCGCAGCGAGGGGTTCCTGATCTCCAGGGTGTCCAGGACCATCGCGACGGCCGTGCGGTCGTAGGGAGCGCGCTCCAGGTCGGCGACCCGCTTGGGCAGCTCGACGGTGCGCACCATCTCGGTCAGGCGGCGGTTGAGCTTGACCGCCTCCAGGTGCTCGCGCAGGTTCTGCCCGGCCTTGCCCTTGACCTCCTCGACCCGCTCGACGAGTTCCGCGAACGAACCGAACTGGTTGATCCACTTCGCGGCCGTCTTCTCACCCACGCCGGGGATGCCCGGCAGGTTGTCGGACGGGTCGCCGCGCAGGGCCGCGAAGTCGGGGTACTGCGCGGGCGTCAGCCCGTACTTCTCGAAGACCTTCTCCGGGGTGAACCGGGTCAGCTCGGAGACGCCCTTCGTCGGGTACAGCACCGTCGTGTGCTCGCTGACCAGCTGGAAGGAGTCACGGTCGCCGGTGACGATCAGCACCTCGAAGCCCTCGGCCTCCGCCTGGGTGGCGAGGGTGGCGATGACGTCGTCCGCCTCGAAGCCGTCGACCGCGAACCGCGAGGCGTTCATCGCGTCCAGGAGCTCGCCGATCAGCTCGACCTGGCCCTTGAACTCGTCCGGGGTCTTGGAGCGGTTGGCCTTGTACTCCGTGAACTCCTCGGAGCGCCAGGTCTTGCGGGAGACGTCGAAGGCCACCGCGAAGTGCGTGGGCTCCTCGTCACGCAGGGTGTTGGCCAGCATCGACGCGAAGCCGTAGATCGCGTTCGTCGGCTGGCCCGTCGCGGTCGTGAAGTTCTCCGCGGGCAGCGCGAAGAACGCACGGTAGGCCAGCGAGTGCCCGTCCATGAGCATGAGGCGGGGCCGCGTGTTGCCGCCGGCGGTCTTGTCGGTCGTCTTCGATGCTGTTTCTGCCACGCCCCGATCCTGCCACGTGCCACTGACAGTCGTGGCTCCCCGCCGGATCGGCACCTCCCCCACCGCTTCGAGCGCCGGGGAGCCCCCGCCTTTGCCGCCGAAGCCGATCGCCGGCCCGGCGCAAAGAAAGGCGACGGGCGCCAACGCAACGCCACGGCGGGGAACAGCAGCGGCCGGCGCCGGCCCCACCGGAGATCACGCTCCCCGCGCAGAACCGGCTGTCCCCGCTGTCAGTCGCGCGTGCGAGGATCGAAGTGGTAGCTCGCAGGTGTCTGTGAAGGAGAGTGCGCGATGGCGACGAAGCCGCCCAAGGGTGATCCGGTCCAGGACGCACCGCAGGTCGCCGGGCCCAAGCACGCGGCGGCGGGACTGCCGGCCATCGGGCACACCCTGCGCATCGCCCAGCAGCAGATGGGTGTGAAGCGGACCGCGCTGACGCTGCTGCGCGTCAACCAGAAGGACGGCTTCGACTGCCCGGGCTGCGCCTGGCCGGAACCGGACCACCGGCACGCGGCGGAGTTCTGTGAGAACGGCGCGAAGGCGGTCGCCGAGGAGGCCACCCTGCGCCGGGTCACCCCGGAGTTCTTCGCCGCGCACTCCGTCGCCGACCTCGCCTCCCGCAGCGGCTACTGGCTGGGCCAGCAGGGCCGGCTCACCCACCCCATGCATCTGCCCGAAGGGGGCACGCACTACGAGCCGGTGAGCTGGGAGCGCGCCTTCGACATCGTCGCCGAGGAGCTCGCCGCCCTCGACTGCCCCGACGAGGCGCTCTTCTACACCTCCGGGCGCACCAGCAACGAGGCGGCCTTCCTCTACCAGCTCTTCGCCCGCCGGCTCGGCACGAACAACCTGCCCGACTGCTCCAACATGTGTCACGAGTCGTCCGGTTCGGCCCTGAGCGAGACGATCGGCATCGGCAAGGGCAGCGTCCTGCTGGAGGACCTCTTCAAGGCCGACCTGATCATCGTCGCCGGCCAGAACCCGGGGACCAACCACCCGCGCATGCTCTCCGCCCTGGAGAAGGCCAAGGCCAACGGCGCGAAGATCATCAGCGTGAACCCGCTGCCCGAGGCCGGCCTGGAGCGGTTCAAGAACCCGCAGACCGCGCAGGGCATGCTCAGGGGCGCCGCCCTCAACGACCTGTTCCTGCAGATCCGCATCGGCGGCGACCAGGCCCTCTTCCGCCTCCTCAACAAGCTCATCCTGGAGACGGAGGGCGCGGTCGACGAGGCGTTCGTGAGCGAACACACCCACGGCTACGAGGAGTTCGCCGCGGCCGCCAAGGCCGCCGACTGGGACGAGACGTTGACCGCGACCGGCCTCACGCGCGCGGAGATCGACACCGCCCTGAAGATGGTCCTCGCCTCGAAGCGCACCATCGTGTGCTGGGCGATGGGCCTGACCCAGCACAAGCACTCCGTGCCGACCATCCGCGAGGTCGTCAACTTCCTTCTGCTGCGCGGCAACATCGGCCGCCCGGGCGCGGGCGTGTGCCCGGTGCGCGGGCACTCGAACGTGCAGGGCGACCGGACCATGGGCATCTTCGAGCGC
The DNA here is from genome assembly GCF_040298885.1 of Streptomyces sp. NPDC001137. Taxonomy (NCBI): domain Bacteria; kingdom Bacillati; phylum Actinomycetota; class Actinomycetes; order Kitasatosporales; family Streptomycetaceae; genus Streptomyces; species Streptomyces sp. NPDC001137. Next base: position 150,447 of record NZ_JBEPBA010000007.1, read on the forward strand.
CCCGCCCCCGCCTTCCTGGACGCCCTGGAGAAGGAGTTCGGCTTCGCACCGCCGCGCGAGCACGGCTACGACGTCGTCCAGGCCATCCGCGCCCTGCGCGACGGCCGGGCGAAGGTGTTCTTCGCGATGGGCGGCAACTTCGTGTCCGCCTCCCCGGACACCGAGGTCACCGAGGCGGCCATGCGGCGCGCCCGCCTCACCGTGCACGTGTCGACCAAGCTCAACCGCTCGCACGTCGTCACGGGCGCGCGTGCCCTGATCCTGCCCACCCTGGGCCGCACCGAGCGCGATCTGCAGGTCGGCCCGCATGGGAAAAGCACAGAGCAGTTCGTGACCGTCGAGGACTCCATGGGCATGGTGCACGCCTCCCGCGGCCGCCTGGAGCCCGCGAGCACCCACCTGCTGTCGGAGCCGGCCATCGTCTGCCGCCTGGCCCGCCGTGTGCTCGGCGAGGACGACGCGGTGCCCTGGGAGGAGTTCGAGAAGGACTACGCCGCCATCCGCGACCGCATCGCGCGCGTGGTCCCCGGCTTCGAGGACTTCAACGCGCGCGTGGCCCGCCCCGGCGGCTTCACCCTCCCCCACGCCCCGCGCGACGAACGCCGCTTCCCCACGGCAACCGGCAAGGCGAACTTCACGGCGGCGCCCGTCGAGTACCCCAGGCTGCCCGAAGGCCGGCTGCTGCTGCAGACGCTGCGCTCGCACGACCAGTACAACACCACCATCTACGGCCTCGACGACCGCTACCGCGGCATCAGGAACGGCCGCCGCGTCGTCCTGGTCAACCCCGAGGACGCCCGCACGCTCGGCGTCGCCGACGGGTCGTACGTCGACCTGGTCGGCGAGTGGAAGGACGGCGTCGAGCGCAGGGCGCCCGGCTTCCGCGTCGTGCACTACCCGACGGCTCGTGGCTGCGCCGCCGCCTACTACCCCGAGACCAACGTCCTGGTGCCGCTGGACTCCACCGCCGACACCAGTAACACCCCGGCCAGCAAGTCCGTCGTCGTACGTCTGGAACAATCGGCAACCGACTGAGCGTTTGCTCAGACAGTCTGGACGAGTGATCAGGACGAACGGAGCCGGGCCCATGGGCGAGCAGCAGTACGTGAAGTTCCCGCAGGAGGTCATCGACGAGTACGCCGCACTCGGCATCGACCTCCTGGCCCTCTTCTCCGCCGGACACCTCGGCACCCGCATGGGCGTGGAGATCCTCGAGGCCTCCGCGGACCGCGTCGTCGGCACCATGCCCGTCGAGGGCAACACCCAGCCCTACGGCCTGCTGCACGGCGGCGCCTCCGCCGTCCTCGCCGAGACCCTCGGCTCCGTCGGCTCCATGCTCCACGGCGGCAGCTCCAAGATCGCGGTCGGCGTCGACCTCAACTGCACCCACCACCGCGGCGTACGCTCCGGCCTGGTCACCGGAGTCGCCACCCCCGTGCACCGCGGCCGCTCCACCGCCACGTACGAGATCGTGATCAGCGACGAGGAGGGACGGCGCGTGTGCAGCGCACGCCTGACCTGCCTGCTGCGCGACGTCCGGCCCGGCGACGGGGCACCTGTGGGCGCGGCCGGCTGACCGGCGTCCAACAGGCCGAGGCCGCAGGGCAGTTGATCCCGCCCAGTCGGCAGCATAGCGTCAGGGCATGGCTACGGGACGAGCCTTGAGGGCATGGGCGGCACTCGGACTGGTGCTCCTGGCGGGCGGCCCGGTCACCTCGTGCGGGGACTCCGGCACGGCGGGCGGAGCGGAAGGCGCGAGCAGCCCGGCGCGCGCCACCGGCACGCCCGCGCCCCGTACGACAACGCGCGAGGAACTGTGCACGCGGATCGTCGCCTACTGGTCGCGCCGGCAACTCAAGGGCGACACGGTGGGCGACTACCAGGAAATGGGCCTGTCCGACGGCCAGTACGACATCCTCAGGCACGTCGTGCACGCCGCCCGCGCCGAGCGCGAGCGCGGCGATGCCGAGGCCGCCGACCGGCTCATCGACCGTATGGCGCGCGAAGGTTGCGAGAAGCGGTACCGCACGGGCAACCCGAGCAATGGCCCCTGGGGCTGAGAGATGCGCCGGAAATACGCGAAAGTGCGGACCACCGCCGGAGGCCCTTTCCACCACGTAACTCTGCGTAATACACACGCAATAGAGGCCCGCTCCCCCACCCCAGGTGCGCCCCGGCCCACAACCCCCCGAGAAGCCATTCAAGTCGCCTCCGGCAACGACCGCACGTCATCAGCAAAACCGCTGAACACTACTGAAAACGCATCCTCGCGTCCTGCGCGTTCTCAGCATGCGGACAGGGCGAATCGGCTGGAATTCCGCGCATCCACCCGGCAAGTACCGCTCTGCATTACGTCGTGTCATAACAAGAGCGTCACAGCCTGGGTCAGACACTCCTACACGTTCCCTACACCCGCTTAGAGTCACGGCCAGTCACCGCGCCACAGGATTCGAAGCAAATTCGGCAAGGCGCCGGACTCGGTGCGTTCCACGGGGAGCCGCCGCGCCAGGGAAAGGACCTGACTCGTGCGTCAACGTTCGATCATCGCTATCACCGCCGCACTCGCGGCGGGATCGCTGACACTCACTGCCTGTGGGTCGCGTGACAAGAGCGACAGCAGCAACGGCAGCAAGACCACGGTCGTGATCGGTGTCGACGCCCCGCTCACCGGCGACCTCTCGGCCCTCGGCCTCGGCATCAAGAACTCCGCCGACCTGGCCGCCAAGACGGCCAACAAGCAGAACCTCGTCAAGGGCGTCGAGTTCAAGATCGAGGCCCTCGACGACCAGGCCCAGCCCTCCGTCGGCCAGCAGAACGCCCAGAAGTTCATCAGCGAGAAGGACGTCCTCGGCGTCGTCGGCCCGCTGAACTCCAGCGTCTCCCAGCAGATGCAGAAGCCGTTCAACGACGCAGGCCTCACCCAGATCTCCCCCGCCAACACCGGTACGGAACTCACCCAGGGCGACGGCTGGAAGACCAACAACCGGGTCCGCCAGTTCAAGACCTTCTTCCGCACCGCCACCACGGACGAGATCCAGGGCGCCTTCGCGGCCGACTACCTCTACAACAGGGCCAAGGTCAAGAAGACCTACCTGATCGACGACCAGAAGACCTACGGCGCCGGCCTCGCCGCCTCCTTCAAGACGAACTTCACCAAGCTGGGCGGCACCATCGTCGGCAGCGACCACATCAACCCCGACGACCGCGACTTCAACGCCGTCGTCGCCAAGATCAAGAAGACCGGCGCCCAGGCCCTCTACTACGGCGGCGAGTACCCGGCCGCCGCCCCCCTGAGCCAGCAGCTCAAGGACAGCGGCCTGAAGATCCCGCTCATGGGCGGCGACGGCATCTACTCCGGCGACTACCCCAAGCTCAACAAGAAGGCCGAAGGCGACCTCGCCACCTCCGTCGGCAAGCCCGTCGAACAGCTCGCCTCCGCCAAGACGTTCATCGCGAACTACAAGAACGCGGGCTACAAGGACGCCTACGAGGCCTACGGCGGCCTCACCTACGACGCCACCTGGGCCATCATCGAGGCCGTCAAGCTCGCAGTCGAGGGCAACGACGGCAAGGTGCCCTCCGACGGCCGCAAGGCCGTCCTGGACGCCATGAGCAAGGTCAAGTTCGACGGCGTCACCGGCACCATCTCCTTCGACCAGTACGGCGACACGACCAACCACACCATGACCGCCTACAAGATCAAGAACAACGCGTGGACGCCGGAGTACAGCGGAGTGCCCAAGATCGGCTGATCGGGCAAAGGGCGACAACCCCTCTGCACCTCACACATTGATCAGGCCGCGCGGGAGCGCCCACCAGCGCTCCCGCGCGGCGCCATATCCGAACCACTCCACGGAGGCCCTGCGGTGAACGAACTGCCGCAACAGCTGGCCAATGGACTCATCCTCGGCGCGATGTACGGACTCATCGCGATCGGCTACACGATGGTCTACGGCATCGTCCAGCTCATCAACTTCGCCCACGGCGAGATCTTCATGGTCGGGGGCTTCGGGGCCCTCACCATCTACCTCTGGCTGCCCAAGGACTTCGCCCTCGGCGCCGCCATCCCCCTCATGATCCTCGGCGGCGTCATCGTCTCCGTCGCCGTCGCCACCGCGGCGGAACGCTTCGCCTACCGCCCCCTGCGCAACGCACCACGCCTGGCGCCCCTCATCACCGCCATCGGCCTGTCCATCGTGCTCCAGCAGATCGTCTGGAAGTGGTACCCGGACGCCAAGAAGGACCGCCCCTTCCCCCAGTTCAGCGGCGGCCCCTTCGACGTCCTCGGCGCCAACATCCAGCGCGGCGACCTCTTCATCATCATCGCCGCCCCCGTCTGCATGTTCGCCCTCGGCCTCTTCGTCACCAAGACCCGCTCCGGACGCGGCATGCAGGCCACCGCACAGGACCCCGACACCGCCAAACTCATGGGCATCAACACCGACCGCATCATCGTCATGGCCTTCGCCATCGGCGCGGCGTTCGCGGCCATCGCAGCCGTCGGCTACGGACTCCACAACGGCCAGGTCGGCTTCCGCATGGGCTTCCTCATGGGCCTCAAAGCCTTCACCGCAGCCGTCCTCGGCGGCATCGGCAACATCTACGGCGCCATGCTCGGCGGCCTCGTCCTCGGCGTCGCCGAATCCCTCGCCATCGGCTACATCGGCGACATCCCCGGCATGGACCTCTTCGGCGGCGGCGCCTGGAAGGACGTGTGGGCCTTCGCCCTCCTCATCCTCGTCCTGCTCTTCCGACCGCAGGGCCTGCTCGGCGAACGCGTCGCGGATCGGGCGTGATACCCATGACCACCAAAATCCCCAACGGCACCACCGCGGACCTCACCAACACGCCCACCACGGCAACCCCGTTGATACCCCTGCCCCCGGCCCTCGCCCGCCTCACCACCATCGCCGGCTCCGCCGTCGCACTCGTGGGCACCTTCCTCGCCTGGACCTGGACCGCCGAATTCCCCGGCGACCTCACCGTCACCGGCTACCCGGGCGGACTACAGGTCCTCACCCTCACCGGGGCAATCCTCACCCTGCTCTTCGCCCTCTCCGGCTACGGCATCCGAGGACTCGGCTGGCTCACCCCCGGCGGCACCAACAGCCCCGTCGTCCTCCTCGCCCTCGGCACCCTCGGCACCACCGGCTACACCATGGGCGCCATCAGCCAGGAACTCGGCGGCCTCGTCAACCTCGAACCCGGCGCCTGGATCTCCGGCATCGGAACCCTCATCGCCGTCATCGGAGCCTTCGGCCTCCCCGTCGACCAGCCATACGACGAAGACACACCGACCCCGGGCCTCTGGGGCAGGATCCGCCACGCCCTCACAGCCCCCGAACCCCGCCGCGCAGCGGACCTCCCCGCCTGGGCCGAGATCCTCATCATCGCCGCCGGCTTCGGCATCGGCCTCTACGTCTTCGCCTACGGCATCGGCACCGAATACTCCGAACTGTTCATCGGCTTCCTCATCATCGCCGGATTCGGATTCACCGCACTCACCCGCTCCGGCCTCATCAAGCAGCTCTCGGCCCTCACCACCAAACACCGCAGCGTCACCCTCACAGCCGCCTTCGTCGCCGCGATCTGCTTCCCCTTCACACAGACCAACGACCAGTTCGCCCTCATCGGCGCCAACATCCTGATCTTCGCGACCGTGGCCCTCGGCCTCAACGTCGTCGTCGGTCTCGCCGGTCTGCTCGACCTGGGATACGTCGCATTCCTCGGCGTCGGCGCCTACGCCGCCGCCCTCGTCTCCGGCTCACCCCAATCCAGCATCGGCGTCCAGTTCCCGTTCTGGGCCGCCGTCCTCACCGGCGCCGCCGCCTCACTGATCTTCGGCGTGGTCATCGGCGCCCCGACCCTGCGGCTGCGCGGCGACTACCTCGCCATCGTCACCCTCGGCTTCGGTGAGATCTTCCGCATCACCATGAACAACCTCAACGGGAACAGCGGCCCCGACGTCACCAACGGATCCAACGGCATCCCGAACATCCCCGACCTGGAGATCCTCGGATTCAACCTCGGCATCCCCCACGACATCCTCGGCCACGAACTCACCCGCTCCGCCAACTACTACCTGCTGATGCTCCTGTTCACGGCCGTCGTCGTGACCGTCTTCCGCCGCTCCGCGGAATCCCGCATCGGCCGCGCCTGGGTCGCCATCCGCGAGGACGAGACCGCCGCCACCGCCATGGGCATCAACGGCTTCCGCCTCAAACTCCTCGCCTTCGCCCTCGGCGCCTCCCTCGCCGGCTTCGCCGGCACCGTCCAGGCCCACGTCTCCTACAGCGTCACCCCCGAGCAATACCAGTTCGCCGGCCCCGTCCCCCCCAACTCCGCCTTCCTCCTCGCCGCCGTCATCCTCGGCGGCATGGGAACCATCAGCGGACCCCTCATCGGCGCCGCCCTCCTCTACCTCATCCCGGCCAAACTCCAGTTCATGTCGGACTACCAGCTCCTCCTCTTCGGCATCGCCCTCATGCTCCTCATGCGCTTCCGCCCCGAAGGCCTCGTCGCCGACCGCAGGAAGCAACTCGAGTTCCACGAAACCGGACAACTCGACGTACCAGAGGACACCGAGCTGCCAGAAACCACCGGCGTCGCCAAGGCAGGGGCGTGAACGCCATGACCACCACAACCGCCACCACCACAACCGTCCTCGACGCCAGCGACGTCACCATGCGCTTCGGCGGCCTCACCGCCGTACGCTCCGTGGACCTCACCGTCAACAGCGGCGAAATCGTCGGCCTCATCGGACCCAACGGCGCGGGCAAAACCACCTTCTTCAACTGCCTGACGGGCCTCTACATCCCGACCAGCGGAACAGTGAAGTACAAGGACACCGTCCTACCGCCCAAACCCCACCTCGTCACCCAGGCAGGCATCGCCCGCACATTCCAGAACATCCGGCTCTTCGCCAACATGACCGTCCTGGAAAACGTGCTCGTCGGACGCCACACCAGAACCAACGAAGGCCTCTGGTCAGCACTCCTGCGCCTGCCCGGCTTCAAGAAAGCCGAACAGGAATCCCGCGAACGCGCCATGGAACTCCTCGAGTTCACCGGCCTCGCAGCCAAAGCAGACCACCTCGCCCGCAACCTCCCCTACGGCGAACAACGCAAGCTCGAAATCGCCCGCGCCCTCGCGAGCGAACCCGGCCTGCTACTCCTCGACGAACCCACCGCGGGCATGAACCCCCAGGAAACCCGGGCCACCGAGGAACTCGTCTTCGCCATCCGCGACAAGGGCATCGCCATCCTCGTCATCGAGCACGACATCCGGTTCATCATGAACCTCTGCGACCGCGTCGCCGTGCTCGTCCAAGGCGAAAAACTCGTCGAAGGCAGCGCCGAAGTCGTCCAGGCCGACGAACGCGTCATCGCCGCCTACCTCGGCACGCCCTTCGAAGGCGCACCCGGCACAGAGGAGACCACCGAGGTCGAAGCCGCCGAGGCGCAGAGCACCGCAGAAGGAGACGCCAAGTGACCGCACTGCTCGAGGTCGAAGACCTCAAGGTCGCCTACGGCAAGATCGAAGCCGTCAAAGGCATCTCGTTCAAGGTCGAAGCCGGCGAAGTCGTCACCCTCATCGGCACGAACGGCGCCGGGAAGACAACAACCCTGCGGACACTCTCGGGCCTCCTTCAGCCCCTCGCCGGACAGATCAAATTCGACGGCAAGACGCTGAACAAAATCCCCGCCCACAAGATCGTCTCCCAGGGACTGGCCCACTCCCCCGAAGGCCGACGCATCTTCCCCCGCATGACCATCGAGGACAACCTCCGCCTCGGCGCCTTCCTCCGCAACGACAAAGAAGGCATCGAAAAGGACATCCAGCGCGCCTACGACCTCTTCCCCATCCTCGGAGAACGACGCAAGCAGGCCGCCGGAACCCTCTCCGGCGGCGAACAGCAAATGCTCGCCATGGGCCGCGCCCTGATGTCCCGCCCCAAACTGCTCATGCTCGACGAACCCTCCATGGGTCTCTCCCCGATCATGATGCAGAAGATCATGGCCACCATCCAGGAACTCAAGGCCCAGGGCACCACCATCCTGCTCATCGAACAGAACGCCCAGGCCGCACTCTCCCTGGCCGACCACGGCCACGTCATGGAGGTCGGCAAGATCGTCCTCTCCGGCACCGGCCAGGACCTCCTGCACGACGAGTCCGTACGCAAGGCATACCTCGGCGAGGACTGAGACCGCCCTCTTCGGCGGTACGACGAGGCCCGCGCCCCTGGTTCCCCAGGGACGCGGGCCTCGATCTGTATGCGGGGGCCGGAGGTCAGCCCTTCGCGGCCTTCTTCTCGTCCGCGTCCTGAATGACCGCCTCCGCAACCTGCTGCATCGACATCCGACGATCCATCGACGTCTTCTGAATCCACCGGAACGCCGCCGGCTCCGTCAGCCCGTACTCGGTCTGGAGAATGGACTTCGCCCGGTCGACCAGCTTGCGGGTCTCCAGACGGAGCGTGAGGTCGGCGACCTCCTTCTCCAGCTCCTTCAGCTCCGTGAACCGCGAGACAGCCATCTCAATGGCCGGAACGACATCACTCTTGCTGAACGGCTTCACGAGGTACGCCATCGCACCTGCATCGCGGGCCCGCTCGACGAGGTCACGCTGCGAGAAGGCCGTAAGCATCAGCACGGGGGCGATGCGCTCCTCGGCGATCTTCTCGGCCGCCGAGATGCCGTCCAGCTTGGGCATCTTCACATCGAGGATCACAAGGTCCGGCTGGTGCTCACGGGCAAGCTCGATGGCCTGCTCGCCGTCACCGGCCTCACCGACGACGCTGTAGCCCTCTTCCTCCAGCATCTCTTTGAGGTCGAGCCGGATCAGGGCCTCGTCCTCGGCGATGACGACACGGGTCGTCAGCGGAGGCACGTGCGACTTGTCGTCGTCGGGCGCGTCTACGGGCTGGGGCGACTCGGGGGCGGTCACGGGGGCTCCTTGTTACGGGCCGGGCAGGTGCTGCTGCGAGCAGCCTACCTAGCTGCAGCTGTGTGCGGTGACCCGGTACACTTCCCGACAGATCCACAACTTGCCCGGTTGGAGGAACTGGTCAGACTCGCGGTGCTCAAACCACCGTGCCTTAGGGCATGTGGGTTCGAATCCCACACCGGGCACATTTGAACCGAAAGCGGAGGATCACGTTCGCGTGATCCTCCGCCTTTTCGTACATGCAGTCACAGCCAGTGACCCAGAGTGGTCGCATGAACTTTCATGGCACTGCCGTGCGACACAAAGCCCTCACCCTGCTGCGCAACGGCACCAAGAACGCGGATGTGGCCCGGACCCTCAACGTTCCCCTGGGAACAGTCAGCTACTGGAAGCATCAGGACCGGGCGAAGCGCGGCGAATGCCCAGGACGGCACAGCGCTCCATGCGCCCGCTGCGATGGGCGAGATCTCGACGGAGCGGCGTACAGCTACCTGCTCGGCCTTTACCTCGGCGACGGCCATATCAGCCATTACTCCGAGCACCGCGTTCCCAACCTCATGATCACGTGCGCCGACTCGTGGCCTGGCCTCATCGACGACTGCGAGCAAGCCATTCGCGCCGTCTTCCCGGGCAACTCCGTCTGCCGCGTCCGCAAGACCGGCTGTCACAACGTGAAGGTCTACTCAAAGCACCTGCACTGCCTCTTCCCTCAACATGGCCCAGGCAAGAAGCACGATCGACTCATCGCACTCGAACCCTGGCAGCAGGAAATCATCGACGCCCACCCTTGGGAATTCATCCGCGGCCTCATCCACTCCGACGGCTGCCGCATCACCAACTGGACCACACGCCTGGTAGCCGGTGAGCGCAAGCGCTACGAATACCCGCGATACTTCTTCGCCAACAAGTCAGACGACATCCGGAAGCTCTTCACCGACACCCTCGACAAGGTCGGCGTCGAGTGGACGACCCTTGCGCGCGGCAGCGACCCGTTCAACATCTCCATTGCCCGCAAGGCCTCAGTAGCCCTCATGGACGCCCACGTAGGCCCCAAGTACTGACCCCAGACCCCTACTTGGGACTGTCATCCTCCCCAATGTGATGCACCCGCACCATGTTCGTCGACCCAGAAACCCCCGGAGGCGACCCCGCCGTAATCACCACGACGTCCCCCTTCTTGCAGCGGCCGTACTTCAACAACAGCTCATCGACCTGCTCGACCATCGCATCCGTCGAGTCCACATGCGGCCCGAGGAACGTCTCCGCCCCCCACGTCAGGCTCAGCTGCGACCGCGTCGCCGGCTCCGGCGTGAAAGCCAGCAGCGGGATAGGTGAGCGATAACGTGAAAGTCGACGAGCGGTGTCGCCCGACTGGGTGAAGGCCACCAGGAACCTGGCGCCCAGGAAGTCGCCCATTTCCGCCGCCGCGCGGGCGACCGCGCCGCCTTGGGTGCGGGGCTTGTTCCGTTCCGTCAGCGGTGGGAGGCCCTTCGCGAGGATGTCCTCCTCCGCCGCCTCGACGATCTTGGCCATCGTCTGGACCGTCTCGATGGGGTATTTGCCGACGCTCGTCTCGCCGGAAAGCATCACCGCGTCCGTGCCGTCGATGACGGCGTTCGCGACGTCGCTGGCCTCCGCGCGCGTCGGTCGGGAGTTGTCGATCATCGAGTCCAGCATCTGCGTTGCCACAATCACCGGCTTGGCGTTGCGCTTCGCCAGTTTGATGGCGCGCTTTTGGACGATCGGGACCTGTTCGAGGGGCATCTCCACGCCCAAGTCTCCTCGCGCGACCATGATGCCGTCGAATGCGGCGACGATGTCGTCGATCGCGTCCACTGCCTGCGGCTTCTCGACCTTGGCGATGACGGGGAGTCGGCGGGCTTCTTCGTCCATGATGCGGTGGACGTCTTCGATGTCGTGGCCGCTGCGGACGAAGGACAGCGCGATGACGTCGAAGCCGGTCCGCAGGGCCCACCGGAGGTCTGCTTCGTCCTTGTCCGAGAGGGCGGGGACGGAGACGGCGACTCCGGGGAGGTTGAGGCCTTTATGGTCGGAGACCATGCCGCCTTCGATGACGCGGGTGTGGACGCGTGGGCCGTCGACCTGGGTGACTTGGAGGCAGACTTTTCCGTCGTCGACGAGGATGCGCTCGCCAGGGGTGACGTCGGTGGCGAGGCCGGGGTATGTGGTGCCGCAGGTGTGGCCGTTGCCTTGGATGCCTTCCTCCACTGTGATGGTGAAGGTGTCGCCGCGTTCAAGGAGTACGGGGCCTTCGGTGAAGTGGCCGAGTCGGATCTTCGGGCCTTGAAGGTCGGCGAGGATTCCGACGCTGCGGCCGGTTTCGTCGGCGGCCTTTCGCACGCGCTGGTAGCGCTCCTCGTGTTCGGCGTGGGTGCCGTGGCTCAGGTTGAATCGGGCGACGTCCATTCCGGCTTCGACCAGGGCTTTGATCTGGTCGTACGAGTCGGTGGCGGGCCCTAGTGTGCAGACGATCTTTGCTCGGCGCATGGTTTGAGCGTAGGCCTTACCGGCGGGTAGAGAATTTGGCGTGCGTGACTACTCAACAACCTTTGGATGAAGGGTTGTTGACAAGTATTGAATTGTGCAGATGCATGCTCCGATGAGCATTCGAACGGCTTCGGAGCGGAGTTCTAGAGGCGTGGTGGGGTCATGGTGAATCGGGCGTTGACGGTTGCGTAGACGTGTTGACGTTGGGGTTCGAGGTCGAGGGGTGCGGCGGTGTCTTCGGCTGCTGCGCCGTAGGCCATGGAGCGCATGCGGGCTCCGGGGGTGGGTGGGTAGGGCTGGGGGTTTTCGGCTCCGATGTCGGCGAGTTCCACGAGGGCGGCGAGGGTGGTGCCGAGGGCCTCGGCGTACTCCCTGGCTCGTTGGACTGCTTCCTTGACTGCTTGTTGGCGGGCTTGGCGGTGGGCGGGTGAGTCGGGGCGGAGCGCCCACCAGGGGCCGTCGACGCGGGCGAGTTCGAGGTCGGCGAGGCGGGTGGTGAGTTCGCCGAGGGCGGTGAAGTCCGTGAGTTCGGCGGTGATGTGGACGCGGCCGTGGTAGGCGTGGATGCGTTCGCCGCGGCCGTGTTCCTTGAGTTCGGGGGTGATGGAGAAGGAGCCGGTTTCCAGTCGTTCCACCGCCTCTCCGTAGGTCTTGATGAGGTCGAGGGCGGTGGTGTTGCGGCGGGTGAGGTCGTCGAGGGCGGCGCGGCGGTCTTTGCCGCGGGAGGCGACGGTGATGCCGATGCGGGCGATTTCGGGGTCGACTTCGAGGTGGGCTTCGCCGCGTACGGCGATGCGGGGGGCGTCGGGGGTGCCGTAAGGGACGGCGGGGTGGGGGGCTTCCGGTGAGGGGGTGGTCATACGCCCCACTCTGTCACCTCTTGGTCGGCGGGAGCCGTGTGGTTGACCGCTTCGGTCATCCAATCGCAACCTGCCGGATCTGTTGCGGTCGGTCATGCGCAGGTCAGAATCTACGCGCGTTGTTGACTCTTCCCATAGGAGATCTGGACATGGCCTTGAACCGCCGGAAGTTTCTGCAGAAGTCCGCGGCGACCGGAGCGGGGGTGGCGGTGGCGAGCGCTGTCGCAGCTCCGGCGGCACAGGCGGCCGAGGCCACTGCGGCGCAGAGGCCGGCGAAGCGGTACTCGCTCACCGTGATGGGTACGACCGATCTGCACGGTCATGTCTTCAACTGGGACTACTTCAAGAACGCGGAGTACTCCGACAAGGCGGGCAACGCGCAGGGGCTGTCGCGTATCTCGACGCTGGTGAACCAGGTGCGTGCGGAGAAGGGCCGCTGCAACACGCTGCTGCTGGATGCGGGTGACACGATCCAGGGCACCCCGCTGACGTACTACTACGCGAAGGTGGATCCGATCACCGCGGAGGGTGGTCCGGTGCATCCGATGGCGCAGGCGATGAATGCGATCGGGTATGACGCGGCGGCGCTGGGCAATCACGAGTTCAACTACGGCATCGAGACGCTGCGGAAGTTCGAGGAGCAGCTGCATTTCCCGCTGCTGGGTGCGAATGCGCTGGACGCGAAGACGCAGAGGCCGGCTTTCCCGCCGTATGTCATCAAGAAGTTCCGGGTGCCGGGGCTGCCGTCGGTGAAGGTGGCGGTGCTGGGTCTGACGAATCCCGGTATTGCGATCTGGGACAAGGCTTATGTGCAGGGGAGGTTGGAGTTTCCGGGTCTGGAGGAGCAGGCGGCGAAGTGGGTGCCGAGGCTGAAGTCGATGGGTGCGGATGTGGTGGTCGTCTCGGCGCACTCCGGTTCCTCGGGTACGTCGTCTTACGGTGACCAGCTGCCGTATGTCGAGAATTCGGCCGCGTTGGTGGCTCAGCAGGTGCCGGACATCGATGCGATTCTGGTCGGTCATGCGCATGTGGAGATCCCGGAGTTGAGGGTCACCAATGCGAAGACCGGGAGGACGGTGGTGTTGTCGGAGCCGTTGGCGTATGCGGAGCGGCTGTCGCTGTTCGACATCGAGCTGGTCTTCGAGAAGGGCCGCTGGGGCGTGGAGTCCGTCTCCTCGAAGGTGCTCAACTCCAACACGGTCGCCGATGACCCGAAGATCACCAAGCTGCTGTCGGACGAGCACGCGAAGGTCGTCGAGTACGTCAACCAGGTGGTGGGTACGGCGACGGAGACGTTGACGACGGTCGAGGCGCGGTACAAGGACGTGCCGATCATCGATCTGATCACGAAGGTGCAGGAGGACGTCGTCAAGGCGGCGCTGGCGGGCACCGAGTTCGCCTCGCTGCCTGTGATCGCGCAGGCCTCGCCGTTCTCCCGTACGTCGGAGATCCCGGCCGGGAAGGTGACGATCCGGGATCTGTCGAGCCTGTATGTGTACGACAACACGCTGGTCGCGAAGGTGCTGACGGGTGCGCAGCTGAAGGCGTATCTGGAGTATTCGGCGGAGTATTTCGTGCAGACGGCGCCGGATGCGGTGGTGGACGTGGAGAAGCTGACGAACGCGAACGGCCGTCCGGACTACAACTACGACTATGTGTCGGGGCTGTCGTACGAGATCGACATCGCCCGGGCGGCGGGTTCGCGGGTCCGGAATGTGACCTACAAGGGTGCCGCGCTGGACGATGCGCAGAAGTTCGTGTTCGCGGTGAACAACTATCGGGCCAATGGCGGTGGTGCGTTCCCGCATGTGGCGTCCGCGCAGGAGGTGTGGTCGGAGTCGACGGAGATCCGGACGCGGATTGCGGAGTGGGTGACGGCGAAGGGTGTGCTGGATCCGAAGGACTTCGCGTCGGTGGACTGGCGGCTGACGCGGGGTGGTGTGCCGGTTTTCTAGGGGTTGGGCCTGGAGGCTGGGCCTAGAGGTTGAGCGGTGACAGGTCTACGGCGTCGGCGATGGTTTTTGCGCCGGCGCCGTTGACGTGGGGGCTTGCTCCAGGGTCACCGCCGCCGGAGTTCTTCCTGCCTGTTGGTGGCTCGTTGTCTGTCGTCGACGAGGGGGGTGAGGGTGGGTGCCTGGCGGGCGCGTGGGATGTGGGGGTGCTGCTGCTGGTCGAGTCCGAAGGTGGTGAAGGCGGTCCGGGCGGGGAGGGGGTAGATCTCCCTGCCGGTGAGGGAGTTGAGGATGGTGGCGGAGCGCCAGGCGGCGAGGCCGAGGTCGGGGGTGCCGACTCCGTGGGTGTGGCGTTCGGCGTTCTGTACGTAGATGTGGCAGTTGGCGGCGCTGACGGCGGGGTCGAGGGCGAGGCGGAAGCGTTCGTCGATGCGGGGGCGGCCGCGGCTGTCGCGGCGCAGGTAGGGGTCGAGGCCGGCGAGGAGGCGGTCGAGGGGGCGTTCGCGGTAGCCGGTGGCGAGGATGACGGCGTCGGTGGTGAGGCGGGAGCGGGAGTCCTGCTGGGTGTGTTCCAGGTGGAGTTCGACTTTGGTGGTGGCGAGGCGGCCTGCGGTGCGGACGCGGACGCCGGGGGTGAGGACGACGTCGGGCCAGCCGCCGTTCAGGGTCCGGTGGTAGAGCTCGTCGTGGATGGCGGCGATGGTGTCGGCGTCGATGCCTTTGTGGAGTTGCCACTGGCTGGTGACGAGGCGGTCGCGGACGGCTTCGGGGAGGGCGTGGAAGTAGCGGGTGTAGTCGGGGGTGAAGTGTTCGAGGCCGAGTTTGGAGTACTCCATGGGGGCGAAGGCCTCGGTGCGGCCGAGCCAGTGGATTCTTTCGCGGCCTGCGGGGCGGGCGCGGAGCAGGTCGAGGAAGATTTCGGCGCCCGATTGTCCTGATCCGATGACGGTGACGTGGCCGGCGGTGCGGAACGTGTCGCGGTGGGCGAGGTAGTCGGCGGAGTGGACGACGGGTACGCCGGGGGCTTCGACGAGGGTTTTGAGGGGTTCGGGGATGTGGGGTTCGGTGCCGATGCCCAGGGCGATGTTGCGGGTGTGGGTGCGGCCGAGGGCTTCGGCTTCTCCGTCGGGGCCGAGTTGGGTGTAGTCGACTTCGAAGGTGTCGCGTTCGGGGTTCCAGCGGACGGCGTCGATCTGGTGGCCGAAGTGGAGTCCGGGGAGGCCTGCGGCCACCCAGCGGCAGTAGGTGTCGTACTCGGCGCGCTGGATGTGGAAGCGCTCGGCGAAGTAGAAGGGGAAGAGGCGGTCGCGGGATTTGAGGTGGTTGAGGAAGGTCCAGGGGCTGGTGGGGTCGGCGAGGGTGACCAGGTCGGCGAGGAAGGGGACTTGGATGCGGGAGCCGTCGATGAGGAGGCCGGGGTGCCAGGCGAAGGAGGGGCGCTGGTCGTAGAAGGCGGTGTCGAGTTCGGTGAGGGGGTGGGCGAGGGCGGCGAGGGAGAGGTTGAAGGGGCCGATGCCGATGCCGACGAGGTCGCGGGGTGCGTCGGGCTCGTGGTGTGGGTGCGGGGGCGTGCTCATCGGGGTGGTTCCTTCCACGGATCTTCGGCGGAGTGCGGCGGAGTCTTCGGGGGTTCTTCGACTTCGCGGGCGGCTTCGTCTCGGCCGGCTTCGGGTCGGGCGGCTCGGTCTTGCGGGGCCTCGATCAGGCGGTTTCGCCGGCGGCTTTTTCGACGAGGGCGAGGAGGGTGGCGAGGTCGTCGGGGCGGGTGTCGGGGTTGAGCAGGGTGGCTTTGAGCCAGAGGCGGCCGTCGAGGCGGGCGCGGCCGAGGACGGCGCGGCCTTGGTGGAGGAGTTTTCGGCGTACGGCGGCGACGGCGTCGTCGGTGGTGTGTGCGGGCCGGAACAGGACCGTGCTGATGGTGGGGCGGTCGTGGAGCTCGAAGCCCGGATGGTCCTGGACGAGGGCGGCGAACTCCTGTGCCCGGTCGCAGACTTGGTCGACGAGTGCGCCGAGGCCGGTGCGGCCGAGGGTTTTGAGGGTGACGGCGATCTTGAGGATGTCGGGGCGGCGGGTGGTGCGCAGGGAGCGGCCGAGGAGGTCGGGGAGGCCGGCTTCGGTGTCGTCGTCGGCGTTGAGGTAGTCGGCGTGCTGGTGGAGGGCGGTGAGGTCGTGGGGGTCGCGTACGGCGAGGATGCCGGCTGCGACCGGCTGCCAGCCGAGTTTGTGCAGGTCGAGGGTGATGGTGTGGGCCTGGTCCAGGCCGGCGAGTTTGTCGCGGTGGCGGTCGCTGAGGAGGAGGCCTCCGCCGTAGGCGGCGTCGATGTGCAGGCGGGCGTGGTGGGCGGTGCACAGGGCGGCGATCTCGGGGAGGGGGTCGATGAGTCCGGCGTCGGTGGTGCCCGCGGTGGCGGCGACGAGGTGGGGGCCGGGGAGGGTGGTGAGGGCCTCGTCGAGGGCGGCGGGGTCGAGGATGCCGGTGGGGGCGGGGAGCGTGACGGGGTCGGGCAGGCCGAGGAGCCAGGCGGCGTGGGGCAGTGAGTGGTGGGCGTTGGCTCCGCAGATCAGGCGGAGGCCGGTGCCGTGTGTCTCGCGGGCGAGGAGCAGGGCGAGTTGGTTGGACTCGGTGCCGCCGGTGGTGATCAGGGCGTCGGGCCGGGGCTTGTGCGGGTGGGCGGGGGTGGCGGGTCCTGCGTAGATCTCGGCGGCGAGGGCGCGGGTGACGAGCGTCTCCAGCTCGGATGCCGCGGGGGCCTGGTCCCAGGAGTCGAGGGAGGGGTTGAGGACGCTCGCGGCGAGGTCGGCGGCGGTGGCGACGGCCAGGGGCGGGCAGTGCAGGTGTGCGGCGCACAGCGGGTCGGCGGGGTCGGCGGCGCCTTCGGCGAGGGCGTGCACGAGGGTGTGCAGGGCGTCGGGGTCGCCGTGCTGTGGCAGTACGTCGCCGAGGGCGGCCCGTAGGCGTGCGGCGACGGCGGCGGGTCCGCCGGCGGGCAGGGGGCCTCCGCGTGCGTGTGCGCCGTCGTGGAGTGCTTGGAGCACGGTGTCGAGCAGCGGCCGTAGGGCGTGGGGGCCTTCGGGTCCGGAGGCGAGGCTCGGTGTGCTCATGGGTTCCTCCCGGGCGCGCGGGCAGAGGGGGTTCCAGCTTGTCGGCGGTGGCGTGCGCGTGCCCGGGAGGTTCAACGATCGGAACCCGAAAGGGTGTCCTTACGGCTCTTCTGCGGGGAAAACGTGTTGCGGTTCAGGGGTTTTGTGGGGTGTTGGGGTATTGGGGTTGTTGGGGTGGGGCCGTTGCCCGGTGTCGGGCGGTGCCCTCCCCCATGCCTGCCGAGGAGAGTGCGGGCTGATCGTCCTTCGCCCGGTCGAGTCCGGGGAGGGCGATCAGCTGTCCGCATCGTCGTCAGGGACCAGCCGCACCCGCGGCGTCGTACGTCCCGGTCCTATGCCTGCCTCACTCGCAACGCCCGTGCCAGGTCGTCGAGTTCGTCGGCCAGGGTGCGGCGCAGGGCGGGGATCGGGTCGGCGGTGTTGAGGCATTCTTCGCCGAGGTGCAGGTTCTCGGGGTCGACGGCGTGGGCGGGGAAGGCCCAGCGGCCGACGGCGGTGGCGATGGCGGGGCCGCGGCGGGCGGCGACGGCGACGGCGTCCTCGTAGTAGCGGGGCACGTACGCGCGTACCAGGTCGGCCTGTTCGGGCTGCCAGAAGCCGCGGGCGGTGGCGGTGAAGAGGTAGTTGGACAGGTCGGTGCGCTCGTCCGTGCCGAACATGGCCTGCCAGGCCGTGGCCTTGGCCTCGGCGTCGGGCAGGGCGGCGCGGCAGCGGGCGGCGCCTTCCTGGCCGGTGGCGGAGGGATCGCGGTCGAGTTCGGCGGCGATGGCCTGCTCGTCGGTGGCGCCGAGGACGGCGAGGCGGGCGAGGACGCGCCAGCGCAGTTCGGGGTCGAGGTCGGGGCCGCCGGGCACGGTGCCGTCGGCGAGCCAGGCGGCGATGGTGTCGGGCTGGGAGGCGACGTCGATGAAGTGGCGTACGGCGATCAGGCGCAGGCCGGGGTTGTCGCCGTCCTCGGTGCGGCGGATGAGGTCGCGGCACAGGGAGGTGAGGGTGGTCAGGGCTGCCGGGCGCTGTTCGGGGGTGAGGTAGCGGTCGGTGACCTTGGCGGTGGCGAAGGCGAGGACGCCCTGGACGAGGGCGAGGTCGGTTTCGTGCGGGAGGTGGGTGCGGGCGGTCTCCAGGTAGGCGGTGGGCGGGAGGGCGCCGTCGCGGACGGCGTCGCGCAGGGCGTTCCAGACGACGGCGCGGGTCAGGGGGTCGGGCAGGCCGGAGAGGCTGGTGCGGACGGCTTCGAAGGATTCGGGGTCGAAGCGGATCTTGGCGTAGGTGAGGTCGCCGTCGTTGAGGAGGAGCAGGGCGGGGCGTTTGCCGAGGGGCTCGGGCGTGGTCTGCGGGATGTCGAGGTCGAGGCGGTCGCGCAGGATGAGGTGGCGGCCCTCGTCGGCGACGTCCGGGTCGTAGAGGCCGACGGCGATGCGGTGCGGGCGGCTGCCGGTGTGTTCGACGGTGAGGGTGCAGGTGCCGTCGTCGCCGGGGGTCACCACGGGGGTGAGGGTGTCGACGCCGGTGGTGCGCAGCCAGGCCTCGGCCCAGGCGTGGACGTCGCGTTCGGTGGCGGAGGCGAGGGAGTCGATGAAGTCCGCGAGGGAGGCGTTGGCGAACTTGTGGCGGGCGAAGTGGGTGTTGATGCCGGCGAGGAAGTCCTTCTCGCCGAGCCAGGCGACGAGTTGGCGTAGTGCGGAGGCGCCCTTGGCGTAGGAGATGCCGTCGAAGTTGAGGAGGGCGGAGGCCGTGTCGTTGACGTCCTCGGGGGCTACGGGGTGGGTGGACGGGCGCTGGTCGGCGTCGTAGCCCCAGGCTTTGCGGGCGACTCCGAAGTCGGTCCAGGTGTCGGTGAACCGGGTCGCTTCGGTGAGGGTCTGGTAGCCCATGTACTCGGCGAAGGACTCGTTCAGCCAGATGTCGTCCCACCAGCGGAGGGTCACGAGGTCGCCGAACCACATGTGGGCCATTTCGTGGGCGATGACCATGGCGCGGGTCTGGCGTTCGGTGTCGGTGACGGCGGAGCGGTAGACGAACTCGTCGCGGAAGGTGACCAGGCCGGGGTTCTCCATGGCGCCGGCGTTGAACTCGGGGACGAAGGCCTGGTCGTAGGAGTCGAAGGGGTAGGGCTCCTCGAATTTTTCGTGGTAGCGGTCGTAGCACTGCTTGGTGATCTCGAGGAGTTCCTCGGCGTCCGCGTCCAGGTGGGGGGCCAGCGAGCGGCGGCAGTGCAGGCCGAAGGGCAGGTCGCGGTGTTCGGTGCGCACGGAGTGCCAGGGGCCGGCGGCGACGGCGACGAGGTAGGTGGAGATCAGGGGGGTGGTGGCGGCCTGCCAGCGGCCCTCTCCGAGGTGTTCGGTGATGCCGTTGGCGAGGACGCTCCAGCCTTCGGGGGCCTTCACGGTCAGGTCGAAGACGGCCTTGAGGTCGGGCTGGTCGAAGGCGGCGAAGACGCGCTGGACGTCTTCCATGAACAGCTGGGTGTAGACGTAGGTCTCGCCGTCGGTGGGGTCGGTGAAGCGGTGCATGCCCTCGCCGGTGCGGGAGTAGCGCATGCTCGCGTCGAGGTGCAGTTCGTGCTCGCCGGCGGTGAGGTTCTTCAGGGGCAGGCGGTTGCCGTCGAGGGTTTCCGGGCCGAGGGGCTGTCCGTCGAGGGTGGCGGTGCGCAGTTGGGCGGGCTTGAGCTCGACGAAGGTGTCGGCGTCCGTGCGCGCGGTGAAGCGGATGACGGTGCGGGAGTCGAAGGTCTCGTCGCCGGTGGTCAGATCGAGGTCGATCGTGTAGCGGTGGACGTCGAGGAGCTTGGCACGGGTCTGCGCTTCGTCGCGCGTCAGAACGGACATGCAGGTAATGCTGCCCGATGGCACTGACAAGGCACAGGGGCGGACCGGTACGCGCCCTATGTCCGTTCTCCTTCGAGCTCCCCGCCCAGCGCCGGGCTCAGGCGCTGGGCGGGGAGGCGGGCGTCGGGGTGGGGCAGGGCGGCGGGGCGGTGGGCGGCGTCGTCGGCGTCGGTGTGGTCCTTGACGAGGGCGCGCAGCTCGCGGATCTCCTGCTCGAGGGCGAGGTGGCGGCGGTGGGCGTCGTAGAGGTAGCGGACCTTGGTGCGCAGCGACCAGGGGTCTATGGGTTTCATGACGAGGTCGGCGACGCCGAGGGCGAAGGCGGTGGAGGTCAGTAACTGGTCGGGGCCGAAGCCGGTGAGGAGGATGACCGGGATGTGCTGGGTCTGCTCCACGCGGCGCATGTAGCGGACCACGTCCAGGCCGCTGACGCCGGGCATGCGGACGTCGAGCAGCAGGAGGCCGACCTGTCCGCGGAGCACCTGCTTGAGCGCCTCGTCGCCGTTGGTGGCGCGGCCCAGCTGATAGCCCAGCGGGGCCAGGGCGCTCTCCAGGGCGTACAGGGTGTCCTCGTGGTCGTCGACGATGAGGATCTTGGCTTCCGGCATGGCCCGTCGTCCCTCCCGCGTGGACAACCAGCTTATGTCCGAGGTGCTGACGTGGCGTGGCCGTCAGCTGACAAGGAGTGCACAGCGCAGCATGCCCTGTGCGGGCCCTTCTGTCACGTCCTTGGCGGCATTCATCGAGGTCAATTCGCCGTTTTTGCGGAGCCGTTCACGGCGTCGTCCGCGATGCGTTCGTGGTGGCGGATCACTTCGGCGATGATGAAATTCAGGAACTTCTCAGCGAATGCCGGGTCCAGTTTGGCGCTTTCGGCGAGGGCGCGCAGCCGCTCGATCTGGCGGGCTTCGCGGGCCGGGTCGGCGGGCGGCAGTCTGTGTGCGGCCTTGAGGTGGCCGACCTGCTGGGTGGCCTTGAAGCGTTCGGCAAGCATGTGGATGACGGCTGCGTCGATGTTGTCGATGCTGTCGCGCAGCCGGGCGAGTTCCTCGCGGACGGCGGGGTCGACGTCGCGGGTGCCGGTGTTGCTGGTGGTCATGGGCGCCCAGCCTACGTGGCGGTCGTGGGTTCGATCATCGGTGGATCGTCGGGGTCGGGGGTGCGGTTGCTCCAGCCGCCCGGCGCGGTACTGCTGGGCGCGGAAGCGGACGGGTGGCATGCCGATGCGGTCGGCCGTATCCGCACGGGGTACGCGCGCGTGGGCTGCGTCTGGATGCGCTGGACGACATCGGGGGCCTCCCCTTCCAGCCGCTTGCCGGGGGCGGCGCCCCGGGGTTGTACCGGGGGACGGTCACCGTGCGGGGCGCCGGGGACGCGCGGCTCGAACTGCCGGGCTGGGCCCGCGGATTGGTCTGAGTCAACGGGTTCAATCTGGGCCGCTACTGGTCGGTGGGCTCCCAGCGCGCCCTGTACGTGCCCGGTCCGGTGCTGCGCGAGGCGAGAACGAGGTGTGGCTGCTGCAGTTCGAGGAGGCGGCAGCGGGGGCCGTGCTCCTGCAGACCCTGTAGCGATCTCGCAGGTCGACCGGGGCGGGCGAGCGGCCCGCAGTCCGAGGATCAGGAGGCGGACATGACACGGGCGTGGGGTCGTGTCCACGCCCTGGAATCCGACCAGGGAAAATCGGTCCGCCTGCCCGTACAGTGGAATCGGGTTCAGGGCGTCTTGGGGGTTCGGGCGTGGCGAACGGCGGACCGGTCGAGCACGGCTACCCACACCTGGAGACGGTGCGGGCCGCCATCACCGCGCTCTACAAACGGTTGTCGTACGACACCATCCAGACCTTCTCCAGCAGCGTCCTGCCCGCCGATGTGGCCTTCTGCGACACCGACGACCTCTATCTGGGCGCGCAGCGGGTGGCCCGCGAGCTGGTGCGCCACTACCGGCTGCCGGACGCCCGGCTGATTGTCGGCTTCCGCGAGATGCAGCACGCGGCGAACGTCGAACTCGCCGCGGGCCCCGAGTACTTCGTCGAGCTGAACGACCGCTTCCGCACCCACCGCCGTGACATCGGCGCCGCCCTGGCCCACGAGATCATGCATGTGTATCTGCACCGCCTGGACCTGTCCTTCCCCGGCACCCGCGACAACGAGATCCTCACGGACACGGCGACGACCTATCTGGGCGCGGGCTGGCTGCTGCTGGACGCCTACCGGGAGGACTCGACGTCCTCCCAGAAGCTCGGCTATCTGACCCCCGAGGAGTTCGGCTACGTCCTGGCGAAGCGCGCGCTGGTCTTCCACGAGGACCCGTCGATCTGGTTCACCAGCCCTCAGGCATACGAGGCCTACACGAGGGGCATGGCACAGGCCCGCCACGACGAGCAGCAGCCCCCGCTGACGGGCGCCGGCTGGGCGGGCCGCCGCCGTTACGCCCGCGACCGCCGCCACGCCCCGGGGCCGCAGCCCGGCGTGCCCTACACCTTCACCCCGGACGGTGGCGGCCGGCTGCGCGTCTCGTTCCCCTGCCCGACCTGCCATCAGAAGATCCGGGTGCCGGTAAGCGGGCGCGTGCGGGCGCGGTGTGCGCTGTGCCGGACGGTGCTGGAATGTGACACCTAGGGGGTGCTGCTCTGCTCCCGGCGCTGCAGCGTGGTCCGGGGGCTCTGCCCCCGGACACCGTTCGGCCTGAACGGCCTCGTCCTCAAAGGCCGGACGGGCTGAAATGCGTCACGCTCCGGACGGGCCGGAGGACTCCGCGCGGCGTGGCAGTGCCGCGCACAGCGCCGCGCACACCACGAACGCCCCGGTCACCCATGGCATCGCCGCCGTCAGTGCGTCCGTCAGGCCGTTCCCGGCGTGGTCGAAGAACACCGTTCCGACGATCGCCGCCCCGAGCGCGCCCCCGAACTGCTGTGCCGTGGAGAAGATCCCGGACGCTCCGCCCGCCAGCTCCCCCGGCACCGCGGACAGCACCACGTTCACCAGGGGCACCACCAGGAAGCCCAGTCCGGCCCCCGCGACCACCAGGCCGGGCACGAGCGGCCAGGCGCCGGTGTGTACGGCGGGCGCGTCGGTGACCGCTGCCCACACCCAGGCCAGACCGGCGGCCATCATCAGCGCTCCGGCCCCCAGCACGAGGCGCCCGAAGCGCACCGCGAGTGCGTCCGCGGCAGGCGCCGTGAGGAAGCTGCCGGCCGAGAAGGCCACGGTCACCACTCCGGCCTGCATCGGCGTGTACCGCTCGCTGCCCTGCAGCCAGAGCGCGAAGACCAGGAAGAACCCCTGCATGCCGACCGAGAACAGCAGTTGCACCAGCACGCCCACCGAGAACGCGGGCAGCCGGAAGGCCCACGCCGGCAGCAGCGGCACCGTCCCCGCACCACGCCGGCGCGCCTCGAACACCCCGAGCCCGGCGACGGCGCAGACACCGGCGGCGAGGCAGAACCAGCCCCACAGCGGCCATCCGTTCCCCCGGCCCTGCACCAGCGGCAGCACGATCGCCACCAGCCCGGCCGCCAGCACCGCGCTCCCCAGCAGATCCGGCCGCCCGGCCGACCGCTCCTTCGTGGCCGGCACCAGCACCAGGCCCGCGATCAGTGTGCCCACCGCCACGGGCACGTTCACCAGGAACACCGAGCGCCAGCCCCAGCCGAACAGGTCGGCGTCGGTCAGCAGGCCGCCGAGGAGCAGCCCCACCGCGGAGGCGAACCCGGCGACGGCGCCGTACATCCCGAAGGCGGCGCCACGCTCCTTGCCCGCGAACAGGGTGCGGAACGAGCCGAGCACCTGCGGGATCAGCACCGCGGCCAGCACACCCTGCACGGCCCGTGCGGCGATCAGCTGGCCGGGCGTCTGGGCGAGGCCGCACCCCAGGCTCGCCAGGCCGAAGCCCGCGGTGCCGGCGAGGAACAGTCCGCGGCGCCCGAAGCGGTCCCCGAGGTGCCCGGAGACGATCAGCGTGGCGGCGAAGCCCAGCAGATAGGCGGAGACCAGCCACTGCAGCTCGCTCTGCGAGGCGTGCAGGTCGCGGCCGATGGACGGGATCGCCACATTGACGATCGTCACGTCCAGCAGGTCCATCAGCGCCGCGATCATCATCACGACGGCGGCGGCCCAGCGGCGTGGGTATGGAGCCGCGCCGGCGGGCGGGGACATGGCAAGGGTGGTGGTCATGGCGTCTCCCGTTGGGGTCCGGACCTCGTCGAGCCCAGATTTATTTCGTTCGGACGAACGAAAGACTTGCACCGATGCTTCGGTGATCGCAAGTACTTAGTTCGACCGAACGAAATATTTGCTACGATGACACCATGAGCGGCAGCGAGACGGGATCCGAACGGCGCCTGGTGCCGAACCTCGAGTCGGCCGTCCCGACGGACGACAGACGGCGGGCCGAGACACTGCTGCGGCTGTTCGCAGTGGGCCGGGAGAACAGCGGGGCCACGGTGATGTTCCACTCCGCGGTCTCCGCCCGGCAGGGCCTGATCCCGAGCGAGGAGAAGGCCCTCGACCTTTTGGAGCGGCACGGCCCGCTCACCGCGAAGGACCTCGCCGAGCGCACCGGTCTGGCTCCCGCGTCCGTCACCGGCCTGGTCGACCGCCTCGAAGCCAAGGAATTCGTACGCCGGATCAAGCACCCCACGGACAAGCGGCGGGTGCTCGTCGAGCTGAACCGGGAGAAGATCGCCCATCTCTTCGCGTTCTTCGAGGAGTGGGCGCGCGACATCGCCGCGGCGTGCGAGGAGTTCAGCACGGACGAGCTGGAGACCGTGATCCGCTTCCTGCAGGTGATGACACAGGAGCAGCGCAAGGCCGCCGCCCGTCTCACCGGCTGAGTGCGCTCAGGCTCCGTACACCGCGCCCGGCTCCGCCGCCTCCGCCAGCAGCTTCAGCGCCGCCTCTCCCGCCTCGCCGGGGCTCCAGCGCGCCCCCTTGTCGGCGCTCGGGCCCGGCCGCCAGCCCTCCATGACCGTGATCCGGCCGCCCTCCGCCTCGAACACGCGCCCGCTCACACCGGCGCTCGCGGCGGAGCCGAGCCAGACGACGAGCGGGGAGACGTTCTCGGGAGCCATCGCATCGAAGCCGGCGGCGGGCGCCGTCATCGTCTCCGCGAAGGTGCGTTCCGTCATCCGGGTGCGGGCAGCGGGCGCGACGGCGTTGACCTGGACGCCGTAGCGGCGCAGTTCGGCCGCGGCGACCAGTGTCAGGCCGACGATGCCGGCCTTCGCGGCGCTGTAGTTGCCCTGCCCGACCGACCCCAGCAGCCCGGCGCCGCTGCTGGTGTTGACGATCCGGGCCACCGGCATGCGGCCCGCCTTGGCCTCCGCCCGCCAGTGCGCGGCGGCGTGCTTCAGCGTCAGGAAGTGGCCCTTGAGGTGGACGCGCAGGACGGCGTCCCAGTCGTCCTCGTCGAGGTTGACGAGCATCCGGTCGCGCAGGAAGCCCGCGTTGTTGACGAGGGTGTCGAGCCGGCCGTACGCCTCCAGGGCCGTCGCGATCAGGGAGGCCGCCCCTTCGGTGGTGGCGATGTCGCCGCCGTGGGCGATCGCCTGGCCGCCCGCCGCGCGGATCTCCTCCACCACCCGCCCGGCCGGACTGCCGGGGCCCGGCGCCCCGTCCAGGCCCACCCCCAGGTCGTTGACGACCAGCCGGGCACCCTCCGCCGCGTACGCGCGCGCGTGCGCTCGCCCGAGGCCGCGGCCGGCTCCGGTGACGACCACGACCCGCCCGTCGCAGATTCCGCTCATCTCACGTCTCCTTGTTGGCAGTTGCCGCATCCAGGAAGGCCGGCCGCTCCCCTCCCCCGTGCACCAGCAGGCTCGCCCCGCTGATGTAGGCGGCCGCGTCGGAGGCCAGGAACACGGCGGCCGCGCCCACGTCGGCGGGTGTGGCCAGACGGCCGAGCGGCACCGTGCGGGAGACCGCCTCGATGCCGTCCTCGCCGCCGTAGTGGAGGTGGGCCAGCTCGGTGCGGACCATCCCTACGACGAGGGTGTTGACACGCACCTCGGGCGCCCACTCCACGGCCATCGAACGGGCGAGGTTCTCCAGGCCCGCCTTGGCCGCCCCATAGGCCGCGGAGCCGGGTGAGGGGCGGCTCCCGCTGACGCTGCCGATCATCACCACGGAGCCCTGCGCCCGCCTGAGGCGTTCGTACGCGGCGAGGGAGGCCGTCAGCGGCGCGAGGAGGTTCAGCTCCAGCACGCGCGCGTGCCGCTCGGCTTCCGCGTCGGCCAGCAGCCGGTAGGGCCCGCCACCCGCGTTGTTGACCAGGACGTCCAGCCGTGGGAACGCGGCGAAGAAGGACCGTACGGCGGGCGGATCGCGCAGGTCGAGGGGGACGAACTCGACGCCCTCAACCGGGGTTTCGGGCGGTCTGCGCGCACAGGCCACGACCCGTGCACCGGCCTCGGCGAAGGCCTGCGCGATCCCAGCTCCGACCCCGCGGGTACCGCCGGTGACGACGACGGTCCTGCCGCTCAGCTGCGGCCGTCGCAACTTATCCACAGGCCTCCCGCTCCGATCCGAGGGCTGCTAGCTTCGAAGCCTCGCACCTAACAAATGTTTGGTGGAAAGGCATTGGTTGGAAAGGTAGCTGATGTGCGCATGGGTGTCTCCACCTCGTCCCCGGAAAAGGGGCCCGGAAAAAATGGCATCGCCGTCGTGATGGTCGACTTCCCGCCGGTCAACGCGCTGCCGGTGGACGGCTGGTTCGCGCTGGCCGACGCGGTGCGCGCGGCGGGCCGCGACCCGCGGGTGCGGTGCGTGGTGCTGGCGGCGGGCGGGCGGGGGTTCAACGCGGGTGTGGACATCAAGGAGATACAGGCGCGGGGGCCGAGCGCCCTGGCCGGCGCCAACCGCGGCTGTTTCGAGGCGTTCGCCGCGGTGTACGAGTGCGAGGTGCCCGTGGTGGCAGCGGTGCAGGGCTTCTGCCTGGGCGGCGGGATCGGGCTGGTGGGGAACGCGGACGTGATCGTGGCGAGCGAGGACGCCACCTTCGGGCTGCCCGAGCTGGACCGCGGCGCCCTGGGCGCGGCCACGCACCTGTCCCGGCTGGTCCCCCAGCACCTGATGCGCGCGCTGTACTACACCTCCCGCACCGCGACCGCCGCCGAACTGCACGCGCACGGCTCGGTGTGGCGGGTGGTGCCGCGGGAGGAACTGCGGGCCGCGGCCCTGGAGCTGGCGGGCGAGATAGCCGCCAAGGACGGTGAGCTGCTGCGGCTGGCCAAGGCCGCCATCAACGGCATCGACCCGGTCGACGTGCGCCGCAGCTACCGCTTCGAGCAGGGCTTCACCTACGAGGCGAACACGGTCGGGGTGGGCGACCGGGTCCGCGACACCTTCGGCAAGGAGAAGGACGAGAGGGACGAGAGGGAGGGTGCACAGGCGTGAGTGACAAGACGATGACCGCCGAGCAGGTCGTCTCCCGTCTGCACAGCGGCATGACCCTCGGCATCGGCGGCTGGGGTTCACGACGCAAACCCATGGCCCTGGTCAGGGCACTGCTGCGGTCCGGCATCGGAGAGCTGACCGTCGTCTCGTACGGCGGCCCGGACGTCGGCATGCTCGCGGCCGCGGGACGGATCCGGAAACTGGTGGCGCCCTTCGTCACCCTCGACTCCATCCCGCTCGAACCGCACTACCGCGCGGCCCGCGAGAGTGGTGCCTTGGAGCTGATGGAGATCGACGAGGCGATGTTCATGTGGGGGCTGCACGCGGCGGCGAACCGGCTGCCGTTCCTTCCGGTGCGGGCCGGGATCGGCTCGGACGTGATGCGGGTCAACCCCGCGTTGCGGACGGTGACTTCGCCCTACGAGGACGGGGAGACGTTCGTGGCGATGCCCGCCCTGCGGATGGATGCGGCCCTGGTGCACGTGGGCCGCGCCGACCGGCTGGGCAACGGGCAGTATCTGGGGCCCGACCCGTACTTCGACGACCTGTTCTGCGAGGCGGCGGACGCGGCATACATGTCGTGCGAACGGATCGTCGACACGGCCGAGTTGACGAAGGAGGCCGCGCCCCAGACCTTGCTGATCAAGCGGCACACGGTGTCGGGCGTCGTCGAGGCGCCGAACGGGGCGCACTTCACCTCCTGCGCGCCGGACTACGCGCGGGACGAGGCCTTCCAGAAGACGTACGCGACCACGCCGTGGCCGGAATTCGCGGCCCGTTTCCTGGCCGGGGACGAGCAGGCGTATCGGTCGGCGGTCGGGGAGGAGTCATGACGGGCGTCAGCCGCGCCGAGTACTGCGTGATCGCCTGCGCCGAGGCCTGGCGGGGCAACGGTGAGGTGCTCGCCAGCCCCATGGGGCTGATCCCGTCCATCGGTGCCCGGCTCGCCCGGCTCACCTTCTCCCCGGACCTGCTGCTGACCGACGGCGAGGCGATGCTGGTCCGCCCGGACGGGACGCCGGAGGGCTGGCTGCCCTACCGGCAGCATCTCGCCCTGGTCTCCGGCGGCCGCCGGCACGTGATGATGGGCGCGAGCCAGATCGACCGGTTCGGGAACCAGAACATCTCGTGCATCGGCGACTGGGAACGGCCCACGCGGCAGTTGCTCGGGGTTCGGGGCGCACCGGTCAACACCCTGAACAATCCGACGAGTTACTGGGTGCCAAGACATTCGCGGCGCGTGTTCGTCGAGAGGGTCGACATGGTCTGCGGGGTCGGATACGACCGTGCGGCCGGTGCCCGCTACCACCGCATCCCGTGTGTCGTCTCCGATCTAGGCGTCTTCGACTTCGCCACCCCCGACCACTCGATGCGGCTCGCTTCACTGCACCCGGGTGTCACGGTGGAACAGGTCAGGGAGGCGACGGGCTTCGATCTGACCGTCCCGGAGGAGGTGGCGACGACACGTGAGCCGACCACCGAGGAGCTGCGGCTGATCCGTGAGGTGATCGATCCGGCCGACAGCCGTGCCAGGGAGGTCGGTTCGTGAGGGAAACGGCTCTGACCCGGCTGGTCGGGGTCAGGCATCCGATCGTGCAGACGGGCATGGGGTGGGTGGCGGGCCCGCGTCTGGTCTCCGCCTCCGCGAACGCGGGCGCGCTGGGCATCCTGGCCTCCGCGACCATGACGCTCGACCGGCTGCGTGAGGCGATACGGGAGGTCAAGTCCCGTACGGACGCGCCGTTCGGGGTCAATCTGCGCGCCGACGCCTCGGATGCCGGCGACCGGGTGCGGATCCTGATCGAGGAAGGCGTGCGGGTCGCCTCCTTCGCCCTCGCGCCCTCCGCCGAACTGATCGCGGAGCTGAAGGAGGCGGGCGTGGTCGTCATCCCCTCCATAGGGGCCCGCCGGCACGCCGAGAAGGTCGCCGCGTGGGGCGCGGACGCCGTGATCGTGCAGGGCGGCGAGGGCGGCGGGCACACCGGCGAGGTCGCGACGACGGTGCTGCTGCCGCAGGTGGTGGACGCGGTGCGGATACCGGTGGTGGCGGCGGGCGGCTTCTTCGACGGACGGGGGCTGGTCGCGGCGCTGGCGTACGGGGCGGCGGGGATCGCGATGGGCACACGGTTCCTGCTGACGTCGGACTCGACCGTGCCGGACGCGGTGAAGGCGCGGTATCTGGCGGCGACCGTGCGGGACGTCACCGTGACCAGGGCGGTGGACGGCCTGCCCCACCGGATGCTCCGCACGGACCTGGTGGACTCCCTGGAGAACTCCGGCCGCACGAAGGCCCTCTTCCACGCGGTCCGCAGGGCGGCGGGCTTCCGCAGGCTGTCCGGGCTGACCTGGCGGCAGCTGGTGCGCGACGGGCTCGCCATGAAGCACGGCAAGGACCTCACCTGGAGTCAGGTCCTGCTCGCGGCGAACACCCCCATGCTGCTCAAGTCGGCCATGGTGGACGGCCGTACGGACCTCGGGGTGATGGCGTCCGGTCAGGTCGCCGGGGTGATCGGGGATCTGCCCTCGTGTGCGGAGCTGGTGGAGGAGGTGATGGCCCAAGCGGAGGAGGTCATCGGCAAGCTGGCGGTCGGCGGCGCTTGAGCGTCCGCCGCCGTCTCACAGCCTCTCGATGATCGTCACATTGGCCTGGCCGCCGCCCTCGCACATCGTCTGCAGGCCGAAACGGCCGCCTGTGCGCTCCAGTTCGTGCAGCAGGGTCGTCATCAGCTTCACGCCTGTCGCGCCCAGGGGATGGCCGAGGGCGATCGCGCCGCCGTTGACGTTCACCTTGTCCGGGTCGGCACCGGTCTCCTTCAGCCAGGCGAGGACGACCGGCGCGAAGGCCTCGTTGATCTCGACGAGGTCGATGGCGTCGATGGTCAGGCCGGTCTTCTTCAGGGCGTGGACGGTGGCCGGTATCGGGGCGGAGAGCATGCGGATCGGGTCCTCGCCGCGCACGGAGAGGTGGTGCACGCGTGCGCGTGGCGTCAGTCCGTGCTCGCGTACCGCCCGCTCGGAGGCGAGCAGCATCGCCGCCGCCCCGTCGGAGACCTGGGAGGAGCAGGCGGCGGTGATGGTGCCGCCGTCGAGGACGGGTTTGAGCCCGGCCATCTTCTCCAGGGAGGTGTCCCGACGAGGGCCCTCGTCGACGGCGACCGGGCCGTGGGCGACGGTCTCGCGGTCGAAGCGGCCCTCGTCGATGGCGCGCAGCGCCCGCTGATGGGACCTGAGCGCGAACTCCTCCTGGTCCTGGCGGCTGATGCCCCATTTCGCGGCGATCATCTCGGCGCCCACGAACTGGTTCACCGGCTGGGCCCCGTACCGCGCCCGCCAGCCCTCGCTGCCCGCGAAGGGGCCTTCGGTGAACCCCAGGGGCTCGGCGGCCTGGCGGGTCGCGAAGGCGATCGGGATCTGCGACATGTTCTGCACCCCGCCCGCGACCACCAGGTCCTGTGTGCCCGAGAGCACCGCCTGGGCCGCGAAGTGCACGGCCTGCTGCGAGGAGCCGCACTGCCGGTCGATGGTCACCCCCGGCACCTCCTCGGGCAGTCCGGCCGCCAGCCAGCAGGTCCGCGCGATGTCCCCGGCCTGCGGCCCCACCGTGTCCAGACAGCCGAACACGACGTCCTCGACGGCGGCCGGATCCACGCCCGAGCGGGCCATCAGCTCCTTCAGCACATGGGCGCCGAGGTCGGCGGGATGGACTCCGCTCAGTCCGCCCCCGCGCCGCCCCACGGGCGTACGGACCGCTTCGACGACATAGGCCTCGGCCATGGCAACTCCCCAGCCTTCCCCATGGGTTACGTGCGTACGGCGATCCCGTCCAGCACCATCGACAGGTACTGCCGGGCGATCTCCTCCGGGCTGTGCTGTCCGCCGGGCCGGTACCAGGACGCGGCCACCCACACGGTGTCGCGCACGAACCGGTAGGTGAGCCGGACGTCCAGGTCGGCCCGGAAGACCTCGGCGGCGACTCCGCGCTCCAGCGTGGACAGCCACGCCCTCTCGAACTTGCGCTGCGACTCGGCGAGGAACGCGAACCGTTCCTGCGCGAGCAGTTGCTTGCTCTCCTTCTGGTAGATCGCGACGGCGGCGCGGTGCCGGTCGATCTCCCGGAACGACTCGGTGACCAGGGCCTCCAGGGTCTCCCGCGGTCCCAGCCCGGCGTCCAGGACGGTGTCGTAGCCGCCCCAGAGCTCGTCGAGGAAGGTGCGCAGGATCTCCTCCAGCATCGATTCCTTGGAGTCGAAGTGGTAGTAGAGGCTGCCCGCGAGCATGCCCGCGTGGTCGGCGATCTTGCGTACGGTGGTGGCGTTGTAGCCCTGCTCGGCGAAGACCTCGGCGGCGGTCTCGAGGAGTTCGCGGCGCCGGGCGGGTGCGGCGGTCACCTGGGGCTTCTTCTTGGTCGGCACGGGTCCATTGTCGTCCGCTCCGGTCCTCAGGCGTGCTGGCTGCTGACGGAGACGACCTCTCCGGTCAGATACGAGGAGTAGCCGGAGGCCAGGAACACGATCACGTTGGCCACTTCCCAGGGCTCCGCGCAGCGGCCGAAGGCCTCGCGTGCGGTCAGTTCCTCCAGCAGTTCCGGCGTCGTCACCTTCACCAGGTGCGGATGCATGGCCAGGCTCGGCGAGACGGCGTTGACGCGCACCCCGTACTCGGCGGCCTCCATCGCCGCGCACCGGGTCAGCGCCATCACGCCCGCCTTCGCCGCCGCGTAGTGGGCCTGCCCGGCCTGGGCGCGCCAGCCGACCACGGAGGCGTTGTTCACGATCACGCCGCCGAGTCCGTCCGCCCGCATCAGCCGCAGCGCCGCCCGTGTGCACCGGAACGTGCCGGTCAACGTCACATCGAGGACGCGGGCCCACTGCTCGTCACTCATGTCGACGAGGTCCGACGTGCCGCCCAGACCCGCGTTGTTGACCACCACGTCCAGCCGCCCGTGCTCCCGCACGGCGGTCTCGAACAGCGCCTGCACCTGGCCCTCGTCGGTGACGTCGCACGGCAGGGCGGCGACCGAAGACGCCCCGAACTCCCGGGCGAGCTCGGCCTCGTACTCCTTGAGGCGCCGCACATGCGCGTCGCCGATCAGCACGCGTGCGCCCTCCTCCAGGAAGCGCCGCGCGGTCGCGCCGCCGATGCCCGCGCCGGCCGCCGCGGTGATGACGGCGGTGCGTCCCTTCAGCAGCCCGTGCCCCGGCTCGTACACGGGACTCTCGACGACTGTCATAGCCCCACGCTAACCTACCAAACACTTGTTAGGGAAGGATGGCAGCCGATGGATCTCGCCTTCACACAGGAAGAGGAGGCCTTCCGCGCCGAGGCCCGGGCCTGGCTCGCGGACCGGGTGCCGCGCGCTCCCTTGCCGTCCCTGGAGACCGCGGAGGGCTTCGCGGCCCACCGCGCGTGGGAGGCCGAACTGGCCGCGGACCGCTGGTCGGTCGTCAACTGGCCGAGTGCGTACGGCGGAAGGGACTCCGGCCTGGTCAGGTGGCTGATCTTCGAGGAGGAGTACTGGGCGGCGGGGGCCCCGGGCCGGGTGGGGCAGAACGGGATCAGCCTGCTCGCCCCGACCCTCTTCGACCACGGCACCGAGGAGCAGAGAGCGCGCGTGCTGCCACCCATGGCCACGGGTGCGGTGGTGTGGGCGCAGGCCTGGTCGGAGCCGGAGGCGGGCTCGGACCTGGCGTCCCTGCGGTCCAAGGCGGTGCGCACGGACGGGGGCTGGCTGCTGAGCGGGTACAAGACGTGGTCGTCGCGGGCCGCCTTCGCGGACCGTGCCTTCGGCCTGTTCCGCAGCGACCCGAGGGCCCCGAAGCCCCATCAGGGCCTGACCTACCTGATGTTCGACCTGCGCGCGCCCGGTGTCACGGTCAGCCCGATCGGCCGCCTCGACGGGAAACCGGCGTTCGCCGAGCTGTTCCTGGACGAGGTGTTCGTGCCGGACGAGGACGTGATCGGCGCGCCCGGCGAGGGCTGGCGGATCGCGATGTCGACGGCGGGCAACGAGCGGGGGCTGATGCTCCGCTCCCCCGGCCGCTTCCTGGCCGCGGCACAGCGGCTGCACCGTCTCTGGCAGCGACAGGGCTGCCCGTCTTCCGCGCAGGCGCAGGTCGCGGACGCCCTGATCGGCGCCCGGGCCTACCGGCTGTTCACCTTCGCCGCCGCCTCCCGCTTCCTGGAGGGCGCCTCCATCGGCCCGGAGTCCAGCCTGAACAAGGTCTTCTGGTCCGAGTACGACATCGCGCTGCACGAGACGGCCCTCGATCTGCTCGGCGAACAGGGCGAGGCGGCCGACTCGGAGTGGGCCGAGGGCTATGTCTTCTCCCTCGCCGGCCCGATCTACGCGGGCACGAACGAGATCCAGCGCGACATCATCGCCGAGCGTCTGCTCGGCCTGCCCAAGGGGCGCCGCTAGTGGCTCCGCCGGGTGGGCCGGGGTGGGTCGGCTTTTGTCTGCGGCGCCGTCGTGGCTGGTCGCGCCCACGCGGCGGTAGCCGCATGGTCAACACAGCCCCGCGCCCCCTCTGGTCGCTGCCGAACCGCACCGCAACTCCCCCGCCCGAAGGCAGGCCGAAGGTTTCGAAGGGACGTTACTGATGCGGTTCCTCCTTGACGCCGAACAGCGCGCGTTCGCGGCCTCGCTGGACGCCATGCTGACCGCCACCGACACGCCGTCAGTCGTACGGGACTGGAGCCGAGGCAAGCACGGGAGCGGACGCGTGCTGTGGTCCCGTCTCGCGGAGGCGGGCGTCTTCGCGCTGGCGTTCCCCGAGGAGTACGGCGGCCTGGGACCCCGGCCGGTCGAACTCGCCGTCGCGTTCGTCGAGTTGGGGAGGCACGCGATGCCGGGACCGGTGGTGGAGACGGTCGCGGCGGCCGCCCTGCTCGCCGCCCTGGACGACACGGGCCCGGCCAAACGCCTGCTGCCCGCACTGGCCTCGGGCGAGTCGGCGGCGACGCTCGCGACGGGGCCGTATGCACTGGACGCGGACATGGCGGACGTACGGCTGACCGTGGCGCCAGGAAGCACCGAGCTGCGCCTCACTCCCCCGCCCGGTCGGCCGCACCCGTCCCTCGACCCCGCTCGCCGCCTCTTCGCGCCGGCGCCCGGCGGGGAACTGCTCGCCGCCGGTGCGCAGGTTTCCGAAGCCGTCGCCCACGCCCTGACCTGGGGTCGCCTCGCCGCTGCCGCCCAGTGCCTCGGCGTCGGACTGGCCCTCCTGGACCGAACCGTCGCCCACGTTCGGCGGCGCACCCAGTTCGGCGTCCCCATAGGCTCCTTCCAGGCCGTCAAGCATCAACTGGCCGACGCGAAGATCGCATTGGAGTTCGCCCGCCCCCTGGTTTTCGGTGCCGCGCTCACCATGGACCCGGCCGACGTGGCCGCCGCCAAGGTCACGGCGTCCGAGGCGGCGTACGCCACCGCCCGTACGGCGCTGCAGCTGCACGGCGCGATCGGCTACACCGCCGAGTACGACCTGTCCCTGTGGCTGACGAAGGCCCGCGCCCTGCGCACCGCGTGGGGCGGGCCCGAGGAGTGCCGGGCCCTGGTCCTCAGTGGTGGTGATCGCCGCTGGTGAGTTCCCGGTACTCCTCCACCGTCGGCTTCGGGATGTGCGAGTCCGAGCCGAACATCACCCGGGCCAGCCGTGCGCGCACCCGCTGCCCCGGCCTGACCGGCCGCCGTACGCCGTTCGCGTCGACGAGCGGGCCGATCTCGTAGGGCGGGTTCTGCTCGTGCTGGGTGAGGGTGAACAGCTGGTCCTGCGCGAGGGGCTCGTGGACCTCGACGAACTCGCCGTGCGGCAGCCGTTTGATGGTGCCGCTCTCCCTGCCGTGCAGCACCTTGTCCCGGTCCTTGCGCTGCAGGCCCATGCAGACCCGTTTGGTGACGAGGAAGGTGACGACCGGCGCCACGAAGAAGGAGACCCGCACGAACCAGGTGATGGAGTTGATGGACAGATGCAGATGGGTGGCCACGATGTCGTTGCCGCCGCCGATCAGCAGTACGACGTACAGGGCCAGCCACGCCGCGCCCAGGCCGGTGCGGACCGGCATGTTGCGCGGCCGGTCCAGGATGTGGTGCTCGCGTTTGTCGCCGGTGATCCAGGCCTCCAGGAAGGGATACAGGCCGAGGGCGAGCAGCAGCAGCGGGAAGAGCGTGAAGGGGATGAAGACGCCGAGTTCCAGGGTGTGGCCCCAGAAGTTGAGCTCCCATCCCGGCATCACCCGGATCAGGCCCTCGGAGAAGCCGAGATACCAGTCGGGCTGGGCGCCGGTGGTCACCAGGTCCGGGCGGTAGGGGCCGAAGGCCCACACGGGGTTGATGCTGGCGATGCCGCCCATGACCGCCAGCACGCCGAAGACCAGGAAGAAGAAACCGCCCGCCTTGGCCATGTAGACCGGCAGGAAGGGCATGCCCACGACGGTCTTCTGGTCCCGGCCGGGCCCCGGGTACTGGGTGTGCTTGTGGTAGAAGACCAGGATCAGATGGGCGACGACCAGCCCCAGCATGATCCCCGGCAGCAGCAGCACATGGACCGGGAAGAGCCGCGAGATGATGTCGTGCCCCGGGAACTCCCCGCCGAACAGGAAGAAGGACAGGTACGTCCCGACGATCGGGACGGACAGGATCGCGCCGTCGGCGAAGCGGATGCCGGTGCCGGACAGCAGGTCGTCGGGGAGCGAGTAGCCGGTCAGACCGGTGATGATGCCGAGGAACAGCAGGGTCCAGCCGAACAGCCAGTTGAGCTCGCGCGGCTTGCGGAACGCGCCGGTGAAGAACACCCGCATCATGTGCACGAGCATGCCGGTGACGAAGACCAGCGCCGCCCAGTGGTGGATCTGCCGGATCAGCAGGCCGCCGCGCACATCGAAGCTGATGTCGAGCGTGGACTCGTAGGCCCGGGTCATCGAGACGCCGTTGAGCGGGACGTACGAGCCGTGGTAGATCACCTCGACGCCGCTCGGCTCGAAGAACAGGGTGAGATAGATGCCGGTGAGGATCAGGATGAGAAAGCTGTAGAGGCAGACCTCCCCCAGCATGAAGGACCAGTGGTCCGGGAAGACCTTGCGCATATTGGCCTTGGCCAGCCCGTACAGACCCAGCCGCCCGTCGGCCCAGTCCGCCAGCTTCTCACCCGTGCCCGTCGGCTCCCTGCGCCTGGAGCCGGCCGTTTCGTTCCCCGATCGTGCGCCGTCCATACGTTCGTCGCCTCCCCGTCGGATCATCCTCAGGGTGGCACGGCGTCCCGGGTAAGCCAACGGTGAGAGCACCGTACGAGTGATTGCACGCCGGTCCCGGGCTCTCAGGCGGGCCGCACGATCCCCTGGGCCCGGGCGGCGGCCAGCCACGTGGGGAACTCGCCGACCAGCCGGTCGTACAGCTCTGCGTCGGTCACCCGCGCCGGGTCGGACCCGGCGTGGAAGAACCCGGCGTTGTCGACGACCCGCTTGTGCGGCACCGCGAGATCGTCCAGCTTGCGCAGGAAGTCGAACTGCTTGCTGCCAGGGTCCCCGAAGCCCACGAACTGCCAGAACAGCGGGAGGCGGGCCGCCTTGCACAGATAGCGTTCCGCGGCCAGTTTGTTGATCGGGCCGCCGTCGGTCTGGAAGACGACCAGGGCGGGGGCGGTCGAACCGCTGTCGAGGTAGTGGTCGATGACCGCGTCCATCGCCAGGTGGTAGCTGGTCTTTCCCATGTGCCCGAGCCCGGCCACGATCTTCTCGATCCGGCCCTCGTGACCGGCGAGCGCGATGTCGGTCTCGGCGTCGACGTCCGTCGAGAAGAAGACCACCGGCACCCGCCCGTCGTCGTCGAGATGCGCGGACAGCCCCAGCACCCGGTCGGCGAGCGCCTGCACACTGCCGTCCTTGTAGTACGGCTTCATCGAACCGGAGTAGTCGACGACGAGGTACACCGCCGCCCGCAGTCCGTCGAGCCCGTGCTTGTGGAGCGACACCCCGGCGCTCTTGTACAGGCTGACCAGCGCGGGCGCGGTCTCCTCGATCTTGCGGAGGCTGATCGCGGCCATGCTCCCCCCTTCGTTTGTGCCGAGGCTACGTCACATCCACCCCACCGCTCCCACCACCCACAACTGTTCGCTATTTTGTTCGCCGCCGTCCCCACCGGCTCGCCGCCCGTCCCACCCCCTCCGAGGAGCCGGCCGTGGAATCCGAGTCCACCGTCACCACCTGCTACCGCCATCCCAAGGTGGAGTCCCACGTCCGCTGCACCCGCTGCGACCGGTACATCTGCCCGGACTGCATGCGTGAGGCGGCCGTCGGCCACCAGTGCGTGGAGTGTGTGAGGGAGGGCGCCCGGTCGGTACGGCAGGCGCGTACGGCGTTCGGCGGCCGCATCACCTCGGCGCCGGTGGTGACGTACGTCCTGATCGGGCTGAATGTGCTCGCGTATCTGGGCGAGTTGGTGCGTTCGTCGGTCGTGGACCGGTTCGAGATGCTGGGCCGCGGGCTGGTCGGACCGGACGGCGGCCACTACGGGTGGGTGGCCAACTATCCCGCCGACTACCACCTGGAAGGGGTGGTCGGCGGTGAGTGGTACCGCCTGCTCACCGGGGCCTTCCTGCATCTGCCGCCCACCGGGGGGACGTTCGGGATCGCGCACATCGTGATGAACATGGTGGCGCTGTGGAACATCGGCCGGGTGGTCGAGTCCCAGCTCGGCCGGATCCGCTACCTCGCCCTGTACGTCCTGTCGGCGCTGGGCGGCTCCGTCCTGGTCCTGCTGATCGCCCCCGACCAGGCCACGGTCGGCGCCTCGGGCGCGATCTTCGGGCTCGGTGCCGCGTACTACGTCATGGCCCGGCGGCTGGGCGCCGACATGAGGTCCGTCAACCAGTTCATGGGCGGCCTGCTGCTGTGGCTGGTGATCTCCGCGTTCGTCACGTCCTGGCAGGGTCACCTCGGCGGGCTGCTGGCCGGCGGCGTGGTGACACTGGCGTACGCGTATGCGCCGCGTGACGGCCGCCGCAACCTCGTCCAGGCGGGCGCCTGCGTCGCCCTGCTGGCGCTCCTGGTGATCCTTACGGTCGCGAAGGTCACCGAACTGGCGGCCTGACCGGGAATCACCCGGGAATCACCAGGCCGTACCCTCTCGCCATGAAACATGCCGGTTTCCTCCTCTTTGCGGCCCTCCCCGTGGTCGTCACGGGCGTGGTCTACGTCCTCTCGCCCGCCGACTCCTCCGGCGGGAGCGAGAGCAGGACGCCGACCAGCGCCGCGCAGAAGGCCCGCCAGAGCGCCAAGATCCGGGCCGAGCACGAGAGCGCGGAGGACGAGGAGGTGATCGCCGACCTGCCGGCCGGTCTCGCCGCCCCCGCCAAGAAGGAACTGGCCCTGGAGCTGGTGGCCAGCGCCGAGAACTCGACGCTGAACTGGCGCAGTGCCTACGGCTACATCGAGGACATCGACGACGGCCAGGGCTACACCGCCGGCACCGTCGGCTTCTGCACGGGTACCCACGACCTGCTCGCGCTCGTCGAGCGCTACACCGAGGACCATCCCGACAACGGCCTCGCCGACTATCTGCCCGCCCTGCGCGAGGTCGACGGCACGGACTCCCACGAGGGCCTGGACCCGGGCTTCACCGACGCCTGGAAGGCCGAGGCGGAGCTGCCCGCCTTCCGGAAGGCCCAGGACGAGGAGCGCGACCGCGTCTACTTCGACCCGGCCGTCCGCCTCGCCAAGCTGGACGGGCTCGGCACGCTCGGCCAGTTCGTCTACTACGACGCCATGGTCCAGCACGGCCCCGGCACCGGCCCGAACAGCTTCTACGGCCTGCGCGAACGCGCCATGGACGAGGCGGACCTCCCCTCACAGGGCGGCTCCGAGAAGGACTACCTGGACGTCTTCCTCGACATCCGCGTCGAGGCCATGCGGACCGTGCGTCCGGACCTCGACACCAGCCGCGTCGACACGGCCCAGCGGCAGTTCCTGTACGACGGGAACCTGGCCCTGAAGACGCCGCTGACGTGGAAGGTGTACGGGGAGACGTACAAGGTGCCGTAGCCCACCCCGCCCGGCGGCCGACCGCAGACATGCGACGGCGCCTGCCATCGTCCGGTCGGGGACAGGGCAAGCGCCGTTGCGGTGTTCCGTACGCCTTTGTACGGGACGTATATGAGGGACCGTCAGGCCATCAGGGCCCGGTCCGTCGGGCGGATCGGGGCCGGCAGGTCGCTGGCGCCCGTCAGGAAGCGGTCGGTGCCGCGGGCGGCCGAGCGGCCCTCCGCGATCGCCCACACGATGAGGGACTGGCCGCGGCCCGCGTCACCGGCGACGAACACGCCGGGGACGTTGGTCTGGAAGTCGGCGTCGCGGGCGATGTTGCCGCGCTCGTCGAGCTCCAGGCCGAACTGCTCGACCAGGCCGTTCTCCCGGTCGGTGCCCGTGAAGCCCATCGCCAGGGTGACCAGCTGGGCGGGGATCTTGCGCTCCGTGCCCGGCTTCGGGGTCAGCTTGCCGTCGATGAACTCCACCTCGGTCAGGTGCAGCCACTGGACGTTGCCGTCCTCGTCGCCCTCGAAGTGGGTGGTGGAGACGGAGTAGACCCGCTCGCCGCCCTCCTCGTGCGCGGACGTGACCTTGTAGAGCATCGGGAAGGTCGGCCACGGCTGGGAGACCGGGTTCCGCTCGTCGCCCGGGCGGGGCATGATCTCCAGCTGCGTGACGGAGGCCGCGCCCTGGCGGTGGGCGGTGCCCACGCAGTCCGCGCCGGTGTCGCCGCCGCCGATGACCACGACGTGCTTGCCCTCGGCCGAGATCGGGGAGGTGACGTAGTCGCCCTCCTGGACCTTGTTCGACAGGGGCAGGTACTCCATCGCCTGGTAGATGCCCTTGAGCTCGCGGCCGGGGACCGGGAGGTCACGGGCGGTCGTCGCACCGGCGGCGATGACGATGGCGTCGTAGCGCTTCTTCAGGTCGGTCGCCTTGAGGTCACGGCCGATCTCGATGCCCGTACGGAAGCGGGTGCCCTCCGCGCGCATCTGCTCGATGCGGCGGTTGATGTGCCGCTTCTCCATCTTGAACTCGGGGATGCCGTACCGGAGAAGGCCTCCGATGCGGTCCGCGCGCTCGTAGACGGCGACCGTGTGACCGGCCCGGGTCAGCTGCTGGGCGGCGGCCAGACCCGCCGGGCCCGAGCCGATGACCGCGACCGTCTTGCCCGAGAGGCGCTCGGGGATCTGCGGGGCGACGTCACCGGTCTCCCACGCCTTGTCGATGATCGAGACCTCGACGTTCTTGATGGTCACCGGCGGCTGGTTGATGCCCAGCACACACGCCGACTCGCACGGAGCGGGGCACAGCCGGCCCGTGAACTCCGGGAAGTTGTTCGTCGCGTGCAGACGCTCCGAGGCGGCCGACCAGTCCTCGCGGTAGGCGTAGTCGTTCCACTCGGGGATGAGGTTGCCCAGCGGACAGCCGTTGTGGCAGAAGGGGATGCCGCAGTCCATGCACCGGCTGGCCTGCTTGCTGATGATCGGCAGCAGGGAACCGGGGACGTAGACCTCGTTCCAGTCCTTCAGACGCTCGCCGACGGGACGGGACTTGGCGACCTCACGGCCGTGGTTCAGGAAGCCCTTCGGGTCAGCCATTGATCGCCGCCTCCATCATCTTCTCGGTGATCTCGGACTCGGAGAGTCCCGCCTGCTCGGCGGCGTCCTTGGCGGCGAGCACTGCCTTGTACGTGCTGGGGATGATCTTGCTGAAGCGGTCCACCGCGGTGTCCCACTCGGCGAGGATCTTCTCGGCGACCGTGGAGCCGGTCTCCTCCTGGTGGCGGCGCACCACGTCGTGCAGCCACTGCTTGTCGGTGTCGTCGAGGGCCTCGACGGCGCTGA
Organism: Streptomyces sp. NPDC001137; assembly: GCF_040298885.1. Lineage (NCBI taxonomy): Bacteria > Bacillati > Actinomycetota > Actinomycetes > Kitasatosporales > Streptomycetaceae > Streptomyces > Streptomyces sp. NPDC001137. The sequence goes on from NZ_JBEPBA010000007.1 coordinate 191,899, forward strand.
CGTTGCCGACGTTGACGTTGTCGACGTTCAGGTCGATCACATACGCGATACCGCCGGACATACCGGCCGCGAAGTTGCGGCCCGTCTCGCCGAGGACCACCGCGCGACCGCCGGTCATGTACTCGCAGCCGTGGTCGCCCACGCCCTCGGAGACGACCGTGGCACCGGAGTTGCGGACGCAGAACCGCTCGCCGGTACGGCCGCGCAGGAACAGCTCGCCGCCGGTCGCGCCGTAGGCGATGGTGTTGCCCGCGATCGTCGAGTACTCGGCGAGGTGGTCGGCGCCCCGGTCCGGGCGGACGATCACACGGCCGCCGGAGAGGCCCTTGCCGACGTAGTCGTTGGCGTCGCCCTCCAGGCGCAGCGTGACACCGCGCGGCAGGAAGGCGCCGAAGGACTGGCCCGCGGAGCCGGTGAAGGTGATGTCGATGGTGTCGTCGGGCAGGCCCGCGCCACCGAACTTCTTCGTCACCTCGTGGCCGAGCATGGTGCCGACCGTGCGGTTGATGTTGCGGATGGCGACCTGGGCGCGCACCGGCTGGGCGTCGGTCGCGGAGTCCGCGGCCAGGGCGTCGGCGGCGAGCTTGATCAGCTCGTTGTCGAGCGCCTTCTCCAGGCCGTGGTCCTGGGCGATGACCTGGTGGCGCACCGCGCCCTCGGGCAGCGAGGGAACGTGGAACAGCGGCTCCAGGTTCAGGCCCTGTGCCTTCCAGTGGTCGACGGCACGCGTGACGTCGAGCGCCTCGGCGTGGCCGACGGCCTCCTCGATGGAGCGGAAGCCCAGCTCGGCGAGGAGCTCGCGGACCTCTTCGGCGATGTACTGGAAGAAGTTGACGACGTACTCGGCCTTGCCGGAGAACCGGTCCCTGAGGGTCGGGTTCTGGGTGGCGATGCCGACCGGGCAGGTGTCCAGGTGGCAGACGCGCATCATGACGCAGCCGGAGACGACGAGCGGCGCGGTCGCGAAACCGAACTCCTCGGCACCGAGCAGCGCGGCGATGACGACGTCACGGCCGGTCTTCAGCTGACCGTCGGTCTGGACGACGATGCGGTCGCGCAGGCCGTTGAGCAGCAGCGTCTGCTGGGTCTCGGCGAGACCGAGCTCCCAAGGACCGCCCGCGTGCTTCAGGGAGGTCAGCGGGGAGGCACCCGTGCCACCGTCGTGACCCGAGATCAGGACCACGTCCGCGTGCGCCTTGGAGACACCCGCGGCGACCGTGCCGACACCGACCTCGGAGACCAGCTTCACGTGAATCCGCGCCTGCGGGTTCGCGTTCTTCAGGTCGTGGATCAGCTGGGCGAGGTCCTCGATCGAGTAGATGTCGTGGTGCGGCGGCGGGGAGATGAGGCCCACGCCCGGCGTCGAGTGACGCGTCTTGGCGACCCACGGGTAGACCTTGTGGCCGGGCAGCTGGCCGCCCTCGCCGGGCTTGGCGCCCTGGGCCATCTTGATCTGGATGTCGTCGGCGTTGACCAGGTACTCGGAGGTCACGCCGAAGCGGCCGGAGGCCACCTGCTTGATGGCGCTGCGCCGGGCCGGGTCGTAGAGACGGTCCGGGTCCTCGCCGCCCTCACCGGTGTTGGACTTGCCGCCCAGCTGGTTCATGGCGATGGCGAGCGTCTCGTGCGCCTCGCGCGAGATGGAGCCGTACGACATGGCACCGGTGGAGAAGCGCTTGACGATCTCGGAGACCGGCTCGACCTCGTCGATGGAGATCGAGGGACGGTCCGACTTGAAGCCGAAGAGCCCGCGGAGCGTCATCAGGCGCTCGGACTGCTCGTTGACGCGCTGGGTGTACTTCTTGAAGACGTCGTAGCGGCCGGTGCGGGTGGAGTGCTGGAGACGGAAGACCGTCTCCGGGTCGAACAGGTGCGGCTCACCCTCGCGGCGCCACTGGTACTCGCCGCCGATGTCGAGGGCACGGTGCGCGGGCGCGATGCCGCTCGCCGGGTACGCCTTCGCGTGACGGGCGGCGACCTCCTTGGCGATGACGTCGATGCCGACGCCGCCGATCTTGGTGGCCGTGCCGTTGAAGTACTTCTCGACGAAGGCCTCGTCGAGACCGACGGCCTCGAAGACCTGGGCGCCGCGGTAGGAGGCGACCGTCGAGATGCCCATCTTGGACATGACCTTCAGAACACCCTTGCCGAGGGCGTAGATCAGGTTGCGGATGGCCTGCTCGGGCTCTATGTCCGAGAGGAAGGTGCCCGCGCGGACCAGGTCCTCGACGGACTCCATCGCCAGGTACGGGTTGACGGCCGCGGCGCCGAAGCCGATGAGCAGCGCGACGTGGTGGACCTCGCGGACGTCGCCGGCCTCGACCAGCAGGCCCACGTGGGTGCGCTGCTTGGTGCGGATGAGGTGGTGGTGGACGGCCGCGGTGAGCAGCAGCGAGGGGATCGGCGCGTGCTCGGCGTCCGAGTGGCGGTCCGACAGGACGATCAGCCGGGCGCCGTTCTCGATGGCCGCGTCGGCCTCGGCGCAGATCTCCTCGATGCGTGCGGCGAGGGCGTCGCCACCGCCGGACACCCGGAACAGGCCGGAGAGCGTCGCGGCCTTGAAGCCGGGCATGTCGCCGTCGGCGTTGATGTGGATGAGCTTGGCCAGCTCGTCGTTGTCGATCACCGGGAAGGGCAGGACGACGCTGCGACACGAGGCGGCCGTCGGGTCGAGCAGGTTGCCCTGCGGACCGAGGGAGCTGCGCAGCGAGGTCACGAGCTCCTCGCGGATGGCGTCCAGCGGCGGGTTGGTGACCTGCGCGAACAGCTGGGTGAAGTAGTCGAACAGCAGCCGCGGGCGCTCGGAGAGCGCGGCGATCGGGCTGTCCGTGCCCATCGAACCGATCGGCTCGGCACCGGCCTTGGCCATCGGCGCGAGGATGACGCGCAGCTCCTCCTCGGTGTAACCGAAGGTCTGCTGGCGGCGGGTGACCGAGGCGTGGGTGTGGACGATGTGCTCGCGCTCGGGCAGGTCGCCCAGCTCGATCTCACCGGCCTCGATCCACTCGGCGTACGGCTGCTCGGCGGCGAGGGCCGCCTTGATCTCGTCGTCCTCGATGATGCGGTGCTCGACCGTGTCGACGAGGAACATCTTGCCGGGCTGCAGCCGGCCCTTGCGGACGACCTTGGAGGGGTCGATGTCGAGGACGCCGACCTCGGAGCCGAGGACGACCAGGCCGTCGTCGGTGACCCAGTAGCGGCCGGGGCGAAGGCCGTTGCGGTCGAGGACCGCGCCGACCTGCTTGCCGTCGGTGAAGGTGACACAGGCCGGGCCGTCCCAGGGCTCCATCATCGTGGAGTGGAAGTTGTAGAAGGCGCGGCGGGCCGGGTCCATGGAGTCGTGGTTCTCCCACGCCTCCGGGATCATCATCAGCACGGAGTGCGGCAGGGAACGGCCGCCCAGGTGCAGGAGTTCGAGCACCTCGTCGAAGGACGCGGAGTCGGAGGCGTCCGGCGTGCAGATCGGGAAGACGCGCTCCAGACCGTTCTCCCCGAACAGGTCGGAGACCAGCTGCGACTCGCGGGCGACCATCCAGTTGCGGTTGCCCTTGACGGTGTTGATCTCACCGTTGTGCGCGACGAAGCGGTAGGGGTGCGCGAGCGGCCACGACGGGAAGGTGTTCGTGGAGAAGCGCGAGTGGACCAGCGCGATGGCCGACGCGAAGCGGCGGTCGGAGAGGTCCGGGAAGAAGGGCTCCAGCTGGCCGGTGGTCAGCATGCCCTTGTAGACGATGGTGCGCGCGGAGAGCGACGGGAAGTAGACACCGACCTCACGCTCGGCGCGCTTGCGCAGCACAAAGGCCTTGCGGTCGAGGGCGATACCCGTAGCAGGCACAGCGCCGTTGTCCGTGACGAAGATCTGCCGGAAGGCGGGCATCGTCGAACGGGCGGTGGCGCCGAGCAGTTCGGGCGCGACCGGCACCTCGCGCCAGCCGAGGACGGTGAGGCCCTCGTCGGCGGCGATCGTCTCGATCTGCGAGACGGCCTCGGTCGTGCCGTCCTCCGGCAGGAAGGCGATGCCGACGGCGTAGGCACCGGCCGCGGGCAGCTCGAATCCGGCCACCTCGCGGAAGAAGGTGTCGGGGACCTGGGAGAGGATGCCGGCGCCGTCGCCCGAGTCGGGCTCGGAGCCGGTGGCGCCGCGGTGCTCGAGGTTGCGCAGCACTGTCAGGGCCTGCTCGACCAGGGTGTGGGACGCCTCGCCGGTGAGGGTCGCCACGAAGCCGACGCCGCACGCGTCGCGTTCGTTGCGGGGGTCGTACATACCCTGCGCAGCAGGGCGAGCATCCATGAAGGACCAGTTCTGGCCATCCGCGGAGTGCTGGGACGGCTGGCGCGGCGTACGCATCGGCTCTCCCGTCGTCGTCTCAAGTGGCTGGGGGCACCTCCCAGGCTCTTGAGGCTCTGGGGGCGCATATTGCCGAGGGACGACGTTGGCCCTCTGCTGGGTGCAAAATTTCGTGCAGGTTACATGATGGAGCGGTTCTCGGGAACCGGGATATTCCGTTCCAGCATGCGGACACCGCGCGGCTGCAGTGCGGGTACCGCGCCTGCGGTGGAAGCTATGGGGACCGAGCGGGACAGATCGATGTCCCTCGGCCCGAAAGTCGGGGAGGGCTGCGTCGCCCTTCCCGCGGATGCGCGGCAGGCCTCATTGCCCACAGCGCTTACGGCTCATGCCCAGTGGTTAAGCATTCGAAACCAGCGAGTAACGGCTACTTATGCGGCCCAACGCATAACTTGTAGCCGCCCTATCCTACGGCCGTTCCGAACGCGATGCCCAGGGCGTACGTCACACCGGCCGCCGCGGCACCCAGGGCGAGCTGCCTGAACCCGCTGAACCACCAGGTCCGCGCGGTCACCTTGGCCACCACGGCACCGCAGGCGAACAGCCCGAAGAACGCGAGCAGCAGGGCCGGCCACAGCGCGGTCGCACCGAGCAGGTACGGCAGTACGGGCAGCAGGGCGCCCAGCGCGAAGGAACCGAAGGAGGACACGGCGGCGACGAGCGGCGAGGGCAGATCCCCGGGGTCGATGCCGAGCTCCTCGCGGGCGTGTATCTCCAGGGCCTGCTCGGGGTCCTTCGACAGCTGGCGGGCCACTTCCCGCGCCAGCTCCGGCTCGACGCCACGGGCCTCGTAGAGCGCCGCGAGCTCGGCCTCCTCGTCCTGCGGGTGCTTCCTCAGCTCCCCGCGCTCCACATCCAGCTCGGCCTCGACGAGCTCACGCTGCGAGGCGACGGAGGTGTACTCACCGGCGGCCATCGAGAAGGCACCGGCGGCGAGCCCCGCAAGCCCGGTCAGGACAATGGTCTGCTGGCTCACGGCCCCGCCCGCGACGCCGGTCATCAGCGCGAGGTTGGAGACCAGCCCGTCCATCGCACCGAAAACGGCGGGCCGCAGCCAGCCGCCGTTCACATCCCGGTGCGTGTGGTTGTCGCGGTGCGCCACGTGCAGCGCGGCCTCGGTCTCGATGATCGCCATTGCGGGAGTCCCCCAGGGAAGCCAAGCCAAAGCTAACTTTGGACAAGTTCTACTCTTCGACAACAGCAAACCTACGCCCCGAATTCCCCGCCCGCCAGCAAGGAAAGGCTCGGCTAACCTGCGGCTTTACCTCTCCATGCTCACTCGTGCGCGGCTGCGCGCAGATGTCGACCGGGTGACTTGGCTCCGTCCCAGGCGCAGGTCAACCGCCGACGGTGGGACACATGGGCAAAGGGTTCGCGCCCTGTGCGAGCCCCCTCCCCGAAGAGGCCGCGTATGGCATCGATCGCCTGCACTCCCTCGGTCCCCTCGCCCGGGAACGCCACCGACCTCCGCGAGCGGGCACGCGGCGCGCTACTGGGCCTGGCGGTCGGCGACGCCCTCGGGGCCCCGGCGGAGAACCTGAAGCCGTCGGAGATCCGCGCCCGTTGGGGCCGCATCACCGGTTATGTGACGGACAAGCCGGCCGGCACGGACGACACCGAGTACGCGATCTTCTCCGGCCTGCTGCTGGCCAGGCACGGCTCCGCGCTCACTCCTTCACACGTGGAGGCGGCCTGGCACGAGTGGATCGCGGACCGCGAGGAAGGCCCGTTCCGCGGCGCGGGCTTCAGCGAACGCGGCACCCTGGAGAACCTCCGCCGGGGCCTTGCTGCCCCCATCTCGGCCCAGCATCGCCACGCCTGGAGCGACGGCCTGGCGATGCGCGCGGCGCCCTTCGGCGTCTTCGCCGCGGGCCGTCCCGCCGAGGCGGCCCGGCTGGCGGGGATCGACGGCTCGGTGAGCCATGACGGCGAGGGCATCTACGGCGGCCAGGCGGTCGCGGCGGGCGTCGCCGCGGCGATGGCGGGCGCACCGACGATCGCCGTCGTGGCCTCCGCCCTGGCCGTCGTCCCGGACGACTCCTGGACGGCCCGCTCGCTGCGCCGAGCGGTGGCGGTGGCCCATCGCGGCGAACGGGCGGTCCGCTCGGCGGTCGTCATCGGCGGCTACCCCTGGACCGACCTGGCCCCCGAGGCGGTCGCCCTGGCCTTCGGCGCCTACGCGGCGGCGGACGGCGACTTCCGCGACGCGGTCCTCACGGCGGTCAACATGGGCCGGGACGCGGACACCACGGCAGCGGTGGCGGGCGCACTGGCCGGAGCAACCCAGGGGGTCTCGGCAATCCCACCGGCCTGGGCAGCGGCCATCGGCCCGGCCCGGGGCAGCTGCCTGCCGGCCATGGCGGGCCACCACGTACTGGAGGTGGCGGACCGCCTGGTCCCGGACGAGGGCGCGGCCGCACGGAAACCCACACCGGACGTGCTGGGGCGCACGAACTTCCCGCTCCCGGATCCCACCGCCTTCACCCTGGCCGCGACCGACGAGACGGAGACGCCCTCATGAGCCCGCCCGCCCCCTGGAACGAGGGAACGACAGAGCCGACCGACCCCACCCCCCAGGGCCCACGTGCCTCCAAGACGGAAGCGCACCCAGCTGCCCCCACGGCGAACGAGGCCGAGGCCCGTCGGCAGGGGCCGCCCGCTCCCGCCAACGACGACAGCCCCACACAGGGGCCAGCCACATCCGACCACAAACCACGCACGGCCGACCCCGCAGCCGCCGACGGCGAGAACTCACCACAGGAGCCACCCGCACCCGACGACGAAAGTCGCACGGGTGGTGCGGGTGGGAGCCGATCCGCCGATGGCGAAGCCGAGGCGGCCGGGCCCCAGCACCCGCAGGGCACCGCAGGGGCGGCCAAGCCCCGGCACCCGCAAGGCCCCGCAGAGGCGACCGCGCCCCGGCACCCGCAGGGCACCGCCCAGGCCGGAAGAACCGTCGGGCTCCTGCTCGGCCTGGCCGCGGGCGACGCCGCCGGCTGGCCCGCCGCCCGCCACCGAGCCGCCCGTATGCCCGAGTGGACCCGCCGCCTCACCCGCGAACTCGACACCTTCGCGGAACAGAACGCCACCACCACCCTCCCCGTCCCCATCGCCCTGAACCAACCCCCCGAGCCCCTCCGCCTCGGCCCCTCCGACGACGCCGAGTGGGCGGCCTTCGCCGCGGAGGCACTCCTGCGCGCCGGCGACGACACCGCGCTCGGCGACCTCAGCCGACAACGCCGTACCAGAGCCGCCATCGACCTCACCTGGAACGCCCTCGCCAGCGAGGTGGCCGCCGCCGCGGACCGCGCCCCGGAGGTCGAGTCCGCCGTCCTCCCCCTTCGCGCCCGTATCTCCGTCCGCGCCGGTCTCGGCAACCTCGCCACCGGCCTGCGCCCGCCCGCCACCGGCCACGACAACCCCCACTACTTCGACGACGCGGCCTGCGTACGGGCCTGCGTGCTCGCCGTGGCCCACCCCGGCGAGCCCCGACTCGCCGCCGACCTCGCCGAGTTCGACGCCCGCTACACCCAGGACGGCGACGGAGTGCACGGCGCCCGGGCCATGGCGGCGGCACTCGCCCTGGCACTGTCCGGCGCGGACGTCGAGACCTGCGTCGATGCGGCCCTCGCCGAACTCCCCGAGACCACGGAGATCGGCCGCAACGCCCGCCACGCACTCGAGTTGGCCGCCGACGCCGAGACCGCCTTCACCCTGATCCCGCTCCTGGAACACCAGATCGTCGACCACGTCTACAGCTACGGCATCGCCGCGGCCGAAACGGTCCCGGTGGCCCTGGCCCTGACCGCCGCGTCGAACGGCCGTATCGCCGAAGCGGTACCGGCCGCGGCCTGCCTCTCCCGCGTCGCCGACTCGGCCCCGGCCCTGGCGGGCGCCCTGACCGGCGCGCTGGGCGGCAGCGCATCGATCCCGCGGTCCTGGCGGGAGGCCTGCCGCACCCTCTCCGGCTGCGCACTCCCCCGCCTCACCGGCACCGACCTGGTGGAACTCGCCGAACTCCTGGAAGCCACACAACCGGCCCCGCCAGGAGGATGATTCGGGCCATGAGGTTCAAAAACCCCAAAACCAGCCTCGAGGACCGGATCACCGGGGCCCTCGTGGGCGCGGCGGTGGGCGACGCCCTCGGCGGCCCCGTCGAGGGCTACTCCCCCGACCAGATCCTCGAACGCCACGGCGGCCGCGTCCACGGCATCGTCGGCCCCTGGAACGGCGAGTCCTGGCGCACGGCCCGCCCCCTCGCGCCGTACCACAAGGGCGACGGCCACGTCACCGACGACACCTTGATGACGCACGCCCTGATCCGGGTCTACGACCGGGTCCGCGACCACCTCGACGCGTACGCGATCGCGGACCACCTGGTCCCGGACCTGATGACGACCCCCCGCTGGATCCCGGAACTGGAGCAGGAAGCCCTCCCCCTGCACCGCATCTTCCTCGCCGAGAAATGGCTGGTGGCCCGCCTCCACTACGGCCATGTCGACCCCCGTGAGGCCGGCACGGGCAACATCGTCAACTGCGGTGCGGCGATGTACATGGCCCCGGTGGGCCTGGTGAACGCGGCCAACCCCCCGGCCGCCTACGCCGAGGCGATCGACATCGCCGGCGCCCACCAGTCCTCGTACGGCCGCGAGGCGGCAGGCGTCCTCGCGGCCGCGGTGGCCGCCGCGGCCACCCCCGGGGCAACCCCGGACTCGATCGTCACCACGGCCCTCTCCCTCGCGAAGGACGGCACCCGCACGGCGATCGAGAAGGTCTGCGAAGAGGCGTCCCGCCACACGGACTTCGAATCGGCCCTGATTCCGCTACGGGAAGCGGTCGCCCCCTACGACACGGTCGGCCCGGACTACCGCGCCCCGTCCCTCGGAGCCCGCCGCCCGTCCCGCCTCCATTCGATCGAGGAACTCCCGGTCGCCCTGGGCATGTTGCTGGTTTCCCGCGGCGACTACCGCCACGCGGTCCTGGGCGCGGTGAACTACGGCCGCGACTGCGACTCGATCGCGACGATGACCGGCGCGCTGGCCGGGGCCCTGGGTTCCCCGGTCCCGGAGGACTGGTCGAAGCAGGTCGCGGAGGCGAGCCGCCTGGACCTGTGGCAACCGGCGGCGACGCTCACCGCCGTGACCCGCGAGATCTTCGAACGGGACGTACATCGCCGCAGGGCCCACGAGTCGGCGTTCCTCGACCTCGGAGACCCAAGATGCTCCGACTGACCTGGGTCCAGCCGGAGGACCTGATCGGCCACGAACTGCGCCAGGCGACCCTGGACGGCCGCGAACCGTCGGCGATCGCAGCGAGATGGAAGGCCGCGGGCGGCACGGAGGCCCCGCTGCACGCGGGCGCATCAACGAAACCGGCATCGCGCTATCTACGACTGCTGGCAAAGGACTTGCTGGACGAACTGGCGGACCTGCCAAGCAGATTGGCGGACACCGAACCAACAGACCTGGCAAGGATCAAGTCCCTGTGCCCAGACTGGCCGACCGCTGGAGACCCGCGTAGCTGCGAGCAGTCGTGCTGCTTGGGCGGCTCCCGCCCCAAAGAAAGCGGCACCCGGCCGACGCCGGCGAGCGCCCCCACCCCCCACGGCGCCCCCACCCAGGCCCGCCTGGAAGCCGCCTGGCTGGGCCGAGCAGTCGGCTGCCTCCTGGGCAAACCCGTGGAAAAGCTCCCCCTGGAGGCCATCCGCCAACTGGCGCAAGCCACCGGCAACTGGCCACTGAACACCTACTTCACCGCCCACGGCGTCCCAGAAGACCTCCTCTCACAGCACCCCTGGAACCGCCGCTCGGCAACAACCTCCCTCGCCGAGAACATCGACGGCATGCCCGAGGACGACGACCTCAACTACCCCCTCCTCAACCTCCTCCTGCTGCAACGTCACGGCAGACACTTCACCACCACCGACGCAGCCGCCCTCTGGCTCTCCGAACTCCCCGCAGGCCGCACCTTCACCGCCGAACGCATCGCCTACCGCAACCTCCTCCTCGGCCTGGAGCCACCCCACACGGCCCGCCACCGCAACCCCTTCCGCGAATGGATCGGCGCCCTCATCCGAGCCGACGTCCACGGCTGGACCAACCCCGGCAACCCGGCCGCCGCAGCGGAACAGGCCCACCGCGACGCCACCCTCACCCACACCGCCAACGGCGTCTACGCGGCGATGTTCACGGCGGCCGCCATCGCGCAGGCGGCCACCGCCACCCACGACGTCCACGCCTGCCTCCGCACCGGCCTCACGGTGGTCCCACCCCACTCCCGCCTGGCCCGAGCCGTCCGCCACGCCGTCCGACTCGCCGAGAGGCACGCCGACTTCGACACCGTCGTGGACGAGCTCCACGCCACCCACGCCGGCACCCACCACTGGGTCCACGCCGTCCCCAACACGGCCCTGATCGCCGCCGCCCTCACCCACGCGGACGGCGACTTCACCGGCTCCATCTGCCGTGCCGTGTCCGGCGGTTGGGACACGGACTCCAACGGCGCCACGGCAGGCAGCATCGCCGCCCTCCTCACCGGCAGCCCCAACGCCCTCCCCGACCGTTGGACGACCCCCCTCAAGAACCGCCTCGCCACCTCCATCGGCGACTTCAACGGCATCGGCTTCGACGCCCTGGCCCACCTCACCCACCGGGAGGCATCCCGCCCATGACCCACATCGTCGTACTGGGCAGCAGGAACATGGACCTCGTCACCTACACCGGGAAGGCCCGGGCGATCGCCACGGCCCGTGCGGCCACCGTGCCCTCCGTCCAGCGGCCCGGTGCATCGGCGTCGATGCCCTGCCGCCCGGAGAGCGAAGCGCAGTTCGCGTCATGAACGAAGCCCCGCTGACCGGCCTGCGCGTCCTCGACCTCGCCACCCTCTTCGCCGGCCCGCTCGCCGCCACGATGCTCGGCGACTTCGGCGCGGAGGTCATCAAGGTGGAGCACCCTGCGAAGCCCGACCCCTCCCGTGGCCACGGCCCGTCGAAGGACGGCGTCGGCCTCTGGTGGAAGGTCCTCGGCCGCAACAAGCACACCATCACCCTCGACCTGTCGAAACCGGGCGGCCGCTCCACGCTGCTGCGGCTCGTCGCCACCGCCGACGTCGTCATCGAGAACTTCCGCCCCGGCACGCTGGAGAAGTGGGACCTGGGCTGGGCGGAGCTGTCCGCCGCCAACCCCCGCCTGATCCTCACCCGGGTCACCGCCTTCGGCCAGTTCGGCCCGTATGCGCACCGCCCCGGCTTCGGCACCCTCGCCGAGGCCATGAGCGGCTTCGCCGCGATCACCGGCGAACCGGACGCACCTCCGACGCTGCCGCCCTTCGGCCTCGCCGACTCCATCGCCGGTCTGGCCACCGCCTACGCCGTCATGACCGCACTGTCCGCCCGTGAGCGCACCGGCGAGGGGCAGGTCGTCGACATGGCGATCATCGAGCCGATCCTCACCGTCCTCGGCCCCCAGCCGACCTGGTACGACCAGCTGGGTTACGTGCAGCAGCGCACCGGCAACCGGTCCGCCAACAACGCGCCCCGCAACACCTACCGCACCGCCGACGGCACCTGGGTCGCCGTCTCGACCTCCGCGCAGTCGGTCGCGGAACGCGTCATGTGCCTGGTGGGCCGCCCCGAGCTGATCGACGAGCCGTGGTTCGCGACGGGCGCCGACCGCGCCCGGCACTCCGACGTCCTGGACGAGGCCGTCGGCAGCTGGATCGCCGAGCGCAGCCGTGACGAGGTCCTCGCGGCCTTCGAGAAGGCCGAGGCCGCGGTCGCGCCCATCCAGGACGTACGGGACGTGATGACCGACCCGCAGTACGCGGCCCTGGACACCCTCACCACCCTCGACGACCCGGACCTGGGCCCCCTGCGCATGCAGAACGTCCTCTTCCGCCTCTCCGCCACCCCCGGCACGATCCGCTGGGCGGGCCGCCCCCACGGCGCCGACACGGAAGCCGTCCTGACCGACCTCGGCCTGACCCCCACCGACCTGACCACCCTCCGCGAGGAGGGCGCCGTATGACGCAGAACGTCCTCTCCTCCCTCTCCGCCACGATCCGCCCGGCACCCCGCCCCCACGACACCGCCACCACAGCCACCCCGACCGACGCCGCCCCGTCCCCGACCGAACCCGCGCCCCCACGCGAGGAGGGCGCCGTATGACCACACCCCCGCTCACCTGGCTCTACGCCCCCGGAGACCGCCCGCACGTGGTCGCCAAGGCTCTGGTCGCCGGTGCCGATGTCGTCGTCATCGACCTGGAGGATGCGGTCGGCCCGGATCGCAAGGAGTACGCCCGCGCGGCCACCGCCGAACTCCTCTCCGATGCGCAGCCGGTCCCGGTCCATGTCCGCGTGAACGCCCTGGACGGCCCGCTGGCGCCCCGGGACCTGGAGGCGGTGGCCGGACGGCCCGGGCTCTCGGGGCTGCGCCTGCCGAAGGTCACCTCCCCGGAGCAGATCATCCGTACCGCGGAACGCTCCACGTCGGCCGGCGGTGCGCCCGCTCTGTACGCCCTCCTGGAATCCGCCCTGGCCGTCGAACACGCCCACGCCATCGCCTGCGCCCACCCGGCCCTGCACGGCATCGCCCTCGGAGAGGCGGACCTACGGGCCGACCTGGGCGTACGCGAGGACGCGGGCCTCGACTGGTGCCGCTCCCGGATCGTCGTCGCAGCCCGGGCGGCGGGCCTGCCCCCGGCACCGCAGTCGGTCCACCCGGACATCCGCGACCTGGAGGGCCTGGCGGCCTCCTGCGCCCACGGCCGCACCCTCGGCTTCCTGGGCCGCGCGGCCATCCACCCCCGCCAGCTCCCCATCATCGAACGGGCCTACCTCCCCACCGAGCGGGAGGTCGAGGAGGCCGAGACGATCGTCAAGGCGGCGATGGCCCAGCAGGGCGCCCAGGCCCTGCCGGACGGGAGGTTCATCGACGCGGCGGTGGTGGCGGCAGCGCACCGCACGCTGTCACTCGCCCGCCGCAACTGAAACGGGGGCGCCCGGACCTCGTGGCCCGGGCGCCCCCGTCGACGTACGACCGAACAGTCAGCTCTTCTTGGCCGACTCGGCGCTGTCCTTCGCCTTGTCCGCGCTGCCCTGCGCCTCGGCCTCGGCGTCTTCGGATTCCTCCGGTTTTGCGGCGGAGCCCTCCGCGTCCGACTCCTTCGACGCCGAGGAGTCCGCCTCGTCCTTGTCCAGGGCCACGGCGGTCTCGCCGTCGGCCTCGGCCGCCTCCTCCGCGGCACCCGGCTCGACCACTGCTTCCCTGCCGGGCCGCTTCCTCGCCGACACCACGATGTAGGCCACGGCGAGCAGGAACACGATCCCCGCGGTCCAGTCGTTGAGACGCAGGCCCAGGATGTGGTGGGCGTCGTCGACGCGCATGTACTCGATCCACGCCCGGCCGACGCAGTACGCGGCGACGTACAGCGCGAACGCCCGGCCGTGTCCCAGCTTGAAGCGGCGGTCGGCCCAGATCACGAGCAGCGCGACGCCGATGCACCACAGCGACTCGTAGAGGAAGGTCGGGTGGTAGTACCCGGGCACCCGGCCGTCCGCGGAGGACGTGATGTGCAGCGCCCAGGGAACGTTCGTCTCCTTGCCGTACAGCTCCTGGTTGAACCAGTTGCCCCAGCGGCCGATGGCCTGTGCGAAGGCGATGCCGGGGGCGACGGCGTCGGCGTACGCGGGCATCGGGATGCCCCGGCGGCGGCAGCCGATCCAGGCGCCGAGCGCACCGAGCGCGATCGCGCCCCAGATGCCGAGGCCGCCCTCCCACACCTTGAAGGCGTCCACCCAGTCACGGCCCTTGCTGAAGTACAGCTCGTAGTCCGTGATCACGTGGTAGAGGCGACCGCCGACCAGGCCGAAGGGCACCGCCCAGACAGCGATGTCGGCCACCGTGCCGGCCCGCCCGCCGCGGGCGATCCAGCGCCGGTTGCCGAGCCAGACCGCGACGAAGACGCCGATGATGATGCAGAACGCGTAGCCGCGCAGCGGGATGGGGCCGAGGTGGTAGACCCCGTGCGACGGGCTGGGAATGTAGGCAAGTTCCATGGCAAGGTCGACGCTACCGTGCCGGGCCGGGCCGACGGCAGGCAGCCCGGCTACGGGTCCATAACGGGCGGGCGTGAAACTCTTACCCCTTGTTCGCCGCCAGCACCATCTGCTTCAGCTTCGCGGGGGTGAGCGTCTGGTCCTGGTAGATGTTCTTTCCGTCGAGCAGCACGGTCGGTGTCCCGCTGAAACGGCCGGCCTTGAAGGCGGCGTTCGACTTGTCGACCCAGCTGTCGTGCCTGCCGTCGTTGACGCACTTGCGGAAGGCCGCCGTGTCGAGGCCGCCCACCTTGCGGGCCAGGTCGATCAGCTTGGCGTTGTTCGCGAAGGTGTCGACGGTCTCCTTGGGCTGGTTCTCGTAGAGCACGTCGTGGTAGTCGCGGAACTTTCCGGCGTTCTGCGCACACGCGGCGGCGTTGCCCGCGCGCAGCGAGCCGCTGCCTCCGAGGTTGCCGTCGATGAGCCGGACCAGGTGGTATTCGATTCTGAGCTTGCCGGAGTCGGTCAGCTCATGGAGCGTCGGGCGGTACACCGTCTCGAAGGCCTGGCAGGCCGGGCAGCGGAAGTCCTCCCAGATGGTGAGCGTCGGCTTGGCGGCGTCCTTGCCCACGGCGATCGCGAGGCCGTCCTTGCCCTGCGCCCCGGAAGGCGCCACGACCGGGCCCGAGCTCTTCTCCTTGTCCTTGCCCGCGTTGGCGGCGACCACCCCGATCACCGCCGCGAGGCCCAGGACGCAGACCACGCTCGCGCCCACGATCAGCGTCCGCCGTCGCTTCTCCGCGGCCTTCTGCTTCTCACGCTCGACCGCCAGCCGCTCCCGGGCGGTGCGCTTTCCGTCACGGTTCTTCTCGCTCACACCCCCAGAACGAAGCCGGGGAGGCGCAATGCGCCTCCCCGGCCCCAGATCCACTCGTTCGGAGGACCCGTATGAAATGAGCGGACCCGTATGAGATGAACTGCCCGGCTACGCCTGTCCGCGCACGCCCTTCGCGAGCTCACCGGCGAGTGCGCGGACGGCCTCGACACCGGCCGCGTCGTCCGGCGCGTCCAGCATCCGCTTGACGAAGGCCGAGCCGACGATCACGCCGTCGGCGAAGCCGGCCACCTCGGCGGCCTGCTCCGCGTTGGAGACCCCGAGCCCGACGCAGACGGGCAGGTCGGAGCCGGTGGCGCGGGTGCGCTCCACCAGGTCCTGGGCCTGCGCGCCCACCGACTCACGGGTGCCGGTGACGCCCATCAGCGAGGCGGCGTACACGAACCCGCTGCCCGCCGCGGTGATCTGCGCGAGCCGCGCGTCCTTGCTGCTGGGCGCGACCACGAAGACCGTGGCGAGCCCGTGCTTCTCGGCGTGCTCCCTCCACAGGGCCGACTCCTGCACCGGCAGGTCGGGCAGGATGCAGCCCGCGCCGCCGGCCTCGGCGAGCTCGGTGGTGAAGCGCTCGACGCCGTAGCGGTCGATCGGGTTCCAGTACGTCATCACGAGCACCGGCTTCCCGGTGGCCGTGTGCGCCTCGCGGACCGTGCGCATGACGTCGGCGATCTTGACTCCGCCGCGCAGGGCGATGTCGTCCGCGGTCTGGATGACGGGGCCGTCGAGGACGGGGTCGCTGTGCGGCAGCCCGACCTCGACGACGTCCGCACCACCGTCGAAGACGGCCTTGATCGCCTCGATGCCGCCGTCCACGGTCGGGAACCCGGCGGGGAGGTAGGCGATGAGTGCGGCGCGCCCCTCCGCCTTCGCGGCGGCGAGGGTGTCGGACAGCAGTTGGCCCTTGTCACGGTTCAATGCAGCGCCGCTCACTTGGCGTCCCCCTCGATCTCCGCGACGTCGGCTTCGTTGGCGGCGACCTCGGCGTCGGTGTCGTACAGGCCGAAGTACCGGGCGGCCGTGTCCATGTCCTTGTCGCCGCGGCCGGACAGGTTGACGACGAGCAGGCCGTCCTTGCCCAGCTCCCTGCCGACCTCCAGGGCACCGGCCAGCGCGTGCGCGCTCTCGATGGCCGGGATGATGCCCTCGGTGCGCGACAGCAGGCGCAGGGCCTGCATCGCCGCGTCGTCGGTGACCGCGCGGTACTCGCCGCGGCCGCTGTCCTTGAGGTAGGAGTGCTCGGGGCCGATGCCCGGGTAGTCCAGACCGGCCGAGATCGAGTACGGCTCGGTGATCTGGCCCTCCTCGTCCTGCAGGACGTAGGAACGGGAGCCGTGCAGGATGCCGGGCTCGCCCGCGGTCAGGGTCGCCGCGTGCTCGCCGGTCTCCACGCCGTGGCCGGCCGGCTCGCAGCCGATGAGGCGTACGGACGCGTCCGGGATGAAGGCGTGGAAGAGGCCGATGGCGTTGGAGCCGCCGCCGACGCAGGCGATGGCCGCGTCGGGCAGGCGTCCGGCCTGCTCGAGGAGCTGGCGGCGGGCCTCGACGCCGATCACGCGGTGGAAGTCGCGGACCATGGCCGGGAAGGGGTGCGGGCCGGCGACCGTACCGAACAGGTAGTGGGTGTGGTCGACGTTGGCGACCCAGTCACGGAAGGCCTCGTTGATGGCGTCCTTGAGCGTACGGCTGCCGGACTTCACGGCGACGACCTCGGCACCGAGCATGCGCATACGGGCCACGTTCAGGGCCTGGCGCTTGGTGTCGATCTCGCCCATGTAGATCGTGCACTCGAGACCGAACAGCGCGCAGGCGGTCGCCGTGGCGACGCCGTGCTGGCCGGCGCCGGTCTCGGCGATGACGCGGGTCTTGCCCATGCGCTTGGTGAGCAGGGCCTGACCCAGCACGTTGTTGATCTTGTGGGAGCCGGTGTGGTTGAGGTCCTCGCGCTTGAGGAACACCCGGGCGCCGCCGGCGTGTTCGGCGAAGCGGGGGACCTCGGTGAGGGAGCTGGGGCGGCCGGTGTAGTGGACCAGCAGGTCGTCGAGCTCGCGGGCGAACTCGGGGTCGTGCTTGGCCTTGTCGTACTCGACGGCCACCTCGTCCACGGCGGCGACGAGGGCCTCCGGGATGAACTTGCCGCCGAATGCGCCGAAGTAGCCTTCGGGGGTGGGGACCTGACCCTCCGGGTCGGGGATGAAGAAGTCGCTGGGCATGCGGAAACCTCACGGTGAATGGTGTTTGAGCAGAGCACTAATCGCCGTGGGGGCGGGGGTTGTTCGACGGCTGACGGCCGTCTGTGGCTTGTCGCGCCCACGCGGCGGAGCCGCATATTGGGCACAGTCCCGCGCCCCTATAGGGCGCGCTGCCATCGACGGCCGTTCACCTGCCCGGGTTCGTCTCCGATGACGTATCGCACCCTACGACCGTGCACACGCCGTGCCGGGGCGCGGCAACCACGAGGGCGGCAGCCGCGCGCGAGGCGGGCGTACCTGTCCGTGGTGGTCGTCGTGAGCGTCATCGGGGCAAGCCTATCGAAAGATCAGCTGCGTCCGTGTCGCAGTGCGGGGTGCTCCCCCGCCGCCACCAGGTCCGAGACCGCGGACTTCGGGTCCTTGCCGGTGACCAGGGACTCGCCGACCAGGACCGCGTCGGCGCCGGCGTTGGCGTAGGCGATGAGGTCGTGGGGGCCGCGGACGCCGGACTCGGCGATCTTGACGATGCCCTCGGGGATCTCGGGGGCGACGCGCTCGAAGGTGCCGCGGTCGACCTCGAGGGTCTTGAGGTTGCGGGCGTTGATGCCGATGACCTTGGCACCCGCGTCCACCGCGCGCTCGACCTCGTCCTCGTCGTGGACCTCGACCAGGGGGGTGAGGCCGATGGAGACCGCGCGCTCGATCAGCGACTCCAGCGCCGGCTGGTCGAGGGCGGCAACGATCAGCAGTGCGAGGTCGGCGCCGTACGCGCGGGCCTCCCACAGCTGGTACGAGGTGACGATGAAGTCCTTGCGCAGGACCGGGATGTCCACGCGGGCGCGGACCGCCTCCAGGTCGGCCAGCGAGCCGCCGAAGCGGCGCTGCTCGGTCAGCACGGAGATGACGGCGGCGCCGCCCGCCTCGTAGTCCGCGGCGAGGCCGGCCGGGTCGGCGATCGCGGCCAGGGCGCCCTTGGAGGGGCTGGAGCGCTTGACCTCGCAGATGACCTTCACACCGTCGCCGCGCAGGGCGGCCAGGCCGTCCTTGGCCGCGGGAGCCTTCGCCGCGCGCTCCTTGAGCTCGTCGAGGCTGACGCGCGCCTGCCGCTCCGCGAGGTCGGCACGGACTCCGTCGATGATCTCGTCGAGCACACTCACGCGAGCGGCCCCCTTCCAGACGGTTGACTGTTCAAGCTGTTGAGCCAAGCTGACCCCTGGGGAAAAACAGATGGTCACTGCGATGGTATCCGCAGGGAGGGGCAGGCCTCACATCCGGTTGACGCCGGTCCCAGTACCTGGACATTCGCCCTTTGATCAAGGATGTAGCCAGCCACCGAACGGCAGGTTCCGGACAACCGTGAAGACCAGCGACAACGTCCCCAGGACCCACAGCTGCCGGCCCCCGAGCTCGATACGCAGCGGCCGGCCGCGCACCGCGCGCACCACCCATACGGTCCACAGCACGGCGAAGCCCAGATAGCCGACGACCGCGAGGGCGTTGTCCTGGAGTGCCGCGAGGAAGTCCCCGTGGATGAAGGAGTGCGCGCTGCGCAGGCCCCCGCAGCCGGGGCAGTAGAGGCCGGTCAGCCGGTAGAGGGGGCAGACGGGGTAGTGCCCTGGCTGGTACGGGTCGACCGCTCCCACGTACGCGAAGGCGCCGGCGACGGCCGCCAGTACCCCGGCGGGGACGGCGAGCCGCGCCGCCACCGTGGATTCGGTGTCGGACGGCGTCACGGGCCGGCTCTCGGCGTTCACGTCTCGCATTGTCCCCCCGGGTGGGCGCCACGCACGCGTGAGGGGCGATCCGGTGCCGGATCGCCCCTCGGCGGCAGTCGTGGGTGAGTCAGCTCTTCGCGCCCGCGGCGGCCTGGCTCTGCTCGAGCGCGTCCTGGAAGGACTGGTGCGCGTCCTTGGGCTGGCCCATGCCCATCGCGCTCATGATCCAGCCGACGATGCCGCCGATGACCACGATCGCCATGCCGGCCCAGAAGCCCACGGGCTGAGCCATCACGATGAAGGCACCCGAGACGCAGAAACCGATGAAGGCGATCGTGACACCGGTCCAGGCGGCCGGGGTGTGACCGTGGCTGCTGCCCGCCATGACTTGCTCCTCGCTGATGTTTACGTGTCTGAGCCGGACGCTCACGGACATTGTCCCGTACGCGCGCGTGCGGGACGCTCGCGGGGTCGCCCCCAGCGCGTCGACGCCGGAGAGGGCAGCCACCCCCAAGGGGCGCGGGGCGGATATGCGGATCCGCCGCGGAGCGCTACGCGCCGGTCGGGTCCTCGCCGCGGTCGAGGGCCTTCCACAGGTCCTCGGGGCGGTCGGGATCCACCGCCGCTGCCGTACGGCGGGGCCTCGGGGCTCCGTCGCGTTCGTAGCGGCCGGACATCGCGGGCCAGTTCCGGCCGTAGCGCAGGGCGAGCAGGCCCGCGACGAGGAGCAGGGCGCCGCCCACGGCCGCGACGTACGGCCAGGCGGTGTGGGAGAGGCCGGCCACGGTGGCCGAGGTGTCGCCCGCGGCCTGCGCGGCCTTCTCGTCCAGCGCGGAGCTGTCGGAGGCGCCCAGCAGGGCCGCGGCGACGGTGCCGGCGCCGGAGAGCGCGAGCAGGGCCGAGACCAGCAGACGGCCCGCCCTGCGGACGGCGAAGACGGCGACGAGCGCGGCGAGGCCCACTATGGCGAGCGCCGCGGGTACGCCCGTGACGTCGCTGCCCTTGGCGGTCAGGGGGAAGGCGCCGCCGGCCACCGTCGCGGTCCCCTCCGACCAGCGCTGACGGGTGGCCAGCAGCGCCACGGCCGCGCCCAGCGCGCCGCACAGCAGGGCAAGGGCGAGACTCCGGCGACCGGACCGTGCGGGTCCGTCGGCTTCGGAACGGGGGTGAGGAGCAGCAGTCACGTACTCCACTATCGCCCGAACCCCGGGCGAACCGTCACCCGGGGTTCACGTGAGAAGCACCCCACTTGTCGCCGGAAGGGTCCTACTTGCCCAGCCGGTTGGCCGTGTGGACCGCCCGCAGTACGGCCGCGGCCTTGTTGCGGCACTCCTGGTCCTCGGCGACCGGGTCGGAGTCGGCGACGATGCCGGCGCCCGCCTGGACGTACGCCGTGCCGCCCCGCAGCAGGGCCGTGCGGATGGCGATGGCGGTGTCGGAGTCGCCCGCGAAGTCGAGGTAGCCGACGCAGCCGCCGTACAACCCGCGCCGGGACGGCTCGAGTTCGTCGATGATCTGCATCGCCCGGGGCTTGGGGGCGCCGGAGAGGGTGCCGGCCGGGAAGCAGGCGGTCAGGACGTCGAAGGCGGTGCGGCCCTCGGCGACCTTTCCGGTGACCGTCGAGACGATGTGCATCACGTGCGAGTACCGCTCGACGGACATGAAGTCGACGACCTCCACCGAGCCCGGTTCGCAGACCCGTCCGAGGTCGTTGCGCCCCAGGTCGACGAGCATGAGGTGCTCCGCGCGCTCCTTGGGGTCGGCGAGCAGTTCGTCGGCGAGGGCCTGGTCCTCCTGCGGGGTGGCCCCGCGGTGCCGCGTCCCGGCGATGGGGTGGACCATCGCATGCCCGTCCTCGACCTTGACCAGGGCTTCGGGGGACGAGCCGACGACGTCGAAGCCGTCGAAGCGGAACAGGTACATGTACGGCGAGGGGTTGGTGGCCCGCAGCACGCGGTAGACGTCCAGGGCGCTTGCCGTGCACGGCGTTTCGAAGCGCTGCGAGGGGACGACCTGGAAGGCCTCCCCGGCCCGGATGCGCTCCTTGATGTCCTCGACGGCCGCCTGGAAGTCGGGGCCGCCCCACAGGGCGGTGTACTCGGGGAGCTCGGAGGGCGGGAGCACGGCGGGCGGCTGGGCGACCGCGCGCGAGAGGTCGGCCTCCATGGCGTCGAGGCGGGCGACCGCGTCCGCGTAGGCCTCGTCGACGCCCGTGTCGAGGTCGTTGTGGTTGATCGCGTTGGCGATTAGCAGGACCGAGCCCTCCCAGTGGTCCATCACGGCGAGGTCGCTGGTGAGGAGCATGGTCAGCTCGGGCAGCTGGAGGTCGTCCCGCTCCCCCGGGCCGATCTTCTCCAGGCGGCGCACGATGTCGTAGCCGAGATAGCCGACCATGCCGCCGGTGAAGGGCGGCAGGCCCTCCTGGTGCGGGGTGTGCAGGGCCTCGATGGTGGCGCGCAGGGCGTCCAGGGGGTCGCCGTCCACGGGGACGCCGACGGGCGGGGCGCCGCGCCAGTGGGCCTGCCCGTCACGAGCCGTCAGGGTCGCTGCCGACCGCACGCCGACGAAGGAGTAACGGGACCAGGAGCGGCCGTTCTCCGCGGACTCCAGCAGGAAGGTGCCGGGGCGCTCGGCGGCCAGC
This sequence comes from Streptomyces sp. NPDC001137, assembly GCF_040298885.1. Lineage (NCBI taxonomy): Bacteria > Bacillati > Actinomycetota > Actinomycetes > Kitasatosporales > Streptomycetaceae > Streptomyces > Streptomyces sp. NPDC001137. The sequence continues at coordinate 213,719 of NZ_JBEPBA010000007.1, forward strand.
TTGCGGTAGAGCGCGACCGGCGTGTCGCCGTCGGCGAGGAGCTTGCGCGTGACCGGGATGACGCGCCGGTCGGTGGCCAGCTTGCGGAAGGTCTCGAGGTCCATGCCGGCAGACCTTACTGATCCGTGGACGGTGCGCCGGAACCGGCGCCGTCCTTGAGGAGCACGTCGGCGTCGAAGCAGGTGCGGGCGCCGGTGTGGCACGCGGCGCCGACCTGGTCGACCTTGACCAGCACGGTGTCGGCGTCGCAGTCGAGGGCGACCGACCTGACCCACTGGAAGTGGCCGGAGGTGTCGCCCTTCACCCAGTACTCCTGGCGGCTGCGCGACCAGTACGTGCAGCGGCCGGTGGTCAGGGTGCGGTGCAGCGCCTCGTCGTCCATCCAGCCGAGCATGAGCACCTCACCGGTGTCGTACTGCTGGGCGATCGCGGGGACGAGCCCGTCGGCGCTGCGCTTGAGGCGCGCGGCGATCTCCGGGTCGAGGCTGCTGGGGGGCGGCGTGCTGGTCATGGGTGCCATTGTGCCGCGCGCCACTGACAGTGACGGGAGGGTGTCCACTGTGCGGACCCGAAGGGTGGTCGTAGGCTGACTGCATGTCGACTTTCGCCAAGCGTGAACGACTTCTCCTGGCCGACCTGTTGGAGGCCGAGGGCCCGGACGCCCCGACCCTCTGTGAGGGCTGGCGGACCCGTGACCTCGCCGCGCACGTGGTGGTGCGCGAACGCCGCCCCGATGCCGCAGGCGGCATGCTGATCAAGCAGCTCGCGCCGCGCCTGGAACGGGTGATGGCGGAGTTCACCGCCAAGCCCTACGAGGAGCTGATCCAGCTCATCCGCACCGGCCCGCCGCGCTTCTCGCCGTTCCAGCTCAAGCAGGTCGACGAGCTGTCGAACACCGTCGAGTTCTACGTCCACACGGAGGACGTCCGCCGTGCACAGCCGGACTGGACGCCGCGCGAGCTGGACCAGGTCTTCCAGGACACCCTGTGGTCCCGCCTGGAGCGCTCGGCCCGCCTGATGGGCCGCAGCGCCCCGACGGGCCTGGTACTGCGCCGTCCCGACGGCCAGACGGCGGTCGCCCACCGCGGCACCCCCGTGGTCACGGTGACCGGCGAGCCGTCGGAGCTGCTGCTCTTCTCCTACGGCCGCCAGAACGCCGCCGAGGTGGAACTGGACGGCGACAAGGACGCCATCGCGAAGCTGCACGAGGCGAAGCAGCTGGGGATCTGAAGCACCTTGGCAGCCGAGGTCAGCGGGGCAGTTCGGCGCGGCGCAGGGAGGCCGTGCCGAGGCTGACGACGCTGCCCAGGGCGCAGACCGCGGCACCCACCGCGAAGACGGGCCTGATGCCCCACACGTCGGCCGCCCAGCCGACCAGGGGGAAGGTGAGCGGTGCGACGCCGAAGCCGACCAGCGTGGAGGCGGCGGTGACCCGGCCGACGTAGGCCGGGCCCGCCGCGGCCTGCACCAGCGCCCCGCACAGGGCCCCGGCCAGCCCGGCGAGCAGCCCTATGCACAGGGCCACGCCGGTCCCCGCGGCGACGGACGTCACCTGGGCGAGCGTCCCGATGGCCACGGCGCCCAGGAGGTTCGCCACGCCGGCCACGGCCCCGGCCCTGGGCACCCTTCCGCGCCAGGTGAGCAGCAGCGAGGCTGCTCCCGCGCCGGTGCCGAACCCGGCGAGCACCCAGCCCATGCCCGCGGAGCCCCAGCCGCGCTCCTGGGCGAGCAGGGTCAGGCCGAGGTTCATCGGGCCGACGAAGCCGAGGTCGAACAGGGCCGCGGCGAGCACCAGCGGGCGCAGCACCGGGTTGCGGTGGATGTGGCGCAGGCCGTCCCGCAGTTCGGCCAGGGCGCCGCTGCGGGCCTGCGTGTCGTCGGGGGGCAGCGAACCGACCCGCACGGTCAGCAGCAGCGGCAGGGAGACGCTGACCAGCAGCGCGGCCAGTCCGAACGCACCCGCCGTACCGCCGACCGCGACACCGAGGCCGCCCAGCGGTCCGCCCAGGACGTTGGCGAGCCGGGTGACGAGGCCGCGCATGCCCTGCACGCGCGCGAGCTGGTCGCGCCGGGTGATCCGCGCGGGCAGCGCGCCTGCGGCGGGCAGGAAGACGGCGTCGACGACACCGAAGAGCAGCGCGACCCCGCCCAGCACCCACAGCCCGGGGCTGGTGGCGAGCAGCAGGGCGGCCGCGGTCACCACGAGGGCGGCGCGCGCCGCAGTGCTTGTCAGGACGGTCCGGCGCGGCCCGTAGCGGTCGGCGACCACGCCCCCGCCGAGCATCAGCAGGGCTCGCGGGAGGGCACTGGCCGCGGTGACCAGACCGGCCTGGGCCGGGGTGCCGGACTGGACGGCGGCCCAGGACAGGGCGATGTAGTAGACGTTGTCGCCGATCGCCGACGAGGCGTACGCGCCGAGCCAGCGCAGGACGTTGGGGTCCCGGTGGGCGGGTGCGTCGACCGGGCCGGCGGGGGCGGCGAGCTTCGTGGGTGTGGTGGTCACACGGACCGTCCTCTCAGAGGCGGAAGGGGAAGCCGTACGTGTGCACCGCGACGTTCTCGCGGTCCTCCGTGTCGCCCGCGGCGTCGGCGGCCCGGCCGCGCTCCTCGTAGCGGCGGACGAGGGCGTGCATCTCCTTGGCCAGCTCGGAGAGTTCGGCCGGGGTGAGCTTGAGCAGCCACTCGGACGACTCGGAGGCCGTGGTCCAGGCGTTGCTCCAGTGGGCACGCTCGTCGAGGTAGCGCCGGTACATGTCCGTGCGCTGTTCGAAGAAGAGACGGCTCGCGGCGGTGTGCGCGGCGGCCTTCTCGGGGCCGTCGCGGAAGTCCTCGTCACGGATGCTGACGCCGTCGGAGGCGGGCTGCCACCAGCGCTCCCGGCCGTCCGCGCTCTGTGGCTCGGCCTCCTCGATCAGACCGTGCTCGGCCAGCTTGCGCAGGTGGTAGCTGACCAGGGAGACGGCCTCGTCGACCTGTTCGGCGAGCTGGGACGCGGTCGCGGTGCGGGCGATGGTCAGGGCCCGGTACAGCTGCATCCGCAGCGGGTGGGCGATCGCCTTGAGCGTGCCCACGTCCTTGATGAGTCGGTCCCTCTCCCTGTCTGTCATGACTTCACGCTAGGTACGAAATAAAAATTGCACAACATATTTTGCGCAACTTTCCTTTCGTATCGATCCATGAGTAAGCCCCGATCACCTGGTGACCGGGGCTTACCTCGCCTCTACGGGGGCGTCACCTCACCGGGTGCCCCGCCTCCTTCAGCGTCTGCTTCACCTCACCGATCCGCAGATCCCCGAAGTGGAACACCGACGCCGCCAGCACGGCGTCCGCGCCCGCCTCGATCGCCGGGGGGAAGTCGGCCAGCCTGCCCGCGCCGCCCGAGGCGATCACCGGGACGGTGACGTGCTTGCGGACCGCCGTGATCATCTCCAGGTCGTAGCCGTCCTTCGTGCCGTCCGCGTCCATCGAGTTGAGCAGGATCTCGCCCGCGCCCAGCTCGGCGGCCCGGTGCGCCCACTCGACGGCGTCGATGCCGGTGCCGCGACGGCCGCCGTGGGTGGTGACCTCGAAGGTGCCCTCGGGAGTGCGGCGCGCGTCCACGGACAGGACCAGCACCTGGCGGCCGAAGCGCTCCGCGATCTCGCGGATCAGGTCCGGGCGGGCGATCGCGGCGGTGTTGACGCCCACCTTGTCGGCACCGGCCCGCAGCAGCTTGTCCACGTCCTCGGCCGTGCGGACGCCGCCGCCGACCGTGAGCGGTATGAACACCTGCTCGGCCGTACGGCGGACCACGTCGTACGTCGTCTCGCGGTTGCCCGAGGACGCGGTGATGTCCAGGAACGTCAGCTCGTCGGCGCCCTCGGCGTCGTACACCTTGGCCATCTCGACGGGGTCGCCCGCGTCGCGCAGGTTCTGGAAGTTGACGCCCTTGACGACCCGGCCGTTGTCCACGTCCAGGCAGGGGATGACTCGGACCGCCAGGGTCATGAATCCACGGCTCCTCTGTATGCCTTTAGCCTCGGAAGGCTTCCAGTTCCACTTCGACCAGGATGCGCGGGTCCACGAAACCCTCCACCACGAGGAGGGTCGAGACCGGGCGGACCGTGTCGAACAGTTCCTTGTGGGCCCGGCCCACGGCGTCCACGTCCCGCGCGTGGGTCAGGTACATCCGCGTACGGATCACGGACTCGACCCCCAGCCCGAGCTCACCGATCGCCTCGATCGCGCCGGTGAAGGCCACCTTGGCCTGCTCGTAGGGGTCGCCCTCCCCGTACAGCACGCTGCCCTTGAAGGACGTTGTGCCCGCCACCAGCACACGGTCGCCCGCCGCGACGGCGCGTGCAAAACCGAAGGACTCTTCCCAGGGACTTCCGCTCTGCACACGCCGTACGACTTCGGACGTCATGACGACACAGCCTCCAAGGCCTCTTCCAAGGTGAACGCCTTCGCGTACAGGGCCTTCCCGACGATGGAGCCCTCGACACCGAGGGGTACCAGTTCGGCGATGGCACGGAGGTCGTCCAGGGACGACACGCCGCCGGACGCCACGACCGGGCGGTCGGTGGCCGCGCAGACGTTCCTCAGCAGCTCCAGGTTGGGGCCCTGGAGGGTGCCGTCCTTGGCGATGTCCGTCACCACGTACCGCGCGCAGCCCTCCTTGTTGAGGCGCTCCAGCGTCTCGTAGAGGTCGCCGCCGTCGCGGGTCCAGCCGCGGCCGCGCAGCGTCGTGCCGCGTACGTCCAGACCCACCGCGATCTTGTCGCCGTGTTCGGCGATGACCTTGGCGACCCACTCCGGGGTCTCCAGCGCGGCCGTGCCGAGATTCACCCGGGTGCATCCGGTGGCCAGGGCGGCGGCCAGCGAGGCGTCGTCGCGGATGCCGCCGGACAGCTCCACCTTGATGTCCATCGCCTTCGCGACCTCTGCGATCAGCTCGCGGTTGTCGCCGGTGCCGAACGCGGCGTCCAGGTCGACCAGGTGCAGCCACTCGGCGCCCGACCGCTGCCAGGCGAGGGCGGCCTCCAGCGGGGAGCCGTACGAGGTCTCCGTGCCGGACTCGCCGTGCACGAGGCGTACGGCCTGGCCGTCGCGGACGTCGACGGCGGGGAGGAGTTCGAGCTTGCTCACAGTGTTCCGATCCAGTTGGTGAGGAGCTGGGCTCCGGCGTCGCCGGACTTCTCGGGGTGGAACTGGGTGGCCCACAGGGCGCCGTTCTCGACGGCCGCCACGAAGGGCTTGCCGTGCGTCGACCAGGTCACCTTGGGGGCGAGCATCGTCGGGTTGTGCGTCTCCAGCGCCCAGTCGTGGACGGCGTAGGAGTGCACGAAGTAGAAGCGCGCGTCGGCGTCCAGGCCGGCGAAGAGCTCGGAGTCGGCCGGTGCCTCGACGGTGTTCCAGCCCATGTGGGGCACGATCTCGGCCTGCAGGGGCTCGACCGAGCCGGGCCACTCGTCGAGGCCCTCGGTCTCCACGCCGTGCTCGATGCCCCGCGCGAACAGGATCTGCATGCCGACGCAGATGCCCATGACCGGACGGCCGCCGGACAGCCGCCGGTCGACGATCCAGTCGCCGCGCGCCTCCTTCAGGCCCTGCATACAGGCGGCGAAGGCGCCGACGCCCGGCACCAGCAGGCCGTCCGCGTTCATGGCCTTGTCGAAGTCACGCGTGATCTCGACGTCCGCTCCGGTGCGCGCGAGAGCGCGCTCGGCGGAGCGGACGTTCCCGAAGCCGTAGTCGAAGACCACGACTTTCTTGGAGCTGCTCAATTCCACACCTCCAGCCTCAGGACACCCGCGACCAGACACATCGCGGCGCTGACCGACAGCAGCACTATCAGGCTCTTCGGCATCTGCTGCTTGACGAAGGAGATGATGCCGCCGACCAGGAAGAGGCCGACGACGATCAGGACCGTGGAGAGGCCGTTCACAGCGCGCCCTTCGTGGACGGAAGGATGCCGGCCGCGCGCGGGTCGCGCTCCGAGGCGTAGCGCAGGGCCCGCGCGAGCGCCTTGAACTGGCACTCCACGATGTGGTGCGCGTTGCGCCCGTACGGCACGTGCACGTGCAGCGCGATCTGGGCCTGGGCGACGAAGGACTCCAGGATGTGCCGGGTCATCGTGGTGTCGTACTCGCCGATCATCGGCGCCATGTTCTCGGGCTCGGTGTGCACGAGGTACGGGCGGCCGGACAGGTCGACGGTCACCTGGGCAAGGGACTCGTCCAGGGGCACCGTGCAGTTGCCGAACCGGTAGATCCCCACCTTGTCGCCGAGCGCCTGCTTGAAGGCGGCGCCGAGCGCGAGGGCGGTGTCCTCGATGGTGTGGTGGGAGTCGATGTGCAGGTCGCCCTCGGTCTTCACGGTCAGGTCGAACAGACCGTGCCGGCCGAGCTGGTCGAGCATGTGGTCGTAGAAGCCGACCCCTGTCGACACATCGACCTTGCCGCTGCCGTCGAGGTCTATCTCGACGAGCACCGAGGTCTCCTTGGTGACCCTCTCTACTCTTCCCACGCGACCGTCGCGAGTCATGCGCTGCGCTCCTTCTTCAGTTCACGTACCGCGTCCAGGAACGCGTCGTTCTCCTTGGGGGTTCCGGCGGACACCCGCAGCCACCCCGGGATGCCGTTGTCCCGTACCAGCACACCCCGGTCGAGGATCTTCTGCCAGGCGGTGTGGGAGTCCTCGAACCGCCCGAACTGCACGAAGTTCGCATCGGACTCGACGACGTCGAAGCCGAGCGCGCGCAGCTCGCTCACCAGCCGGTCCCGCTCCGACTTCAGCTGCTCGACGTACTTCAGCAGCGTGTCGGTGTGCTCCAGGGCGGCCAGCGCGGTCGCCTGGGTGACCGCCGAGAGGTGGTACGGCAGCCGTACCAGCTGGACGGCGTCGACGACGGCCGGGTGTGCGGCGAGATAGCCGAGGCGCAGACCGGCCGCGCCGAAGGCCTTCGACATCGTCCGCGAGACGACGAGATTCGGCCGGCCTTCGATCAGCGGCAGCAGCGAGTCGCCGTGGCTGAACTCGATGTACGCCTCGTCCACGATCACCACGGACGGCTTCGCCGCCTGCGCGGCCTCGTACAGCGCGAGGACCGTCTCCCGCGGAACCGCGTTGCCCGTGGGGTTGTTGGGGGTGGTGATGAAGACGACGTCCGGCCGGTGCTCGGCGATCGCCTGCTCGGCGGCGGCGAGGTCGATCGTGAAGTCCTCGTTGCGCGGCCCGGAGATCCAGCCGGTGCCGGTGCCGCGCGAGATCAGCGCGTGCATCGAGTACGACGGCTCGAAGCCGATCGCGGTACGGCCCGGTCCGCCGAAGGTCTGCAGCAGCTGCTGGATGACCTCGTTGGAGCCGTTTGCGGCCCAGACGTTCGCGAGCCCGACCTGGTGGCCGGAGGTGTCCGTAAGGTACTTGGCGAGCTGGGTGCGCAGCTCGACGGCGTCGCGGTCCGGGTAGCGGTTGAGGTCACGGGCGGCCTCGCGGACGCGCTCCGCGATGCGCTCGACCAGCGGCTCGGGCAGCGGGTAGGGGTTCTCGTTGGTGTTCAGCCGTACGGGGACGTCCAACTGGGGCGCGCCGTAAGGGGACTTGCCGCGCAGCTCGTCCCGTACGGGGAGATCGTCGATTCCGAAGTTCACTTGCTCGCCGGTACCTTCCACCCGAACCTCGCCTTGATCGCCGCGCCGTGCGCGGGCAGGTCCTCCGCCTCCGCCAGCGTGACCACGTGGTGCGCGACCTCGGCCAGCGCGTCCTTCGTGTAGTCGACGATGTGAATGCCGCGCAGGAAGGACTGGACCGACAGGCCCGAGGAGTGGCAGGCGCAACCGCCGGTGGGGAGCACGTGGTTGGAGCCGGCCGCGTAGTCTCCGAGGGAGACCGGCGCCCAGGGGCCGATGAAGATCGCGCCGGCGTTCTTCACCCGGTCGGCCACGGCGGCCGCGTCCGCCGTCTGGATCTCCAGGTGCTCGGCGCCGTAGGCGTCGACGACCCTGAGGCCCTCGTCGATGCCGTCGACGAGGACGATCGCGGACTGCCGGCCCTGCAAGGCAGGCACGATCCGGTCCTCGATGTGCCTGGTGGCCGCGACCTGCGGCTCCAGCTCCTTCTCGACCGCGTCGGCGAGTGCCACGGAGTCGGTGACCAGGACGGCGGCGGCCAGCGGGTCGTGCTCGGCCTGGCTGATCAGGTCGGCGGCGACGTGCACCGGGTCGGCCGTCTCGTCCGCGAGGACCGCGATCTCGGTGGGGCCGGCCTCGGCGTCGATGCCGATCTTGCCGGTGAAGTAGCGCTTGGCGGCGGCGACCCAGATGTTGCCGGGCCCGGTGACCATGTTGGCGGGCGCGCAGGACTCGGTGCCGTGCGCGAACATCGCGACGGCGGTCGCGCCACCGGCCGCGTACACCTCGTCGACGCCGAGCAGCGCGCAGGCGGCGAGGATCGTCGGGTGCGGAAGGCCCCCGAACTCCGCCTGGGCGGGCGAGGCGAGGGCGATGGACTCGACGCCGGCCTCCTGCGCCGGGACGACGTTCATGACCACGGAGGACGGGTAGACGGAGCGGCCACCGGGCGCGTACAGCCCGACGCGCTCCACGGGCACCCACTTCTCGGTGACCGAGCCGCCCGGCACGACCTGGGTCGTGTGGGTCGTACGGCGCTGCTCGCGGTGGACGAGACGGGCGCGCCGGATGGACTCCTCCAGGGCCGCACGGACCGCCGGGTCGAGCTCCTCCAACGCGCGCGTGAGCGCCTCGGCGGGCACCCGGACCTGCTCCAGCCTGACCCCGTCGAACTTCTCGGCGAAGTCGATCAGCGCCGCGTCGCCCCGATGATGCACGGCTTCGCAGATCGGACGCACCTTCTCCAGGGCGGCCTGAACGTCGAAGTCGGCTCGGGGCAGCAGGTCGCGCAGGGCGGGGCCCTCGGGGAGGGCGTCGCCGCGCAGATCGATTCGGGAGATCACGGGCTCAATTCTCTCAGACCGAGGTCTGGCGCCGTTCGCGCGTTCCAATGGCTGATACAGGACCCCGGCGGAACCCGGAAGATCGCCTTCACGTCTAGCGTTCGGGGCGTCACACAGCGGGCATGAACGGTTGTGCGCCCGCTACGAGGGACCAGGGGGATGGAAGCGCAGTGACCGAAGGGGCCGGCTTTCGCGCCGGAGACCTGCCGGACGATCTGACCGCCGCCGAGGCCGGCATGTGGCAGGCCTTCCGCAACGGTAGTGTGTACGACCTGAGCAGCGGGGACACCGTGGCCGACGATCCGCACGGCGGGCACCCCTGGGGGCCCGAGCGGACCGTGCGGGCGCGGATCGTGTGCTGGCTGCTGCTCGACGGCCCGCCCGCGCTCGCGGGCCGGGTGTCCTCGCTGAAGCTGCGCGGGGTGCAGATCAGCGGCTCCCTGGACCTCGCGGGCGGCGTGGTGGTGCCGTACGTCGAGATGCGCGGCTGCCGCTTCGAGCGGGACGTGCTGCTGCCGGAGGCCCACTTCACGACCATGCGGATGGTGGACTGCTCGGTGCCCCGCCTGGAGGCCGCCCGGGTGCACACGGAGGGCGATCTGCACCTCCCGCGCTGCCGCTTCCTCAACGGCATCCGGCTGACCGACGCGCACATCGGTACGGATCTGATGCTCAACCAGGCGATCGTCCACCGCGACCGCAGCGGCCGTTCGATCGCCGGCGACGGCATGATGGTCGGCCAGGACCTGCAGGCCGAGCTGCTGGAGTCGCACGGCGAGCTGAGCCTGCGCAGCGCGAAGATCGGTGTGTCGCTGAGCCTGCGCGGCGCCCGGCTGGCCAACGCGTACGGCAGGCTCGCGCTGAACGCGCCCCAGCTGAGCGTCGGACGCACGCTGTATCTGACGCCCGCGGGTGTCGGCGCCTCCATGCTGAGCGGTGCGACGCCCGCGCGCGGGACGCGGATCCAGCGTTTCGAGTGCCAGGGCGGGGTGCGCCTGGACGACGGGCGTTTCGAGGACGCGGTCGACCTGGAGCGGGCCCGGTTCACCTTCACCGACGACCAGGAGCTGTCCCTGCGCCGGGTGCAGACCCCCGAGCTGCGCTTCCTCGGGGAGCGGCCGCAGCGCGGCAAGGTCGTGCTGTCGGGCGCGCGGGTGGTCAACCTGGTCGACCGGGCGACCGCCTGGCCCGGTCCCGGCAATCTGCACATGGGCGGATTCCAGTACGAGAACCTGGTGCCGCAGGGCCCTTTCCCGCTGACCGAGCGGCTGGACTGGGTGACGGCCGCGACCGCCGAGTACAACCCGGAGCCGTACGAGCGGCTCGCCTCCGTGCTGCGGGCGGGCGGCGAGGACGAGGACGCGCGCGAGGTGCTCCTCGCCAAGCAGCGCCGGCGCCGCGAGAGCCTGCCGATCGCCGCGAAGCTGTGGGGGTACGCGCAGGACTGGACGGTGGCCTACGGGTACCGGCCGGGCCGGGCCGCCGTATGGATGGCGGTGCTGTGGGCGGCGGGCTCGCTGGCCTTCGCGCATGCGAGCCATCCACCGCTGCAGCCGGGGGCCCACCCGCCGTGGAACCCGGCCCTGTTCGCGCTGGACCTGCTGCTCCCCGTCATCGACCTGGGCCAGGTCGGTGTCTGGCAGCTGAGCGGCGGCTGGCAGTGGCTGGCGGCGGCGATGATCCTGCTCGGCTGGATCCTGGCGACGACGGTGGCGGCGGGGGCGACGCGGCTGCTGAGACGGAACTGAAGTCCTGGGAACACCCGGGTTTCGCACACAACAACCCCACAATTGTCGAACAGCCACCCTTTACCTGCGCTTGACCGATCCGCGTACAACTTTCCACGACTTGTCCGTGCGCTCTGGCGCCGGGTTCACCAGCGGCCTTTCAATGGTCGACACCATGGCTCTGCTGCATCCGTTCAGCCGCGCGGCCCGGACCTCCCGGACCGCTGCGCGCCCCGCCGTCGGACTCCCCGCCGACGACCTCCCCGCCGCCGGACTCCCCGCCGACGACGAGGTGCTGCTCGACGTGCCCGACGACCGCCTCGGCTCCGCGCTGGTCGCGGCGGCGGGCGGCGAACACGGCCCCGCCTCCGCGCTGCTCGCCGACACACGCACGCGCGGCGACTGGGAGACCCGTGACCGGTACACGAGACGTCTCGCGGCCTTCGCGCACGCCCGCCCGGACTGGCTGGGGGCGTGGTCCGGCGCCACCCCGCACGACCCGGACGTGCTGTTGCTCAAGGCCCAGCTCGCGGTGGACGACGCCTGGCGCTCCCCGGCACGCGCGGAGCTGCTGCGTGAGGTCAGCCCCCTGATCACGGCTGCCGCGCGCGGCGACGACCACGACCCCGTGCCCTGGCGGCTCGCGCTGGACCATGCGCGCGGCACCGGCGCGGGCCCCAAGTACTTCGGCGAGCTGTGGGAGGCGGCACTGCGCCGGGCCCCGCACCACTACGGCTGCCATGTGGCGGCCCTGCGCTATCTGGCCGCGTCCTGGCAGGGCTCCCACCGCGAGTGCTTCGACTTCGCGGACCTGGCGGCGCAGGACGCCCCGGCCGATTCCCTGATCCAGGCGCTGCCGTCGCGGGCGGCCTTCGCCTGTCTGACGGACGGGGTGGGCGCCGAGGTGCCGCGTGCACGGCTGGACGCGGCGGCCGACCGGGCGATCGCGTTCTCCGCCCGCTTCCCGGCGGCCGACCCGTGGCCGGCCGAGATCCGCAACAAGCTGATGTTCGTCCTCGTACGCCTGGACCGCTGGCAGGAGGCGCTCACCGAACTCCACCGGATCGGCCCGTACGCCACGTCCTTCCCGTGGGGCCGGTTGTCGGACGACCCGCTGGCGCTCTTCCTGAAGGTGCGCGGCGAGATCCTCGCCCGCACGACGGGCCTCATGCCCCCGCCCCGGCATCCACGGAGTGGGCGCGCCGGACGCGCCCGCTCCGCCGACCACTAGGCTCTTGCGTCGTGACCACCGTCCGTCTCCCGCTCTTCCCTCTGAACTCGGTGCTGTTCCCGGGGCTGGTACTGCCCCTGAACGTCTTCGAGGAGCGCTATCGCGCCATGATGCGCGACCTGCTCAAGACACCCGAGGACGAACCGCGCCGGTTCGCCGTCGTGGCGATCCGCGACGGCCACGAGGTGGCGCCGAGCGCCCCCGGCATGCCGGACCCCACGGCCCTGCCCGACCTCGGGCCCGCGGCCGGCTTCGGCGCCGACCCGGCGAAGTCGTTCCACTCGACGGGCTGCGTCGCGGACGCGGCGACCATCCGTGAACGCGAGGACGGCACCTTCGAGGTCCTGGCGACGGGTACGACCCGGGTCCGCCTGGTATCCGTGGACGCGTCGGGCCCTTTTCTGACGGCGGACCTGGAAGAGCTCCCCGAGGAACCGGGCGAGGAGGCGGGGGCGCTGGCCGAAGGCGTGCTGCGGGCATTCCGCCAGTACCAGAAACGCCTGGCGGGCGCGCGCGAGCGGTCCCTGACGACCGGCGCCGACCTCCCGGACGAACCGTCCGTGGTCTCCTACCTGGTGGCGGCGGCGATGATGCTGGACACCCCGACCAAGCAGCGCCTGCTCCAGGCCCCGGACACCGCGTCCCGGCTGCGCGACGAGCTGAAACTCCTTCGCTCCGAGACCGCGATCATCCGTAGCCTGCCGTCATTGCCGGCGTCGGACCTGACGCGCGGCCGCACAAGCCTCAACTGAAGTCACCGCATCAGTCACCGCGAAGGCCGGGATGGCAAAGAAGCCGAAGAAGAACCAGCAGCAGGGTGGCACCCCCGCGACGGTCGCCCTGACGTCCGCCGGGGTGCCGTACACGGTCCACTCCTACGACCACGACCCGTCCCACCCCTCCTACGGCGAGGAGGCGGCGGAGGCGATGGGCGTGTCCCCGGAGCGCGTCTTCAAGACCCTGGTCGCGGACGTGGACGGCGCCCTGACGGTGGCCGTGGTGCCCGTTGCCGGCCAGCTGGACCTCAAGGCCCTGGCCTCGGCGGTCGGCGGAAAGCGGGCCGCCATGGCGGACCCCGCGCTCGCCGAACGCACCACGGGCTACGTCCGCGGCGGCATCTCCCCCCTGGGCCAGCGCAGGAAACTCCCCACCGTCCTGGACGCCTCGGCCGCGGCCCACGCCACGATCTGCATCTCGGCGGGCCGCCGCGGCCTGGAGGTGGAACTCTCCCCCGAGGACCTGACCAAGCTGACGGAAGCGGTGGTGGCCCCCATCGGCCGTGCATGACCCCTCGACGGCTGTCCCGCCTTCGGCTAAGTACGAGGGACATGTCGAAGAAAACCCGCAAACGCAAGTGGCGCCTGAAGAAAGGCCGCTCCAACCACGGCCACCGCCCCGCGTAGGACAGCTCTACGTCCTCAAGCGCCGGTCAGCACCCTAAGCCCGTCCGGCGTTCGAGGACGAGGCCGTTCAGGCCGAAAGCGGAGGGCTGGGGGCGCAGCGCCCCCAGCCCCTACGCCCCGTAAGGATCCTTGGGAACAGCCCCCGGCTCGAGATACGGCGGCTCCGGGTCCCGAGGCCCGAACAACGCCGTCAACCCGAGGTGCACCACCAGCGCGGCCAACGACCACGCAAGCAACGCCCCCTTCGCCCCCAGCTTCAGCGGCGCAGAGAACGTAACCCCCTTGCCCACAGCCTTCGCATGGGCGATCACATCCTTGGTCGGCCCCAGCCACACCCCCAGCTTCCAGGCCAGGAACGACGCAAGCAGCCCTCCGACCCCCAGCGCCACCGCCAGGGGCACACCCCCACGCCGCCGCCAGAAGAAGACCCCGAGCGCACTCACCGCACCGAAGGCCACCGCAAGCAGCGTGAACGTTCCGTCCACGCCGATCGCCTGCTCTCCCTCGCTGTCGGAGAGATAGACGACCCAGCTCTTGTCGACCACGTCACCGACGAGCGGCACATGCGGGGCCAGCCACCACCACAGCACCCCGAGCAGCACGCCCGCGACCGTCACCGCCACCGTGATCACGGCGGCTTCCCGCACTTCGGTCTTCATTCCGGGCCCGTCCTGTCCGTACGTGCCGTCCCATGTGGCATCAAGCGCCACAGGGGCCACGTACCCGGCAGCCGGGGGCTGCCACGCATTCTGCGAGGACTGTTCATGCGGCGGCGGAGGCGGAGTCAACGGTGCGGTCACCCTGCCATCGTGCCAGGCCCGTCTGTGCGGCGCGTCACCGGACGGCCGCCCGACGGTACGCCCAGGTGGCGACGGCCAGCGAGACCACGCCCACCCCGGCGCACACGGCGAGGTCCCCGGCCACGAAGGCCCAGTCGGGATGCGCCCCGAAGGTCCGCGCGAAGGCCTCGACGCCGTACGTCGACGGCAGCAGATCCCGCGCGAACCGCACGACCTCGGGCATCCGGTCCGCCGGCAGCACACCGAGCAGCAGCGCCGCGGACATGCCCAACTGGCCGAGCAGCGTGGCCAGTTCCGGCCGCGGCGCGAGCAGCCCCAGCGCCGCGCCCAGTCCGGCCAGGGCCGCCCCCGCCAGCGGGATCACCGCGGCGAGCACCCACAGATGCGTCAGCGGCAGCCCGAACAGCACGCACCCGAACACCGCCGTGACCACGGTCCCCGGCACGGTGAAGGAGGCGTACGCCCCGGCCGCCCCCAGTACCACGGCGGCCGGCGGCACCGGCAGCGTCGCGTAGTGGTCGAGCCCGCCGCTCGCCCGCAGCTGCCCGAAGTACTGCGCGAGCAGGTTCAGCGCGACGAACGCCACCACGAGCACCGAGGCCCCTGCGACCACCGACTCGGCCTCGCCACCGCCGTCCACGACGCCCCGCATCAGGATCATGATCCCGATCGACTGGAAGGTCGCGACGAACAGCAGCGGGATCCGGGCCACCCGCGCACGCGAGAGCTGCGCCCGGTACACGGCGACGAGGGCCGGCCACATCCGCGCCCGCGGCCCGAGTTCGGCCGCGTCGCGGCCGTCCTCCTCCACGGCCAGGGCACCGCCCGGCAGGACACCGGCGGGTACGACACTCACGACGCGCTGCTCCCCTTCTCACTCGGGCCCACTGGGCCCACCGAGCCGATCGCTCGTAGGGACCATACGGCCGCGGCGGCCCGTGCACTCACACCGACGACAAGGCTCATGCCTTCACCAGCCCCTGCTGCGCGGCGCCTCCCAGCGCCAGGTACACGTCCTCCAGGCTGGGCGTGGCCAGCGTGAAGTCGTCGAGCGCGGCGAAGGCACTGCCACCGGTGACGGTGGCGACGATCGCGCGGGCCTCCTCGGGGGCGAGCCTGAGCGTCCAGCGGCGCCCGGACTCGGCGGCCCGCTCACGCAGCGCGGCGACCTCGGGCACATGCAGCGGTGCGCTCTCGCGCCACACCAGCTCGACCCGGACCTCCCCGGCGACCTGCTCCTTGAGCCCGGCGGGGGTGTCGCAGGCGATCACCCGCCCCCGGTCGAGGACGGCGACGCGGTCGAGAACCGTTTCCGCCTCGATGACGTTGTGGGTGACCAGCAGAACCGTCGTCCCGCGCTCGGCCCGCCGCCGGTCCACGGCCGCCCACACGGCCCGCCGGGCCACCGGATCCATCCCGGTGGTGGGCTCGTCGAGCACCAGCAGCGGCCGCTCCCCGACCAGCGCGGCGGCAAGACACGCCAGCCGGCGCTGCCCGCCGGACAGCTTCTTCAGCGGCCGCCCGGCAAGGGGTGTGAGCCCCAGTTCCTCCAGTACGGCATCCCGCTCGGCGCGCGCCTGACGGGCCTCGAGGCCGCGCAGCCGCCCGGTCGTCTCGGCGGCCAGGGACACGGTCAGTTCGTCCAGGGCACTGGACTCCTGCCCCAGGTAGGCGAGGATCCGGGCGGCCCGCTCGGGGTGCCGCACGATGTCGTGGCCGAGGATCTCGACCCGCCCGGAGTCGGGCCGCATCAGCCCGGTGAGCTGCCGTACGAGGGTGGACTTGCCCGCACCGTTCGGTCCGAGGAGACCGAAGATCTCGCCGCGCCGGATGTCGAGGTGCACATCGTCGGTGGCCCGCACCGCGGGCGTCCCCGGCGCACCCCGCCGCCCCCGCACGGCCGGATAGGTCTTGGTCAGTCCGCGCACCGCGCACACGACGTCCCCACCGTGCCGAAGTGCCTGTGCCGCGCGCGTACTCACAAAGGACGAGGGTACGGGGTCCGCGGGCCCCGCCCGCTCTCGGGTTGGTCCAAAGCGGCACAACCGCCGGTAAAGAACCCTGTGAGGAACACGGTCAGAACACCGGTGAGGGACTACTCACCCGCGGGAGCGTGCTCGGCCGCCGTCCGTACGTCGATCTCCCGCCAGAACCCGGCCCGGATCGCATACCGGTCGTGCTCGTCGATCTGGTCGTCCTTGTGGGCGAGCAGTCCGAACCGGGCGGCGTAGCGCAGCAGCTCGCCGTCGATGCGGTGCGGGATGCGCGGGTACATCCCGGACAGTTTCTGCAGATGGCTCTGGTCGCCCAGGCGCTCCATCCACCGCCGTGCGAACACCTGCCCGACCTCGTACGGGTCGCCGCCGACCGTGGTGATGTCCTCCTCACGGTCGGCCCACCGCTGCTCCGCGGTGGTCAGCTGGGCCAGCGTCGGCATCGAGGCGGCCTCGGGGGCCTCCGCGGGGGGCCGGTCGACCCAGCCCTTGTCGGAGGACCAGCGCAGGGTCGCGTTCGCGGGATGCCGGTCGGGCTGCACCCCGGGGGCGCGCAGCGCGGCCAGGTCCTTCGGGGTGGGTACGCCCTTGGGCGCGGGCACCCGCTCCTGCGTGCCGTTCTCCGAGCGGGCCGCCGCGGGCGCGTGCTCGCCGTCCTCGGCGCTCCGCTCGGCCGCGGTGAGCGCGGACTCAGGCAGCGGCGCGGAGAGGATCGCGGCGATCTCGGGCCGCGGCACGGGCGGCGGTGCGCAGATCCCGCCGAGCTCCTTGGCCCGTACGGCCTTGGTGATCCACGTACGGTCGAGGACGCGCCGCTCGTCGGCCTCGGCGACCAGGTCCTCGGACTGGTTGTAGTCCCCGTCGGCGGCCTGCACGGCCCACAGGTGTACGGCGACGCCGTGCTCCTTGGCGGCCATCATGCCCGGCAGCAGATCGCCGTCGCCGGTGACGAGGACGATGTCGGAGCAGGCGCGGTTGCGGGCCAGCTCGGTGAGCTCGGCGTGCATGGCGGCGTCGACGCCCTTCTGCGCCCAGCGTCCGTCGCTGCGGGTCAGGGCGCCGAGCCGGACGGTGACCCGGGGCATCACGCGCAGCCTGCGGTGCTCGGGCTGCGGGACGCGGTCGGGGGCGCCGTCGAACCAGTAGATGCGCAGCAGGGGCCGTTCCGTGTCGGACTCGGCGCGTTCACGCAGGGCCTGGATGAGGGCGGCGTGATCGACGGTGATGCGGGAGCGGGAGGGCTCCCCGGCAAGGAGACTGGCGGCGGCCCCCAGCAGATACCCGGCGTCCACCAGGACGATGCAGCGGTCCACGCGATCCACCCTCTTTCCGGGAGGTTTGCTTCGGGCTTCCTTCGAGTCTGCCCGACTGCGCGGGGGTTAACGGCCCGAACTCGATCTTCGGCGTGGCGTTTCAGGTCCTCGCGCTCCGACAAGCCATGTCACCGACGGTAATTATCCGAAATGCGCTCCTTGTCAGCCTATGTGAATCTGGTCGCGGCCCTGGCCCCTAGATCCCCCACAGGAGGCAGATCACCATGGCCAAGAACAAGAAGCAGAACCGCAAACAGCCGCAGTCCGAGCGCAGTCCGCAGCAGACCCAGCGGTCCTCGATGGAAGCGCCGGCCGAGCAGCACTCCCCGCACCTCACGCCGGGCGACATGCCCCGCAAGGGCCGGCAGAAGAGCTTCGGTCACAACTGACATTTGCATAACGGGTTGTTGAGACCCAGGCACAGCCGAGGGGCGCACCTCGTTCAAGGTGCGCCCCTCGCGCTTGCTCAGGTGCTCAGCCGGCCAGGCAGGACGGGCCGAGCAGCACCTTCAGGTCGCCGAAGAGCGCCGGGTCCGGTTTGACGCGGTGCCGGTCCAGGCGCAGGACCGTGGTCTTGGTCGGGCCCTGGAGCTTGATGCGGACCTCGCTGTCGCCCTTGTGGTGGCTGAGGATCTCGCCGAGTCGGCTGACCATCGGCGGGGTGACCCTCGTCGCCGGGATGGTGAGGATCACGGGCGCGTTGGTGCCGGCGTTGGACAGGTCCGGGACCTGGAGTTCCATCGCCACCAGCCGCGGCACGTCCTCGCGCTTGTCGAGGCGGCCCTTGACGAACACGACGGCGTCCTCGACGAGTTGGGTGGAGACCAGCTGGTAGGTCGCCGGGAAGAACATGCACTCGATGGAGCCCGCGAGGTCCTCGACGGTGGCGATCGCCCAGGCGTTGCCCTGCTTGGTCATCTTGCGCTGCAGGCCCGAGATGATGCCGCCGATGGTGACGACCGCGCCGTCCGCGTGCTCACCGCCGGTGAGCTGGGAGATGCCCGCGTCGGCCTTGTCGGACAGCACGTGCTCGAGGCCGAAGAGCGGGTGGTCGGAGACGTACAGACCGAGCATCTCCCGCTCCTGGGCGAGCAGATAGGTCTTGTCCCACTCCTCGGTGGTGAACTCCACGTCGAGTCCGAAGCCGGGCTCGTTGCTCTCCTCCTCGCCCATGCCGCCGAAGAGGTCGAACTGGCCCTCGGCCTCCTTGCGCTTGACCGCGACCACGTTGTCGATCATCGGCTCGAAGTGCGCGGTGAGGCCCTTGCGGGTGTGCCCCAGGGTGTCGAAGGCGCCCGCCTTGATCAGCGACTCCGTGGTGCGCTTGTTGCAGGCGGTCGCGTCGACCTTGTCGAGGTAGTCGGGGAAGGAGGCGTACTTGCCCTTGGCGTTGCGGCTCTTGATGATCGACTCGACCACGTTGGTGCCGACGTTGCGGACCGCCTCGAGGCCGAAGAGGATCACGTCGTCGCCCTGGGCGGCGAAGTTGTGCACCGACTCGTTGACGTTCGGCGGGAGCACCTTGATGCCCATGCGGCGGCACTCGTTGAGGTAGACCGCCGACTTGTCCTTGTCGTCCTTGACGGAGGTCAGCAGCGCGGCCATGTACTCGGCCGGGTGGTTGGCCTTGAGGTAGGCCGTCCAGTAGGAGACCAGTCCGTACGCGGCCGAGTGCGCCTTGTTGAAGGCGTAGCCGGCGAAGGGGACCAGCACGTCCCACAGGGCCTGGATGGCCTCGTCGCTGTAGCCGTTCTTCTGGGCGCCGGCCTGGAAGATGGTGAAGTTCTTCGCCAGTTCGTCGGGCTTCTTCTTGCCCATCACGCGGCGCAGGATGTCGGCCTCGCCGAGCGAGTAGCCGGCGATGATCTGGGCGGCCTTCTGCACCTGCTCCTGGTAGACGATCAGGCCGTAGGTGACGTCCAGGACCTCCTTGAGGGGCTCCTCCAGCTCCGGGTGGATCGGGGTGATCTCCTGGAGCTTGTTCTTGCGCAGCGCGTAGTTGGTGTGCGAGTCCATGCCCATCGGGCCGGGACGGTAGAGCGCGGAGACGGCGGAGATGTCTTCGAAGTTGTCGGGCTTCATCAGCCGCAGCAGCGAGCGCATGGGGCCGCCGTCGAACTGGAAGACGCCGAGAGTCTCACCGCGCTGGAGCAGTTCGAAGGTCTTGGGGTCGTCCAGCGGGAGGCTCAGCAGCTCCAGGTCGATGCCCTTGTTGGACTTCACCATCTTGACGGCGTCGTCCATGATCGTCAGGTTGCGCAGGCCGAGGAAGTCCATCTTCAGCAGGCCGAGCGACTCGCAGCTCGGGTAGTCCCACTGCGTGATGGTCACGCCGTCGGTGTGCCGGACCCAGACGGGCACGTGCTCGGTGATGGTCTCGCTGGACATGATCACGCCGGCGGCGTGCACGCCCATCTGCCTCACCAGGCCCTCGACGCCCTTGGCGGTGTCGATGACCTTCTTCACGTCCGGTTCGTTCTCGTACATCGCCCGGACCTCGCCCGCCTCCGAGTAGCGGGGGTGCGAGGGGTCGGTGATGCCGTTGAGGTCGATGCCCTTGCCGAGGACGTCGGCGGGCATGGCCTTGGTGATGCGGTCGCCCATCGCGTACGGGTAGCCCAGCACGCGCGCGGAGTCCTTGATCGCGTTCTTGGCCTTGATCTTGCCGTAGGTGCCGATCATGGCGACCTTGTCGGCGCCGTACTTCTCGGTCACGTACCGGATCACCTCGACGCGCCGGCGCTCGTCGAAGTCGATGTCGACATCGGGCATGGAGACGCGCTCGGGGTTGAGGAACCGCTCGAAGATCAGGCCGTGCGGGATCGGGTCGAGGTCGGTGATGCCCATGGCGTAGGCGACGATCGAGCCGGCCGCGGAGCCTCGGCCGGGGCCGACCGCGATGCCGTTGTTCTTGGCCCACATGATGAAGTCGGCCACGACGAGGAAGTAGCCCGGGAACCCCATCTGGATGATGACGTCCATCTCGTACTCGACCTGCTTCTGGCGGTCCTCGGGGATGCCGTCGGGGAAGCGGCGCTCCATGCCGCGGCGGACCTCCTCCTTGAACCAGGTGACCTCGGTGTAGCCCTCGGGGATGTCGAACTTCGGCATGAGGTTCTTCGCCTCGAACATGCCGGTGGTGTCGATCTGTTCGGCCACCAGGAGGGTGTTGCGGCAGCCCTCCTGCCAGGCGTCCGAGGAGTCGATGGCGTACATCTCGTCCGTGGACTTCAGGTAGTAGCCGGTGCCGTCGAACTTGAAGCGGTCCGGGTCGGAGAGGTTCTTGCCGGTCTGAATGCACAGCAGGGCGTCGTGGGCGGTCGCCTCGTGCGCGTACGTGTAGTGCGAGTCGTTGGTGACCAGCGGCGGGATGCCGAGCTTCTTGCCGATGTCGAGCAGGCCGTCGCGGACCCGGCGCTCGATCTCGATGCCGTGGTCCATCAGCTCCAGGAAGTAGCGGTCCTTGCCGAAGATGTCCTGGTACTCGGCGGCCGACTTCAGCGCCTCGTCGTACTGACCGAGGCGCAGCCGGGTCTGGAGCTCGCCGGAGGGGCAGCCGGTGGAGGCGATGAGGCCCTCGGACCACTGGGAGATGGTCTCCTTGTCCATACGGGGCCACTTCTGCAGCCAGCCCTCGGCGTACGCGTCCGAGGAGAGGCGGAAGAGGTTGTGCAGACCCGTCGAGTTCGCCGCCCAGATCGTCTTGTGGGTGTAACCACCGGAACCGGAGACGTCGTCGCGCTTCTGGTGCGGCTGACCCCACTGGATCTTGCGCTTGTTGCGCCGCGACTCCGGGGCGACATAGGCCTCGATCCCGATGATCGGGGTGACCCCGGCCTTCTTCGCGGAATGGAAGAAGTCGTACGCCCCGTGCAGGTTGCCGTGGTCGGACATGGCGATATGGGTCATGCCCATCTCGTTGCACGCGTTGAACATGTCCTTGAGCCGCGCGGCACCGTCCAGCAGCGAGTACTGGGTGTGGACGTGCAGGTGCGTGAACGGCGGCTTTGACACGGTCGGGCCTCCAAGAATCAAGTGCTATGGCGCGAAGCGCCTCGTTGAGGGGTGGTGGTCGGGAGACGGGTGGGCGCTGGACGACGGGCTGGGGGACAGTCCTGGGGTCAGCGTCGAAGTCTATGCCTCGGGACTGACAATCCGGGGGCTGCCCCGCGTACCTTCACTGCGAGGATCGCGGGCACTTCCGCGCACCCTCGACCGTTGCAAAAAACAGAAACGCCGTCGTACACATCCAGGCACCAGGAGGCACCCCGCGATGTCGGTTCCCCAGCTCAACGACGAGCAGCGCGGCGAGGAGATCCTCGCCGTCTTCGACACCGCCTTCGGCCGGCTCCTGGCCGCCGACCCGGCCGCGTTCCGCGTGAAGTTCCGCAAGATGGCCGCCTCGGCCTTCGCGTTCTACCGGGGTACGGCGTGCCTCTTCTACCACGACCTGGACGCAGAGAAGCGGGGCGGCCCGTACCTGGACGAGCGCACCTCGCGCGTGTGGATCCACGGCGACCTGCACGCGGAGAACTTCGGCACGTACATGGACGCGAACGGCCGTCTGATCTTCAACGTCAACGACTTCGACGAGGCGTACGTCGGCCCCTTCACCTGGGACCTGAAGCGGTTCTCCGCCTCCATCGCCCTCATCGGCTACGCGAAGGCGCTCGCCGACGACCAGATCACCGAGCTGGTCGAGGTGTACGCGGGCGCGTACCGCGAGCGCATCCACGCCCTGGCGACCGGCGCGAAGAGCGACGAGGTGCCTCCGTTCACGCTCGACACCGCCCAGGGGCCGCTGCTGGACGCCCTGCGTGACGCGCGCTCCCTGACCCGCTTCGGGCTGCTGGACTCGATGACGGAGATCCGCGACTTCGAGCGCCGCTTCGCGCCCGGCGGTGGCTCCATCGAGCTGGACGCGGCGACCCGCTACAAGGTCCTCGCCGCCTTCGACGGCTATCTGGAGACGCTGCCGGACGCCTCCCTGGCCCGCCCGGACTCCTACCGCGTGAAGGACGTGGTCGGGCGCCGGGGCATCGGCATCGGATCGGCCGGCCTGCCGTCGTACAACATCCTGCTGGAGGGCCACAGCGACGCCCTGGAGAACGATGTGGTGATCTACATCAAGCAGGCCCAGACCCCGGCCGTCTCCCGGCACATCACCGACCCGGCGATCCGCGACTACTTCCAGCACGAGGGGCACCGCACGGTGATCTCGCAGCGCGCCCTGCAGGCGCACGCCGACCCGTGGCTGGGCTGGACCGAGCTGGACGGCGCGGGCCAGCTGGTCGCCGAGGTCTCGCCGTACGCCGTCGACCTGGACTGGGGCGACATCGACGACCCCGAGGAGATCGCGGCCGTCGTCGCCGACCTGGGCCGGGCCACGGCCACCATGCACGCGGCGGCGGACGACCAGTCGGGCGAGTCCCTGGTGCCGTTCTCCACCGAGCGCGCCATCGACGCGGCGATCGCCGCCGACGAGGACGGCTTCGCGGGCGTCCTGACCGACTTCGCGCACGGCTACGGCGCACGCGCGCGTGCCGACCACCAGATCTTCGTGGACCTGTTCCGCAACGGCCGGATCCCGGGTCTCTGACGGTCTGCTGTCGGTCCGCTGTCTCACAGCACCCTTTTAGGGGTCCCTTACAGGACCTCGTGACACACTCTCCACGCTATGGACATATCCGGGACCCGCATCAGAGCGCTGCGCGCGGCGCTGTTCACGGCACTCGTCGTGACGCTCAGCACCGCGTCGCACGTGCTGCTGTCGCGGGTCCCGCTGCCGCTCAACACGGTGGCCGCGGTCGCCGCCGCCGTGTTCACGGTCGCCTACGCCCTGGCCGGCCGCGAGCGCGGTTTCGCGCGGATCGCCGCTCTGCTGATCCCGCTGGAGCTGGCCGCCGACACGGTCTTCACCACCGGCCAGCACGTCTGCTACGGCCGCGCGGGCGGTCCCGTCGCCGGCCCCCTGCGCTCGGTCGGCTTCGACGTGCTGTGCGGCAACGGCACCGGTATCGGCTCCGGGGCAACCGCCCCGCTGGCCCGCGTGACCGGCACCGGCACCGACCGGCTCGCCGCGCTGCTCGCACACGCCGACCCGGCCACCGCCTGGCTGCTGCTGGCCGCTCATGTCGGCGTCGGTCTGCTGGCCGCGGCCTGGCTGCGCCGCGGCGAGCGGGCGCTGGCCCAGCTGGTCCGCGCGGTGGCCGCGACCACCTTCCGTCCGCTGCTGCTGGCGGTCGCCGCGGTGACCGTCCGGCCGGCCGCGCCGGTGCGGCGCGTACGGCACACCGGCCGCCCCGCGGCCGGGGCCCGCGAGCGGATCCTCGTGCACTCCCTGGGACGGCGTGGACCGCCGTGCTCGGTCGTCTTCGCCTGAACAGCACGTGTTGCTCCCGAAGAGCGCTGAGCACGACCAGTCCCCCACACGTATCCCGCCTACGACGTATGCGGGTCCCACATGGAGAACACCGACATGAGCAAGCGGAACAGCCAGGCCTCGAAGACGGCGGCCCGAGAGCGGCTGCGGCAGGAGCGCGAGCGCCAGGCCAAGAGGGCCAAGGCCAAGCGGCAGGCCATCGTGGCCGGTTCGGTCGTGGCCGTACTGGCTGCGGCCGGCGGCATAGGTTACGCCGTCGTCCAGGCCAACAAGCCCAGCTACTGGGAGGGCCTGAAGGACGCCAAGGTCACGGCCCCCGCCAACACCACGGGAGCCAAGGGCACCACGGTCGTCATCGGCAAGAGCACCGCCAAGAAGACCCTCAAGGTCTACGAGGACCCGCGCTGCCCCGTGTGCGCCCAGTTCGAGCAGGTCGTGGGCCCGACCTTCAAGAAGGACCTCGACGAGGGCAAGTTCAAGTTCCAGTACATCGGCGCCACGTTCATCGACCGGAAGGACAACGGCGAGGGCTCCAAGAACGCGCTGAGCGCTCTGGGCGCCGCGCTGAACGTCAGCGACCAGGCCTTCCTCGACTACAAGACCGCGATGTACTCGACGAAGTGGCACCCGGACGAGACGCAGGACAAGTTCAAGGACGACGCCTACCTCATCAAGATCGCCCAGACCGTGCCCGCGCTGAAGGACAACACGAAGTTCCAGGACGCGGTCAAGAAGGGCACCTACGACGCCTGGGCGCTGGCCATGTCGAAGACCTTCGACGACAACAAGGACGGGGTGACCGGCACTCCGGGCTTCGTCATGGACGGCAAGCAGCTCTTCGCCGACGGCAAGAGCACGCCGCTGCTGACGGTGGCCGACTTCGACCGGGTGGTGGGCGCGGCCCTCAAGGGCTGACGCCGCAAGGGGCCGACGCCGAGGGGAAGTCCGGCCTCCGCATGAAGAGCGGGCGAACATTCCGGGTTCGCCCGCTCTCACGCATACCGATCAGTAACCTGTTCGGTCGTGACCAGTCGATACAGATCATCCGAGGCATCGCGGGCCCTCAACTCGCTCTCCCCACGCCGCCGTACGGTCGTCAAGGCCGCGGCGGCGACCGCTGTCCTGGCAGGACCGCTCGCCGCCGCGCTTCCGGCCCGCGCGGCCGCGGACGTTCCCGCCTTCCTGCACGGCGTCGCCTCCGGCGACCCGCTGCCCGACGGCATCCTGCTGTGGACCCGTGTGACGCCCACCGCCGAGGCCATACCCGGCTCGGGACTCGGCCCTGACACCGAGGTCAGCTGGGTCGTCGCCAAGGACAAGGCGCTGACGAACATCGTCGCCAAGGGCTCGACCACCGCGAGCGCCGCCTCCGACCACACCGTCAAGGCGGACATCCGGGGCCTTGAGCCGGCCACCGACTACTGGTTCCGGTTCTCCGCCGGCCCGACCGACTCCCCGGTGGCCCGCACCCGCACGGCTCCCGCCGCCGACACCGCCGTGCCGGGCCTGCGCTTCGGCGTGGTCTCCTGCGCCAACTGGGAGGCCGGCTACTTCTCGGCGTACCGCCATCTCGCGGCCCGCAGCGACCTGGACGCCTGGCTGCACCTCGGGGACTACATCTACGAGTACAAGTCCGGCGAGTACGCGGCCCGCGGCACCGTCGTCCGCCCGCACGCGCCCGCCAACGAGATCCTCACGCTCGCCGACTACCGCACCCGGCACGGCAAGTACAAGACCGACCCGGATCTGCAGGCCCTGCACCACAAGGCGCCGGTCGTCGCGATCTGGGACGACCACGAGTTCGCCGACAACGCGTGGTCCGGCGGCGCGGTCAACCACACCGAGGGCGCCGAGGGCACCTGGACCGACCGCAAGGCGGCCGCCAAGCAGGCCTACTTCGAGTGGATGCCGGTCCGCCCGGCCGTCGCGGGCACCACCTACCGCCGGCTGCGCTTCGGCAAGCTGGCCGACCTCTCCCTCCTCGACCTGCGCTCCTTCCGCTCCCAGCAGGCCTCCACGGCCAGCGGTTCGGTCGACGACCCGGACCGTACGATCACCGGGCGCGCCCAACTCGACTGGCTGAAGGCCGGGTTGAAGGCCTCCGACACCACCTGGCGGCTGGTCGGCAACTCGGTGATGATCTCGCCGTTCTCCTTCGGCTCGCTCTCCGCCGACCTCCTCAAGCCGCTCGCCAAGCTGCTCGGGCTGCCACAGGAGGGGATCGCCGCCAACACCGACCAGTGGGACGGCTACACGGACGACCGCCGCGAACTGCTGGCCCATCTGCGCTCGAACGCGATCGGCAACACCGTCTTCCTGACCGGCGACATCCACATGGCGTGGGCCAACGACGTGCCGGTGGACGCCGGTACGTACCCGCTGTCGGCCTCGGCCGCCACGGAGTTCGTCGTCACCTCGGTGACCTCCGACAACCTCGACGACATCGTGAAGGTCCCCGAGGGCACCGTGTCCGCGATCGCCTCGCCGATCATCCGCGCCGCCAACCGGCACGTCCACTGGGTCGACACCGACCGCCACGGCTACGGCGTCCTGGACATCACCGCCGAGCACGCGCAGATGGACTACTACGTCCTGTCCGACCGCACGAAGGCCGACGCGACCTCGGCCTGGGTGCGTTCGTACCGCACGCGCACCGGCACCCAGAAGGTCGAGCGGACGTACGACCCCGTGTAGAGGGCTGGAGGTCCGGAGGGCCTCTAGAGGGTCTCGAGGAAGCCGAGCGCCACCCGCCAGGTGGCCTCGGCGGCCTCCTCGTCGTAGTCCGGCAGTCCGGGGTCGGTGTAGAGGTGGCCCGCCCCCGCGTACCGGTAGACCTCGACGTCCGCGCCCGCCCTGCCCATCTGCAGATACCAGGCGCTCAGCCAGTCGTCCGTCTCGAACGGGTCCGGCTCGGCGACATGCAGCTGGACCGGCAGGTCGTCCACCGACGCGCTGGGCGCGATGTCCGACGTGCCGTGCAGGAGCAGCAGCCCGCGGGCCTTCTCGTCGCCGAGCGCCAGGGTCTGGGCGATGGAGGCGCCGAGCGAGAACCCGGCATACACCAGGCCCCGCTCCGAGTAGGGCGCGGCGGCCAGGACGGCTCTCTTGAGCAGTTCGTCCTTGCCGATCTCGTCCTTGAAGGCCATGCCCTCCTCGACCGAATCGAACGTACGCCCGTCGAAGAGGTCCGGGGTCCACACCTCGTGACCGGCGCCGCGCAGCCGGTCCGCGGCCTCGCGCACCGCGGGCCGCAGACCGTAGGTCGAGTGAAAGAGCATGATGTTCATGAG
Source organism: Streptomyces sp. NPDC001137 (assembly GCF_040298885.1). NCBI lineage: Bacteria > Bacillati > Actinomycetota > Actinomycetes > Kitasatosporales > Streptomycetaceae > Streptomyces > Streptomyces sp. NPDC001137. Next base: position 240,812 of record NZ_JBEPBA010000007.1, read on the forward strand.
CCCATCGTGCCAGCCGGGACTGACAGCGCCGTCTGGCGGCCGTACCCCGTACGAGCCCGAACTCACATGTTCATGACCCCCCGGAGCCGGTTAGGTTCGCAGGCATGGAGAACGTACTCCGCCCGCTGATCGTGATCGGTGGCTCGGTCGTGCTCACGCTGCTCATCGGCTGGGCCACCGACCTGCTGCTGCGCAAGGCCGACGAGCGGCACGGCGAGACCCCGTTGTGGGGGCTGCTGCGCCGCGGCCGCATCCCCTACCAGTTGGTGCTGTGCTCGGCCATGCTCAGAGGTTCCTACGACGAGGCACGGCTGCTGCAGGAGCACCAGGTCGGCGTCGGCCGGACGCTGACCCTGGTGCTGATCGGGTCGACGGCCTGGCTGGTGATCCGTATCGCGGCGGCCGTCGTCGAGACCTCCTACTCCCGTTACGCCCGCCTCCACCGCGATCCGGCCCGGGTGCGCCGCGTACGCACCCAGGTGTCGCTGATCATGCGGGTGGTCGCGGCGATCGTCGGCGTGGTGGCCGCGGCCGCGATGCTGCTGACGTTCCCGGCGATGCGGGCCGCGGGCGCCTCGCTGCTGGCCTCGGCCGGCATCCTCGGCATCGTCGCCGGTGTCGCCGCCCAGTCGACGCTCAGCAACCTGTTCGCGGGTCTGCAGATCGCCTTCGGCGACATGGTGCGGCTCGGCGACACGGTCGTGGTGGACGGCGAGTGGGGCACGGTCGAGGAGATCACGCTGACGTTCCTGACCGTGCGGACCTGGGACGAGCGCAGGATCACCATGCCGGTCTCCTACTTCACCTCGAAGCCCTTCGAGAACTGGTCCCGCGGCAGCAGCCAGATGACGGGCATCGTCTACTGGCACCTCGACCACGCGGCGCCGGTGGAGCTGATGCGCGAGAAGCTCCGCGACATCCTGCGCGAGTGCTCGGCCTGGGACGGCCGCGACTACGGCCTGGCCGTCACGGACACCACCCCGAACACCATGCAGGTGCGGGCCCTGGTGACGGCCAAGGACGCGGACGACATATGGACGGTACGGGTCACCGTCCGCGAGCGGATGATCCGCTGGCTGTGCGAGCAGCACCCGTACGCGCTGCCCCGCGTCAACACCGCGGACGCGGCCCTGCCGCCGAGCCGGCGCTCCTTCGACGGCTTCTCGGACGGCGCGGCCCACCGCACACCCGCGCCGAGGACCGGCCGCGGCTAGGGCCTGTCCGGCGGATCAGGTCGGCTGCGAGAAGCTGCGCCTCATAGCGCCGAGCTGATCCGCCGGACAGGCTGGCCTCAGTGGCCGCGCTCCGCACCCCCGTTGACCTGGATCACCTGCGAGGTGACGTGCCCGGCGCCCGGGGAGGCGAGCCAGTGCAGGGTCGCGGCCACGTCGCCGGGGGTGCCGGCGCGCTTGTCCAGGGTGTCCTCGACGAGCCGTGCCCGCCGCGCCGGGTCGATCTGCGGGCCGAAGAACTCGGTGTCCTCGATGTACCCGGGCGCGACCACGTTGGCGGTGATCCCGCGCGGCCCCAGCTCCCGGGCCAGGTCATGGGCGTACGGGTGCAAGGCGGCCTTGGCGCCGCCGTACGCCCCGCTGCCGGATCCCCGGTAGGCGGCGATGGAGCTGACGAACAGCACCCGCCCGCCCGGCGTGGCCAGCCGGTCCTTCAGGGCCTCCGTGAGCAGGGCCGCGGTGAGGGTGTTGAGCCGGAAGTTGAGGGTCCAGTTGTGCGCGACCCGGTCGAGCGGGTCGTCGCTCTCGGCGGCGGGCTCCAGCTGCCCGGTGCCCCCGGCGCTGTGGATCAGTACGTCCACGGTCCCGAACTCCCGCTCCACGAAGTCGGCGACGCCGCGCACGGAAGCCGGATCGCTCAGGTCCGCCGCGTAGGTCGAAGCGCCCGGCACCGCGGCCTTCTCCAGCACCTCCGCCCGTCGCCCGAGCAGCAGGACGCGATCCCCGTCCGCCGCGAAGACCTGCGCCGCGGCAAGTCCAATCCCCGTACCGCCACCACTGATTACGACATTACGAGCCATGATTCGACCCTACGCACGGTCAGTCGCCGAACGCGAACGACTTCCCTGACGTCACCGCAGACTCCGCACATCGAGGTGACGCAGCACCCGGTCGACGATCTCCGGATCCGCCCCCGGCTCGCTCCGCGCCGCGAGCACCTCGTGCCGTGCCGCGCTCAGCATCTCGCCGTGGATCCGCCGCACCCGCCTCAGCCGGCGCATCCGGTGTTCATGCGCCTCCCGCCGCTCCTCGTCCGCCATGTCCGGGCTGATCCGCACCCCGATGTCGAAGGCCCGCCGCAGCATCTGCTCGGACAGCTCCTCCGGCAGCTCCTCGACCTGCTCGATCTCCCTCAGCCGCCGCTTGGCCGCCTTGGCCGCCCGCACGGCGAGAGACTTCTCGAACTCCTTCTCCCGCTCCGTGTCGGCCTGCACCCCCAGCCGCTTCACCAGCCACGGCAGGGTCAGCCCCTGCAGCACCAGCGTCCCCATGATCACCCCGAAGGCGATGAAGACGATCTCGTCCCGGTCGGGGAAGGCCGAACCGTCGTCGGTCTTCAGCGGAATCGCCAGCGCCAACGCCACCGAGGCCACTCCCCGCATCCCCGACCACCACATGACGACGGTCTCCCGCACACTCATCGGGATGTCCTCGTCGTGGTCCCGTTTCGCGTGCAGCCGCTTGGTGAGCCAGGTCGCCGGCAGCAGGTACACCAGTCGTACGACGACCACGACGGCCACGATCACGCCCGCCCAGCCGAGCATCTCGCCCCACCGCCCGGAGGCCGTCCGGATCGCGTTGTGCAGTTCGAGACCGATCAGCCCGAAGGCGACGCCCGTGACGAGCGTGTCGACGATGTCCCAGAACGCATGCCCGGTCAGCCGGGCCAGCACCTCGTCGGCGTCGGTGGCGTACTCGGCGAGGAACAGCGCGGTCGTGAGCACGGCGAGCACACCGGAGCCGTGCAGCTCCTCCGCGAGGACGTACGAGGCATAGGGGACCAGCAGCGTCATCCCGATCTGCAGGGTCGCGTCGCCCAGCAGATCCATCAGCTTGTTGGCGCCCCAGCCGAGCGCGAGCCCCACCGCCACGGCCACCACTGCGGAGAGCACCAGGTCGAGCGCGGCCCGCCCCGGTGTGAAGCTGCCGCTGACGGCGGCGGCGATCGCCACGTGGTACAGCACGATCGCCGTGACGTCGTTGAACAGGCCCTCGCCCTCCAGGATGGACACGAGCCGGCGCGGCAGCCCGAGCTGTCCGGCGACCGCGGTCGCGGCGACCGGGTCGGGCGGTGCGACGAGCGCGCCGAGCGCCACGGCGGCGGCGACGGGCAGCCCCGGCACGATCGTGTGCGCCACGACGGCCACGCACACGGTGGTGACGAACACCAGCGCCACCGCGAGCAGGAAGATCGGCCGCCGGTTCGCCGCGAACTGCCGCCAGGACGTGCGCCGCGCCGCCGCGTACAGCAGCGGCGGGAGCAGCAGGGGCAGGATCAGATCCGGCGGGACGTCGACGTTCGGCACGAAGTCGGCCACCGCGAGCACGATCCCGAGGAGGGTCATCAGCACCGGCGCCGGCAGCCCGAACCGGTCCCCGACCGGGACGCTCACCAGGGCCCCGAGCAACAGCACGAACAGCAGGGCCAACTGATCCACGGTCAGCGCTCCGGGAAGGTCGACGTACGGGCAGCGGCTTTCAAGCCTGCCACGCCGTCGTCCCCGCGAGCGTTTTCGGGCTCCGCTACAGCGCGCGCCGCATCGCCCGGTGCGGGATGCCCGCCTCCGGGTACTCCGGCCCGTACGCCTCGTACCCGAGCCGCTCGTAGAACCCGAGGGCATGGGTCTGCGCGTGCAGATCCACCGCCGCGAGCCCACGCGCGCGTGCCGCGTCCTCGATGGCCCGTACGAGAGCGATGCCGACGCCGAGCCCGCGGGCCTCCTTGGCCACGGCGAGCCGCCCGAGCGACCCCACCGTGAGGTCACCGCCGACCTTGGCCGCGGCCGCCTCCCCGTACAGCAGACGCCCGGTGCCGAGCGGCGTCCCGTCCTCCCGCACGGCAAGCACATGCACGGCCACGGCGTCGTACGCGTCGTACTCGAGATCCTCCGGGACCCCCTGCTCGCGGACGAAGACCTCCTTGCGCACCGCGAAGCACGCCTCCCGGTCGGCGGGGTCCTCGGCGACGCGCACCACGTACGCGTGCGTGCTCATCCGTACGTCTCCTCGCGGACCTGGTCGAGGGCCTTCTGCAGATCGGCCGGGTAGTCGCTGGCGAACTCCACCCACTGGCCGTCCGCGGGGTGCTCGAAGCCGAGGCGCACGGCGTGCAGCCACTGGCGGGTCAGGTGCAGCCGCTTGGCGAGCGTCGGGTCGGCGCCGTACGTCAGGTCGCCTACGCAGGGGTGGCGGTGGGCGGCCATGTGGACGCGGATCTGGTGGGTGCGGCCGGTCTCGAGCTTGACGTCGAGCAGCGAGGCCGCGCGGAAGGCCTCGATGAGGTCGTAGTGCGTGACCGAGGGCTTTCCGTCGGCCGTGACCGCCCACTTGTAGTCGTGGTTGGGGTGGCGGCCGATGGGTGCGTCGATGGTGCCGCTGGTCGGGTCGGGGTGGCCCTGGACGAGCGTGTGGTAGCGCTTGTCGACCGTGCGCTCCTTGAACTGGCGCTTGAGCGAGGTGTACGCGCGCTCCGACTTGGCGACCGCCATCAGACCCGAGGTGCCGACGTCCAGTCGGTGCACGATGCCCTGGCGCTCGGCGGCGCCGGAGGTGGAGATGCGGTAGCCGGCCGCGGCGAGGCCGCCGATGACGGTCGGCCCGCTCCAGCCGGGGCTCGGGTGGGCGGCGACACCGACCGGCTTGACGATCACGACCACGTCGTCGTCGTCATGGACGATCTCCATGCCCTCGACCGGCTCCGCGACGATCTGCACGGGCGCGGGCGCCTGCGGCATCTCGACCTCGAGCCAGGCGCCCCCGCTCACCCGCTCGGACTTGCCGACCACCGACCCGTCGACCGTGACCTTCCCCGCGGCGGCGAGCTCCGCCGCCTTGGTCCGGGAGAAGCCGAACATCCGGGAGATGGCGGCGTCGACGCGCTCGCCCTCCAGGCCGTCCGGCACGGGCAGGGTACGGATCTCGGGAATCGTGCTCACCCGTCGAGTATGCCGGACACCACCGACAGCCCCGAACGAGCCTGTGGAAAGCCCGGGCTCAGTCCTTGTGGACGGTCCCGTCCGGGTCGAGCCCCTTGAACGACAGCAGCACGATCAGGATGCCGCCGCACACGATCGCCGAGTCCGCCAGGTTGAACACGGCGAAGCCCTTGGGCGAGATGAAGTCGACGACGCGGCCCTCGAAGACGCCCGGCGAGCGGAAGATCCGGTCGGTGAGGTTGCCGAGCGCACCACCGAGCAGCAGGCCGAGCGCGACCGCCCAGGGCAGGCTGTAGAGCTTGCGGGCGAGCCGGGCGATCACCACGATCACGGCCGCCGCGATCACCGTGAAGATCACGGTGAAGGCCTCACCGAAGCCGAAGGCCGCGCCCGCGTTGCGGATCGCCTCGAACTGCAGCCAGTCCCCGATGATCCGGATCGGCGCGTGGTGCTCCAGCTTGGCGACCACGATCATCTTGCTGACCAGGTCGAGGGCGTACGCGAAGGCGGCGACCGCGAACAGCACGGCGATGCGCTTGCCCCTGGGGCGTGCGGCCTCGCCCTGCTCCGGCTCGGTCCCCGCCGCCTCTGGGGTGTCCGGCGTACCGATGATGCGCTCCGCCTCTGCCACGTGAGTCCTTCAACCTAGGTACCTGACTGAGGACGAGGGTACGACACGCGCGTGTACCGCCTCAGTACCGGCGTTCCTGCTTCTGCTTGCACTCCACGCACAGGGTGGCCCGCGGGAACGCCTGCATCCGGGCCTTGCCGATGGGATTGCCGCAGTTCTCGCACAGGCCGTAGGTGCCGGCGTCCAGCCGCACCAGGGCGCGCTCGGTCTGCGTGAGCATCTCGCGCGCGTTGGCCGCGAGGGCCAGCTCGTGCTCGCGCGTGATGTTCTTGGTGCCGGTGTCCGCCTGGTCGTCGCCCGCGCCGTCCCCCGAGTCCCGCATCAGACCGGCGACGGCGCTCTCGGACGAGCTGATCTCTTCACGCAGCCGCTCCATCTCGGACAGCAGCTCGGCGCGCGCCTCCTCGACCTCCTCCGGGGTCCAGGGGTCCTCACCGGGGCGCACCGCAAGCTCGCCCGGCTCCGCCGCGGCGAGCCGTGCCTTCGGTACGGCGGCCTTGGCCGCCGCGGCCGTGCCAGGAGTCTTCTTCGCAACCACCGTCGTGGCTCCCGTCTGCTCCGCGGCCTTCGCCGCGCCCGCCTTCTTGGCCGTGCTCTTCCTGCCCTCGCGCTTCGCGCCAGCGGTGTCCCTACCCGCCTGCTGGGCGGCGGCACCCCCGACCGCGCTCCCACGTTTCGTGGCCGCGCTCGTCCCGGCCGCGGCCTTCTTGCTCGCGCTCTTCCTAGCCGCGGTTTTCTTGCCGGCGCCTTCCCGGCCGTCCCTGCCGGGTTCGGCGGTCGCGTCCTGGCCGACGGCTCTCCCGGCTGCGTCTTTCCTGCCTGCCGCTCTCTTCACAGCCGACTCCTTCACCGCCGCGCCCTTGCCCCCCGCCTTCTTCGCTGCCGACTGCCCAGTACCCCGTTCAACACCTTCCCGAGCAGCAGTCTCCTCGGCTACGGCCTTACCCCCGCCCGCCTTCTCCGCCGGCGCCGCACCGCGCTCCTCGGCAGCACCCTCAGTAACGCCCTCCTCGGCAGCACCCTTGGAAACGCCGGCCTTCTTGGCCGCCGCTTTCTTCGCCGCGGTCGTTTTCGCAACGGTCTTCTTCGCCGAAGCCCTCTCAGCCGCCTTCTTCGCCGTGCCCTTACCTGCCGTGCTCTTCTCCGCGGTGCCCTCCCCCGCCGCACCCTTCTCCGCCGCACGCCTCTCGGCAGCGCCCGTTCCGGCTGTCGCGCCCCTGCCGCCGGCCGTCTTCTTTCCGGTGGCCGACCTTGCGGTGCCCGCAGGCCTCTCGGGGGCTTCCTCCTCGACGGGCTTCTTCGAACGAGACGTTCCGGAGGCGGTCACCGCCTTGGCGGACTTCTTCCCAGGGGGCGGCTTGGCCGCAACCCCCCGCACCGTCTTCACCGGCTTCGCGGCCTTCTCCGCCACGGCCGCCGCACTCCCCGTGGCCGCCCCGGCCGTCTTCCCGGCACGCGCCGTGGCCCCTCCCCGCGCGCTCTTCTTGCCGCTCACATCCTTGGCCGCACCGCCGGAGGCCTGGGGGGACCCGTCGGACGCCGACTGCTGTACGGCGGTCTTCTTCGCCACCATGGCCGCGGCCCCTTCACATATTGTGATCTTGCACGCGAATCGTGCTGGGACGATAAATCGACTTCAGTCCCGCGGCAACGGGGCACACCCCCGATTCGCCCGGCTCACGCACGCCACTCCGCAAGCCTGCATGCGTTGTGCCCAGCTCCCCGCGGGGTAATCCGCCGGGCCGCCCGTCCCAGAATCCGAACACGCGTACCGCTCCATTCGGGTCAGCTCCATCCGTACGACGCTCCCCGCCCCCGGGTCGCGAAAACCGGGCGGCCGCTGTCCGCGCGGCGCCGTACACTGGGCGGAGCGAAAAGCGTGGATGGGGACGAGTAGCGGCGTACGCAGCCCAGAGCGACCCGGGGACGGTGTGAGCCCGGGGGCGAGCGCGACGTGAAGATCACCCCGGAGCCGCCGGAAGAAAGCCGCAGCCGAAGGGCTGGGGCCGGTAGAACCGGCATCGCGACCCCAATGAGGGGGCTCACAGGTGCGCAACCCGCACCGGGGAGCCAAGGAGGGTGGTACCGCGGGAGCACGCCGAGGTCGGCGTGGACGGCAGACAGAAGGCCGTGACTCTCGTCCCTCCGGACGGAAGGCAGCAAGTCCGCCGGAGGAAGCTCGCTGATGACATCGCCGACGTACCGCCAGGTGCCCGCCCAGGTCGACCTGCCCGCGCTCGAGCACGCCGTGCTCGACTTCTGGCGCGAGCAGAAGATCTTCGCCAAGACCCTGGAGCAGTCCGAGGGCCGCCCCGAGTGGGTCTTCTACGAGGGCCCGCCCACCGCCAACGGCATGCCGGGCGCCCACCACATCGAGGCGCGCGTCTTCAAGGACGTCTTCCCCCGCTTCCGCACCATGCGCGGCTACCACGTGGCCCGCAAGGCCGGCTGGGACTGCCACGGCCTCCCGGTGGAGCTGGCGGTCGAGAAGGAGCTCGGCTTCTCCGGCAAGAAGGACATCGAGGCGTACGGCATCGCCGAGTTCAACGCCAAGTGCCGCGAGTCGGTGACCCGCCACACCGACGCCTTCGAGGCCCTGACGACCCGCATGGGTTACTGGACCGACCTCAACGACCCCTACCGCACGATGGACCCGGAGTACATCGAGTCGGTCTGGTGGTCGCTCAAGGAGATCTTCAACAAGGGCCTGCTGGTCCAGGACCACCGCGTCGCCCCCTGGTGTCCGCGCTGCGGCACGGGCCTGTCGGACCACGAGCTGGCACAGGGCTACGAGACGGTCGTCGACCCGTCCGTGTACGTCCGTTTCCCCCTCACCTCCGGTCCGCTCGCCGGCGAAGCCGCGCTCCTGGTGTGGACGACGACTCCCTGGACGCTGGTCTCCAACACGGCCGTCGCCGCCCACCCCGAGGTCACCTACGTCGTCGCGAGCAACGGCGAGGAGAAGCTCGTCGTCGCCGAACCACTCGTCGGCAAGGCGCTCGGCGAGGGCTGGGAGACCACCGGCCGGACCTTCACCGGCGCCGAGATGGAGCGCTGGACCTATCAACGACCGTTCGAGCTCGTGGAGTTCCCGGCACCCGCCCACTACGTGGTGAACGCCGAGTACGTCACGACCGAGGACGGTACGGGCCTGGTCCACCAGTCCCCCGCCTTCGGTGAGGACGACCTCAAGGTCTGCCGCGCCTACGACCTGCCCGTGGTGAACCCGGTCCGCCCGGACGGCACCTTCGAGGAGGACGTCCCCCTCGTCGGCGGCGTCTTCTTCAAGAAAGCGGACGAACGGCTCACCGAGGACCTCCAGCAGCGCGGCCTCCTCTTCAAGCACATCCCGTACGAGCACAGCTACCCGCACTGCTGGCGCTGCCACACCGCGCTCCTCTACTACGCGCAGCCGTCCTGGTACATCCGCACCACGGCCGTCAAGGACCGCCTGCTGCAGGAGAACGAGAACACCAACTGGTTCCCCGACACGGTCAAGCACGGCCGGTACGGCGACTGGCTGAACAACAACATCGACTGGGCGCTCTCCCGCAACCGCTACTGGGGCACCCCGCTGCCGATCTGGCGCTGCGAGGACGACCACCTCACCGTCGTCGGCTCCCGCGCGGAGCTCACCGAGCTGACGGGCACCGACCAGTCCGAACTGGACCCGCACCGCCCGTACATCGACGACGTCACCTTCGACTGCCCCAAGTGCGCCAAGACGGCCACCCGCGTACCGGAGGTCATCGACGCCTGGTACGACTCGGGTTCGATGCCGTTCGCGCAGTGGGGCTACCCGCACAAGAACAAGGAGCTGTTCGAGTCCCGCTACCCGGCGCAGTTCATCTCCGAGGCCATCGACCAGACCCGCGGCTGGTTCTACACGCTGATGGCCGTCGGCACGCTGGTCTTCGACAAGTCCAGTTACGAGAACGTGGTCTGCCTCGGCCACATCCTCGCCGAGGACGGCCGCAAGATGTCCAAGCACCTCGGCAACACCCTGGAGCCGATCCCGCTGATGGACCGGCACGGCGCGGACGCGGTGCGCTGGTTCATGGCGGCCGGCGGTTCGCCGTGGGCGGCACGCCGCGTGGGCCACGGCACCATCCAGGAGGTCGTCCGCAAGACGCTGCTGACGTACTGGAACACGGTTGCCTTCCAGGCCCTGTACGCCCGTACCTCCAACTGGGCGCCCAGTGAGGCGGATCCGGCGCCGGCCGACCGCCCGGTCCTCGACCGCTGGCTGCTGTCCGAACTCCACGCACTCACCGACCAGGTGACCCAGGCCCTGGAGGCGTACGACACCCAGCGCGCCGGCAAGCTCCTGTCGGCGTTCGTCGACGATCTCTCGAACTGGTACGTCCGCCGCTCGCGCCGCCGCTTCTGGCAGGGCGACAAGGCGGCGCTGCGCACCCTGCACGAGGTCGTCCAGACGGTCACCCAGCTGATGGCCCCGCTGACCCCGTTCATCACCGAGCGGGTCTGGCAGGACCTGGTCGTGCCGGTCACCCCTGGCGCCCCGGAGTCGGTGCACCTGGCCTCCTGGCCGGAGACGGACCTGTCCGCGATCGACCCGGAGCTGTCGAGGCAGATGGTGCTGGTGCGCCGGCTCGTCGAGCTGGGCCGGGCCACGCGCGCGGAGTCGGGCGTCAAGACCCGCCAGCCGCTGTCCCGTGCGCTCATCGCCGCGGCGGGCTTCGACGCCCTCGACCGGGAGCTGCACACGCAGATCACTGAGGAGCTGAACGTCACATCCCTGGCCTCGCTCAGCGAGGTCGGCGGCAGCCTGGTCGACACGACCGCGAAGGCCAATTTCCGCGCCCTGGGCAAGCGCTTCGGCAAGCGCGTCCAGGAGGTGGCCAAGGCCGTCGCGAACGCGGACGCGGCCGCGCTGTCCCTGGCCCTGCGCGAGGGCACGGCGTCGGTCCAGCTCGACGGTGAGACGATCACCCTCGCCCCGGACGAGGTGATCATCACGGAGACCCCGCGCGAGGGCTGGTCGGTGGCCTCCGACTCGGGTGCCACGGTCGCCCTCGACCTGGAGATCACCGAGGAGCTGCGTCAGGCGGGTCTGGCCCGTGACGCGATCCGGCTGATCCAGGAGGCCCGCAAGAACAGCGGCCTCGACGTGGCCGACCGTATCGCCCTGCGCTGGACGTCCACGGACCCGGCGGTCGTCGCGGCCCTCACCGAGCACAGTGCTCTGATCGCCGACGAGGTGCTGTCGACCGACTTCGAGCAGGGTGAGGCGGACGACTCCTACGGCGAGCCGTTCACCGACGAGGGCCTGTCCCTCACGTTCCGTCTGCACAAGGCGTAGGCGAACGGACCAGGGCCCGGCTTTCCCACTCGGGGAAGCCGGGCCCTTCGGCATGTCCGGCAGCGGAGCTCGAACATTGATCAACGCGCATAAAAGGGCGGGGCCCCGGATCGAGATCCGGGGCCCCGCCCTTTGAACGCTGCCGACGCCTACGGCGTACTCATGGCCGTGGCGGCCGTCAGTTGTCGTCCTCGTCGATCAGGAACCCGCGCATCGGCGAGGGAGCCTGACCCATCGGCGAGGGGCCCTGCGGCCGCACCGGTGCCATCGGCTGGGTCATCGCCGGGGACATCTGCTGCTGGCCGCCGTAGGACGGAGCAGCGGGAGCCGGGGCGCCACCCATGGTCGGGTTGCCGCCGTACGACGGGGCGCTCGCGCCGGCCGGTGCCATGGAGGGCGCCGGGGACGGCGGAAGCGACGCGGTCGCCGGGGTACGCGGCGGAGCCAGCGAGTCGTCGGACTGGGTCTCCAGCTGACGCAGCTGGGACTCGAGGTACGACTTCAGGCGCGTACGGTACTCGCGCTCGAAGCCGCGCAGGTCCTCGACCTTGCGCTCCAGCGTGGCGCGGGCGGACTCCAGGGAGCCCATCGCGACGCGGTGCTTCTCCTGCGCGTCCCGCTCCAGGGCGTCGGCCTTGGCACGGGCGTCACGCTCGAGGCCCTCGGCGCGGCTGCGGGCCTCGCCGACGATCTTGTTGGCTTCGGAGCGGGCCTCGGCGATCGCCTGGTCGGCGGTCTGCTGGGCCAGCGAGAGGACACGGGCGGCGCTGTCGCCACCAGGGCCCTGACCGGGGCCGCCCATCGGACCGCCCATGGGGCCGCCCATCGGACCACCCATCTGCTGCTGCATGGGAGGCTGGCCGCCCATCGGACCCTGACCCATGGGGCCCTGGCCCATCGGACCCTGACCCATCGGGCCGGGACCCTGGGGACCACCCTGACCGCCGGGACCGGCGGGCAGCTGCGGGGCACCGCTCGGCAGCTGGGGCGGACCACCCATGGGGCCACCCATCTGCTGCTGCGGCGGGCCCGATATGCCGGCGGGTACGGGAGCACCCGGACCGCGCATCCCCTGCGGAGGCATGCCCTGCTGCTGATCCTGCGGACCGGGACCGCCGGGACCCTCCGGGGGCTTGCGCATGTTCTGCTGGTTCTGAGCAGCAGCACGCGTGGCCGCGGCCAGTTTGGCCCGCAGGTCCTCGTTCTCGCGGAGCAGGCGGGTCAGTTCGGCTTCGACCTCATCGAGGAAGGCATCGACCTCGTCCTCGTCATAGCCTTCTCGGAGGCGGACGGTCGTGAACTGCTTGTTCCGCACGTCCTCGGGGGTCAACGGCATCTCTTCACCTCAACGTAGTCGTCGGCATCGGCAAGACGGTAGGTCACATCGCTCATCACAGCCGGCTCACGATCGAGATCAGGATGTAGACGATGATCATCAGTACGAAGAAGGACAGGTCGAGCGCCACGCCCCCGAGACGCAGCGGCGGAATGAACCGCCGCAGAAGCTTGAGCGGTGGATCGGTGACAGTGTAGGTGGCCTCCAGAACGACCACCATCGCCTTGCCGGGTTGCCATGAGCGGGCGAACTGGAAGACGTAGTCCATGACCAACCGGAAGATGAGCACGATGAGGAAGCACATCAGCGCGATGTAGATGACATCCAGGACCACGCTCATTGCTGGTGCTTCCCTCTCCCCTGTTTCCGTGCTGCTGGGTACTACTTTGTACTGCTGTTTCCGGTCGTGCGTCTCAGCTCTGGTTGAAGAACCCGCCCTCTGCGATGCGGGCCTTGTCCTCCGCCGTGACATCGACGTTAGCAGGAGACAACAGGAACACCTTCTGGGTCACCCGCTCGATGCTGCCGTGAAGACCAAACACCAAACCGGCCGCAAAGTCGACAAGTCGCTTCGCGTCTGTGTCATCCATCTCAGTCAGATTCATGATCACCGGGGTGCCCTCACGGAAGTGTTCCCCGATAGTACGGGCCTCGTTGTAGGTCCGCGGGTGAAGAGTGGTGATCCGGTAAGGCTCTCGTTCCGACACGACCTTGGGCATGATCACCGGTGCGTTCTTCTCCAGACTTGCGCGTTCTTGTGTGATGGACGCCACGGGCGCGATGCGCGCCGGACGGCCGGATTCCGCAGGGAGCGAAGCGGAACGTGCGACCGGCTCGCGCGCGGCGGGCGGTTGTACGATTCGCACCTCTTCATCCCTTTGGGACTGATGTGCTACGTGGGACTGGTGGGACGGCTCGTGCCTCCGGTGGTCCCGTTCGGGTTCCGGGTCCAGTTCGGGCTCGAAGTCGTCATCGGGGTCGAATCCCCGGCCGTCGTACCCATCGTCCTCCACGAGGCCGAGGTAGACCGCCATCTTGCGCATCGCGCCGGCCATGCTCTGAGTCCTCCGCTCTGTGGTGGATCGGCTGACGACTGCCAAATGCCCGCGATCCACGAGGTCGTTGCGCCCGCCTTCGGTGGCACTGACCATATTTTCTGCTGTGGTCCGACTTCTTGGCGACGTTACCCGAGCCTGGGGCGGACTCCGAGTACCGCAGTGCCGACGCGTACATGTGTCGCTCCGGCGGCCACGGCCTGTTCGAGGTCCGCACTCATTCCTGCCGAGACCATGTTCGCAGCCGGATGGGCTCGGCGCAGGTCCGTCGACAAATCCATCAACCGCTCGAACGCCGCGAGTTCGCGTCCCGCGTAGGGGCCGGTGAGCGGCGCGACGGTCATCAGACCGTCCAGCCGCAGACCCGGCGCCCCGGCGATCAGCTCGCCCAACTCTTCGATTCCGCCGGGCCCGACACCCCCGCGCTCCCCGCGTCCGCCCCTTTCCGCCGCCGGCTCCTCCGCGTCGAGCGCGACCTGGATCAGACAGCCGAGTTCGCGCTCCTGACGCACCGCCTCCTTCGAGAGCGCGGTGACGAGCCGGGCGCGGTCGACGGACTGCACCAATCCGGCATAACCGACTACGGATCGCACCTTGTTGGTCTGCAATTGACCCACAAAATGCCAAGTCAAGGGCAGATCCGAGCAGGCCGCGGCCTTGGGTGCCGCATCCTGGTCGCGGTTCTCGGCCACGTGCCGCACACCGAGCTCCGACAGAATCCGCACATCGCTCGCCGGATACGTCTTGGTGACCACGATCAGGGTCACCTCCTCGCGCTTGCGCCCGGCGGCGGCGCAGGCGGCGGCGATGCGACGCTCCACCTTCGCCAGGTTTTCGGCGAGTTCGTCCTTACGGTCCCTCATGCCCCTCAGTCCAGCCAGACATATCCCGCGAGTCGCCCCGTGGTTCGATCGCGGCGGTACGAGAAGTGGTCGCCCGACTCGATCGTGCACACCGGCGACTGCTCCCGGTCGTGCACCCCGAGCCGCTCGAGCTGCGCGTGCACGCCGGCGGTCACATCCACCGCCGGGGTGCCCCAACTCGTCTCGGAGTACGCCGCCGGTTCGACGGCGGCCACCTCGGCGCGCATCGCGTCCGGCACCTCGTAGCAGCGGCCGCAGACGGCGGGTCCGGTGCGGGCGACGATCCGGCCCGGCTCGGCGCCGAGTTCCGTCATGGCCCGCACGGCGGCCGGGACGACCCCCGCGACCATCCCGGGCCGCCCCGCGTGCGCCGCGGCGACGATACCGGCGACCGGGTCGGCGAGCAGAACGGGCGTGCAGTCGGCGGTGAGGACGGCGAGGGCCAGACCACGCTGCTTCGTGACGACGGCGTCGACCTCGGGCACCGGACGATCACCCCACGGAGTGTCGACCACTGCCACCTCCGCGCCGTGCACCTGGTTCATCCAGACCACCCGGGCCGGTTCCAGACCGAGGGACTTGGCCGCCAGTTCGCGGTTGGTCCGTACGGCACCGGGGTCGTCGCCGACGGCTCCGCCGAGGTTGAGCTCCTCGTACGGAACGGCGCTCACCCCGCCCCACCGGTCGGTGAAGGCGAAGTGCGCGCCGTTCACTGTGCTCGTTTCGGAGCGCTGTCCTATCACTTCAGGAAGTCCGGCACGTCCAGTTCCTCGGCCGCGCTGTCCGCGTAGGTCCGCGACGGCGGGACCGGCGGGGCGGCCGGGATGTCGCTCGCCGGCTCCGGTGCGGGCTCCGGGTCCTCCTTCGGCGTGACGCTGCCGAGCGAGCCGAAGGACGGACGGCTCTCGGTCTGCCGTACCGGAGTGGGCTCGTCGCGACGGGCCGAGGACGAGGACGAGCCCATGACGGTCTCCCGGCGGGCGGGAGGCTGGCCCCCGTCGAAGCCGGCCGCGATCACGGTGACCCGCACCTCGTCGCCGAGGGCGTCGTCGATGACCGCGCCGAAGATGATGTTGGCCTCGGGGTGGGCGGCCTCGCTGACCAGCTGGGCCGCCTCGTTGATCTCGAACAGGCCGAGGTCGGAGCCGCCGGAGATGGAGAGCAGCACGCCCCGGGCGCCGTCGATGGAGGCCTCCAGGAGCGGCGAGGAGATCGCCATCTCGGCCGCGGCCACCGCGCGGTCGTCGCCGCGGGCCGAGCCGATGCCCATGAGCGCCGAACCGGCCTCGGACATCACGGACTTGACGTCGGCGAAGTCGAGGTTGATCAGACCCGGGGTGGTGATCAGGTCGGTGATGCCCTGCACACCGGAGAGCAGGACCTGGTCGGCCGACTTGAAGGCGTCGAGCACCGAGACCTGGCGGTCCGAGATGGACAGCAGCCGGTCGTTCGGGATGAC
Organism: Streptomyces sp. NPDC001137; assembly: GCF_040298885.1. Taxonomy (NCBI): domain Bacteria; kingdom Bacillati; phylum Actinomycetota; class Actinomycetes; order Kitasatosporales; family Streptomycetaceae; genus Streptomyces; species Streptomyces sp. NPDC001137. Next base: position 256,646 of record NZ_JBEPBA010000007.1, read on the forward strand.
GATGAGGGTGTCGACCTCTTCGCGGAGCTCGGCGATGCCGTCCTCGGCCTGGTTGGCGCGGCGCCGTCCCTCGAAGGTGAACGGGCGCGTGACCACGCCGATGGTGAGGGCGCCGAGGGAGCGCGCGATGTTGGCCACGACGGGCGCGCCGCCGGTGCCGGTGCCGCCGCCTTCACCGGCCGTCACGAAGACCATGTCGGCCCCCTTGAGGACCTCCTCGATCTCCTCGCGGTGATCCTCGGCGGCCTTGCGGCCGACGGCCGGGTTGGCTCCGGCGCCGAGTCCGCGGGTGAGTTCGCGGCCGACGTCGAGCTTGACGTCGGCGTCGCTCATCAACAGCGCCTGCGCGTCGGTGTTGATGGCGATGAACTCGACGCCCTTGAGACCGACCTCGATCATCCGGTTGATGGCATTGACACCACCGCCGCCGACACCGATGACTTTGATGACTGCGAGGTAGTTCTGCGGTGCTGCCACGTCGAAGGCCTCTCGCCTCGAGTTACGTGTCGCCGCTTCGCAGTGGATGCGATCCGGCGACTGATGCCGAATGGGACGGTCCGTTACGCCGACCCGAACCCTAACGTTGAAGTTTAGGGTTACCAGTGTGACTGTTCGCTGGAGTCTTCCGAACAGGACACTAAGTCGACAAGTGGCGCACGTTCAACGAACACGCCGAACCTCCCGTTTTTCTTTTCACCCTATGTGATCAGCCGTAGCGCTGCCCAACCAGGGTGCTGGCCTGCGCGGATGTGCGTCAACTCCCCGATGACGCAGGGGCGGTGGGAACCGAGACGTCGAAGTGCCGCGCGTCCGGCGCCGCTTTCATGAGTGCGGTGAGCGTACGGGCCTTCGCGGCCCCCTTCTCGCTGCTCCCCCACAGGACGTTCCGGCCGTCGCTCAACTCCAGTGAGATGTCGTCGTACGAACGCACCTTGACGGCCTCGGTGACGCGCGCGACGGCGGCCGGAATGGCACGGGCGATGACCGCCGCCTCCGCCACCAACCGGTCCTCGCCGAAGCGCCGCAGGCTCGCGGCGGAGGACTCCGAGGAGGAGGTGCTCAATTCCAGTGCGGGAATGCCTTTCGGGGCTTCGGAAACCGTGGCGAAACGGACACCCTTGCGGTCCACTTCGACGAACTTTCCACCCTTTTGCACAATGAGAACCGGAGTACGCTCGCTCACTTTCAGCCCGATTCCGTGGGGCCAGGAACGGACCACGTCAACCGTGTCAATTCGGGGCAGTTTCCGGCGCAGTCGCGCCTCAATCGCATCGGTGTCGACGGAAATCATCGGCGACCCGACCGGAACCTGGGCGGCCTCGCGCACCTGGGCGGGTGTCAACACCCGGGTTCCGGAGATCGATACGCGCTCCACGCGCACCCATTGCGAGCCGTACAACAGCCAGACCGTGCCCGCACCGAGAAGGACGAGCAGCACGGCAAGGATGATGATCGTACGAAGGCGGCGCAGCCTCAACCTCCGCGCCGGAGGCGGGCCGGACGACTCCTGCTGGCGTTCACCGCGCTCGGCGGTGGTCGGTCCGGCCACGCTTCCTGCCCTTCGTTCACACGGTCCTAGTGGTGTGCACGGTTGGCGGCGATCGCCTCGTACACCATGCCGACGAGCAGGTCGTCGGCGTCCCGGCGGCCGAACTCGGCGGCGGCGCGGGACATCTCGTACAGCCGGTGCGGGTCGGCGAGCACGGGCAGGACGTTGCCCCGTACCCAGTCGGGCGTCAGTTCCGCGTCGTCGACCAGCAGCCCGCCGCCGGCCTTGACCACCGGCTGGGCGTTCAGCCGCTGTTCGCCGTTGCCGATGGGCAGCGGGACATAGGCGGCCGGGAGTCCGACGGCGGAGAGTTCGGCGACGGTCATCGCGCCCGCACGGCAGAGCATCATGTCGGCCGCGGCGTACGCGAGGTCCATCCGGTCCAGGTAACTTACCGGGATATAGGGGGGCATTCCCGGCATCTGCTGCACCTGCGGCAGTTCGTTCTTCGGGCCGACCGCGTGCAGGATCTGGATACCGGCCTGCTGCAGCCAGGGCGCGACCTGCTGGACGACCTCGTTGAGGCGGCGGGCGCCCTGCGAGCCGCCGGAGACCAGCAGCGTGGGCAGGTTGGGGTCGAGGCCGAAGGCCGCGCGGGCCTCGGGGCGGGCGGCGGCCCGGTCGAGGGTCGCGATGGTGCGGCGCAGCGGGATGCCGATGTAGCGGGCGTCGCGCAGCTTGCTGTCCGGGGTGGAGACGGCGACCCTGGCGGCGTAACGCGAGCCGATCTTGTTGGCGAGGCCGGGGCGGGCATTGGCCTCGTGGATCACGATCGGCACGCCGAGGCGCTTGGCGGCGAGGTAGCCGGGCAGCGCGACATAGCCGCCGAAGCCGACGACGGCGTCCGCCTTGGTGCGCTCCAGGATCTGCTCGGTCGCCTTGATCGTGCCGCGCAGCCGGCCCGGGACGGTGATCAGCTCGGGGGTCGGCTTGCGTGGCAGCGGTACCGCCGGGATCAGCGCGAGCTCGTAGCCCCGCTGCGGGACGAGCGTGGTCTCGAGGCCCCGCTCCGTGCCCAGGGCCGTGATCCCCACGGTCGGGTCCTGCCTGCGCAGGGCGTCCGCGAGGGCGAGCGCGGGCTCGATGTGGCCGGCGGTCCCCCCACCGGCGAGTACGACATGCACCGAAATTCACCGCTCTCCGGACGAGCGCGCCGCCGAGGCACGCCGTCGCATCGTGTTCCATCTCCGAGGCCCCCGATCCCGCACGGCGCCTCCCGCCCGCTTTCTACCAAAGCGGGGTTGCCGCATGGAAAGCGCCGCCCGCGCAGCGGGCTCGTCACGCGCGAACGCGATCATCAGCCCGATGGCGAACATGGTCGGCAGCAGGGCGGATCCCCCGTAGGAGAACAGCGGGAGGGGGACTCCGGCGATCGGCAGCAGGCCGAGCACCGCACCGATGTTGATCACGGCCTGGGCCGTGATCCAGGTGGTCACGCCTCCCGCGGCATACCTGACGAAGGGGTCCTCCGTACGTCCAGCCACGCGGATACCCGCATAGCCTAGAGCCGCGAAGAGGGCGAGCACCGACAGCGTCCCCGCCAGGCCCAGTTCCTCACCGGTGACGGCGAAGATGAAGTCCGTGTGGGCTTCTGGGAGTTGCCCCCATTTTTCCACACTCGCACCGAGCCCGGATCCGAAGATTCCGCCTGATGCGAGGGCATAGATGCCGTGCACGGCCTGCCAGCAGTCGGCGACCCCGGACTTCGGCTCGGTGGCACCGATGCAGGCGAGCCGGGCCATGCGGTTGGGGCTGGTCTTGATGAGGATCACACCGATCGCGGCCGCAACCGACAGCACACCGACGAACAGCCGGGTGGGCGCCCCGGCCAGCCACAGCAGGCCGAAGAGGATCGCCGTCAGGATGATCGCCGTGCCCATGTCGCCGCCGAGCATGATCAGCCCGAGCAGCATGAAGGCGACCGGAACGAGCGGCACCAGCATGTGCTTCCACTGGTTGAGGAGCTTCTTGTCCTGCTTGCGGGCCAGCAGGTCCGCGCCCCACAGCACCAGCGCCAGCTTGCCGAACTCGCTGGGCTGGATCTGGAAGGAGCCGCCGAGCGAGATCCAGTTCTGGTTGCCGTTGACCGACATCCCTATCCCCGGCACCTGCACCAGCGCCATCAGGAACACCGCACCCGCGAGGATCGGATAGGCCAGCGCCCGGTGCAGCTTCACCGGCATCAGCGACGCGATCAGCAGCAGGACACCGCCGATGACGGCGGCGAGGAGCTGCTTGCGGAAGAAGTACGAGCCCGGCAGGGACATCTGCAGCGCCGTGATCTGGGAGGCCGAGTAGACCATCACCAGACCGAGCACGGTGATCAGGACGCTTCCGCCCATGATCAGGTAGTAGGCGGTCAGCGGCCGGTCCCAGGCGCGCCTGGCGTTGAGGTAGAAGCGGCGCAGCGGGTTCTCGCGGACCGGCCCGGACGCGGCGGGCCGTCTGACGGCCCCCTGCACGGGCGGACGTCCGGTCCGGCTACCGGGCATCGGGGCCTCCGCTGTCCGTAGGGCCTGTGCGGTGGATCGGCCCGGTGCCGAGCTCGGCCTGCGGCGATCCGCGCCGCCCGCCGCGGCCGCGGCTTATCGACACGGCTCCGCCGCCCGGGAGCCGCACGCTCCCCATGACCCGGCTGGGGGCGGCTGCACGGCGCAGTTCCCTGCGGCCGCCCTGGTCCAAACGAAAGGACCTGGCCCTCGACGATCCCACGCGTCCCTCCCAAGGTCGCCCGGCTGCAGGCGGCCGGGTCAGGCGCCGAGTTCGCGGACCGCTTCTGCGAACGCGTCACCGCGCTTGTTGTAGTTGGCGAACATGTCCATCGAGGCGCAGGCCGGGGCCAGCAGCACCGTGTCGCCTGCGGCCGCGAGCCGCTGGGCCTCCTGGACAGCCGCGAGCATCGCCCCAGTGTCGGTCCGGTCGAGGTCGACGACGGGTACTTCGGGCGCGTGTCGCGCCAGGGCTTCACGGATGAGGGCGCGGTCCTTGCCGATGAGGACCACTCCGCGAAGTCGCTTTGCCGACTTGGCGACCAGTTCGTCGAAGGTCGCGCCCTTGGCGAGCCCGCCCGCGATCCACACGATGGACTCGTACGCCGCCAACGAGGCCTCGGCCGCATGCGTGTTGGTGGCCTTGGAGTCGTCGACGTACGCGACACCGTCCACGTCGGCCACATGCGCGATGCGGTGCGCGTCCGGAGTGAAGTTCCTGAGGCCGTCGCGTACGGCCGCGGCGGGCACCCCGAAGGCGCGCGCGAGGGCAGCCGCCGCAAGGGCGTTGGCGATGTTGTGCGGGGCCGGCGGGTTGACGTCGGAGACCTCGGCGAGCTCCTGGGCGTTCTTCTGCCGGTTCTCCACGAAGGCGCGGTCGACCAGGATGCCGTCCACGACGCCGAGTTGGGAGGGGCCGGGGGTGCCGAGGGTGAAGCCGATGGCCCGGCAGCCCTCCTCGACGTCGGCCTCGCGCACCAGGTCCTCGGTGGCCTTGTCGGCGACGTTGTAGACGCAGGCGACGCGATTGCCCTCGTAGATACGGCCCTTGTCGCGCGCGTACGCCTCCATGGAGCCGTGCCAGTCGAGGTGGTCGGGGGCGAGGTTGAGCACCGCCGCCGAGTGTGCCCGCAGGGAGGGCGCCCAGTGGAGCTGGTAACTCGACAACTCCACGGCCAGGACGTCGTAGTCCTCCTCGCCGAGCACGACGTCCAGCAGCGAGACGCCGATGTTGCCGACGGCTGCCGTGCGCAGACCCGCGGCCTTCAGGATCGACGCCAGCATCTGGACGGTGGTGGTCTTGCCGTTGGTGCCGGTGACGGCCAGCCAGGGGGCCGCGTCGGGGCCCCGCAGCCGCCAGGCGAGTTCGACGTCGCCCCAGATGTCGACACCGGCCTCGCGGGCCGCGACGAACAGCGGCTTGTCCGGCTTCCAGCCCGGTGCGGTGACGATCAGCTCGGTGCCCTCCGGCAGGGTCGCCCCGTCACCCAGCCGCACGGTGATCCCGAGGGCCTCCAGCTCGGCGGCCTGCTCACGCGCGCGTGCGTCGTCGCCGTCGTTGACGACCGTGACGACCGCCCCGCGCGCGTGCAGCACCTTGGCCGCCGGGATACCGGAGACGCCGAGCCCGGCGACGGTGACGTGCTTGCCCTGCCAGTCGGTCACTTGTCCGCTGCCCATCCCGCGTAGAAGAGGCCCAGTCCGACGATCACACAGATGCCCTGGATGATCCAGAAGCGGACCACCACAAGGACTTCGGACCAGCCCTTGAGTTCGAAGTGGTGCTGGAGTGGCGCCATCCGGAAGACGCGCCTGCCGGTGAGGCGGAAGGAGCCGACCTGGATGACCACCGACATGGTGATGAGGACGAACAGGCCACCCATGATGGCCACCAGCAGCTCAGTGCGGGAGAGGATGGCCAGGCCCGTGAGAACGCCGCCGAGCGCGAGCGAACCGGTGTCGCCCATGAAGATCTTGGCCGGCGAGGTGTTCCACCACAGGAAGCCCAGGCAGGCGCCCATCAGCGCGGAGGCGATGACCGCGAGGTCGAGCGGGTCGCGCACCTCGTAGCAGGCGGCAGGGTTGGTGAGGGTCTGGTCGTTGGCGCAGGACTCCTGGAACTGCCAGACGCCGATGAAGGTGTAGGCGCCGAAGACGAGGACGGAGGCGCCGGTCGCCAGACCGTCCAGACCGTCCGTCAGGTTCACGCCGTTCGACATCGCGAGGATCATGAACAGCGCCCAGACCACGAACAGCACCGGCCCGATCGACCAGCCGAAGTCCGTGATGAACGACAGCTTCGTGGAGGCGGGGGTGTTGCCGCGGGCGTCCTGGAACTGGAGGGCGAGCACCGCGAAGCTGATGCCGACGATCAGCTGGCCGGCCATCTTCGCCTTGGCCCTGAGGCCCAGCGAGCGCCTCTTGACGATCTTGATGTAGTCGTCGAGGAAGCCGACCAGGCCCATGCCGCACATCAGGCCGAGCACCAGCAGACCCGAGTAGCTCGGGGCGTAGCCGGTGATGACCTTGGAGAGGAAGTACGCGGCCACCGTCGCGAGGATGAAGGCGATGCCGCCCATGGTCGGCGTACCGCGCTTGCTGGCGTGCTCGCGCGGGCCGTCGTCCCGGATGTACTGGCCGTAGCCCTTGCGGGCCAGGAGCTTGATCAGCAGCGGGGTGCCGACCAGCGTCAGAAAGAGGCCGATGACTCCCGAGAACAGGATCTGCTTCATCATCGGGCGGCAACCTCACCCTCGGCACCGGTCTCGAGCAGCGCCTGGGCGACGCTCTCGAGGCCGACCGAACGGGACGCCTTCACGAGTACGACGTCTCCCGGGCGCAACTCGCTGCGCAACAGGTCGACCGCCGCCTGTGCGTCGGACACGTGCACCGACTCCTCACCCCACGAACCCTCGTTATATGCGCCCAGTTGCAGCCAGGACGCTTCCCTGCCCCCGACCGCGACGAGCTTGCCGACATTGAGCCGGACGGCGAGCCGTCCGACCGCGTCGTGCTCGGCGAGCGCCTCGTCCCCGAGCTCGGCCATCTTGCCGAGCACCGCCCAGGTCCGCCGCCCGTGGCCCATGGCCGCGAGCGCGCGCAGGGCGGCTCGCATGGACTCGGGATTCGCGTTGTAGGCGTCGTTGACGATGGTCACGCCGTCCGGTCGCTCGGTGACCTCCATGCGCCAGCGGGAGAGGGAGCCCGCCTCGGAGAGCGCGGTGGCGATCTCAGCTGCGGACATGCCCAGCTCATGGGCGACGGCGGCCGCGGCGAGCGCGTTCGACACGTGGTGCTCACCGTACAGGCGCATGGTCACATCGCTTGCACCGGAGGGTGTGTGGAGGGTGAAGGCGGGCTGTCCGCTGTCCGTGAGTCGCACGTTCTCGGCGCGTACGTCCGCTTCGTCGGCCTCTCCGAAGAGGAGGACCTTCGCCTTCGTACGGGATGCCATGGCCCGTACGAGGGGGTCGTCCGCGTTGAGGATCGCGGCACCGTCCTCCGGAAGGGACTCCACCAGTTCGCCCTTGGCCTGCGCGATCTGCTCGCGGCCGCCGAACTCGCCGATGTGGGCGGTGCCGACGTTGAGGACGAGGCCGATCTTCGGGGGCGTCAGGTCGGTGAGGTAGCGGATGTGGCCGATGCCGCGGGCGCCCATCTCCAGGACGAGGAACCTGGTCTCCTCGGTGGCGGACAGGGCGGTGAGGGGCAGCCCGATCTCGTTGTTGAGCGAGCCGGGCGTGAACACCGTCGGTGCCTTGCGCTGCAGGACCTGGGCGATCAGGTCCTTGGTGCTGGTCTTGCCCGCGGAGCCGGTGAGGGCCACGAGGGTCGCGCCGAGGCGTCGTACGACATGGCGGGCGAGGGCTCCGAGGGCGCTCTGGACGTCCTCGACGACGATCGCGGGCACGCCGACGGGGCGCGACGCCAGTACGGCGACCGCGCCCGCTTCGACGACCTGAGCTGCGAAGTCATGGCCGTCGACCCGTTCGCCGACGAAGGCGACGAAGAGGCTGCCGGGCTGCACCTCGCGGGAGTCCCGGACGACCGGAGCCGTGACCTGGACGGACGGATCCGGTATGTCGTGCGTCTGCCCGCCGACGACTTCTGCGATCTCGGCGAGAGAGAGGGCGATCACAAGTTCATCCCTGGGTCTTCTGGATGGCTTCTCGAAGCACCTGGCGGTCGTCGAAGGGACGGACCACCCCGGCGATGTCCTGGCCCTGCTCGTGGCCCTTGCCCGCGACGAGCACGGTGTCCCCGGGCCGTGCTCGGGCGACGGCTGCGGCGATCGCGGCGGCCCGGTCCTCGAAGACCTGGACCTCGCCGCGTTCGTGTGCTGGTACGGACGCCGCGCCCTCGAGCATGGTTGCAAGGATCGCGAGCGGGTCCTCGGAGCGGGGGTTGTCGGAGGTCAGTACGGCGGTGTCGGCGAGGCGGGCCGCGGCGGCGCCCATCGGCGCCCGCTTGGTCCTGTCCCGGTCGCCACCGCAGCCGAGCACCACGTGCAGTCTGCCCTCGGTGACCTTGCGCAGGGCGCGCAGGACGGATTCGACGGCGTCGGTCTTGTGGGCGTAGTCGACGACCGCGAGATACGGCTGCCCGGCGTCCACGCGTTCCAGGCGGCCCGGCACGCCAGGGACGGCGGCGATGCCGTCGGCGGCGGTCTGCGGGTCGAGGCCCGCGGCGGCGAGGGCGACGACGGCGGCGAGGGTGTTGGCCACGTTGAAGCCGCCCGGCAGCGGCGCCTTCGCCTCGATCCGCCGGCCCTCGGGGCCGATCACGGTGAACGTCGAGTCCAGCGGGCCGACTCGGACGTCCTCGGCGCGCCAGTCGGCGTCGGGGTGGCCCTCGGCCGAGAAGGTCACGACCGGGACGCCGGCCTCGTCGACCAGCCTGCGGCCGTACTCGTCGTCGAGGTTGACGACGCCCAGTTTGCTGCGTTCCGGGGTGAACAGCTGCGCCTTGGCCCGGAAGTAGTCCTCCATGTCGGAGTGGAACTCCATGTGTTCCGGGCTGAGGTTGGTGAAGACGCCGATGTCGAAGACGCAGCCGTCGACCCGGCCGAGGACCAGGGCGTGGCTGGAGACCTCCATGGCGACCGCCTCGACGCCGCGCTCGCGCATGACCGCGAACAGGGCCTGGAGGTCGGTGGCTTCGGGGGTGGTGCGCTCGGACTTGATGCGCTCGTCGCCGATGCGCATCTCGACCGTGCCGATCAGACCCGTGTTGCTCTTGGTCTTCAGGCCGCCCTCGACGAGGTAGGCGGTGGTGGTCTTGCCGGAGGTGCCGGTGATGCCGATCTGGAGCAGATCGCGGCCCGGGTGGCCGTAGATCGTGGCCGCCAGCTCGCCCATCCGCCCGCGTGGGTCCTCCACCACCAGGACCGGCAGACCGGTCGCGGCGGCGCGCTCGGCGCCGGTCGGGTCGGTCAGCACGGCGACCGCGCCCAGGCCGGCGGCCTGGGTGACGAAGTCGGCGCCGTGCAGACGGGCGCCCGGCAGGGCGGCGTACAGGTCGCCGGGGCGGACCGCGCGCGAGTCATGGGTGATGCCCGTGACCTCGGCGGCGCTCTCCGGCGCGGCGGCACCCAGCTGATCGGCGAGTTCCGCGAGGGGTGTGGCGGAGACCTGCACCGGCCTGGGCGGCCCCGGATATGTCACGGATGCGCCCTTCTGGGTGGTTTGGGACTGATCAGCGTGTGGCACGGCGGTGAGCGTACCGGGCGCACCCGCTTGCGAGCGAAGTGAGGGGGCGGGGGCGCCCGGGTTGCCCGAGTCGGGAGTGATCATGGTCACGGAGCGTTCCTGGCTGGTTGCGCTGATCAGAAGGTGACGGGCAGGTTCGCGGCCCGCGCACCCGTGGGCGGGACCTGAAGGGTCTTCAGTGCGAACTCCATCACCTCCTTGTAGATGGGTCCGCAGATCTGGCCGCCGAAGTAACTCCCGCTGGTGGCGTTCTGGATGGCGCAGTACACGGTGATGCGGGGGTTGTCCGCAGGTGCGAATCCGGCGAAGGACGAGGTGTAGCCGCGGTACTGGCCGGTGGCCGGATCCACGCGGTTGGCCGTACCCGTCTTGCCCGCGACCCGGTAGCCGGGGATGCGCGCCTTGTTGCCGGTACCCTCCCGGTCGTCGACGACCGACTCCAGCATCTGGGCGAGGGTCTTCGCCGTCTTCGCGCTGACGACCCTTGTCTTCTCCGGCTTCGGGGTCGGGGTGAAGCGCCCGTCGGGTCCCTTGGTGCCGCGCACCAGCGTGGGCTGGATGCGGACGCCGCCGTTGGCGATGGTCGAGTAGACGGACGCCGCCTGGAGCGCGCTGACGGACACGCCCTGGCCGAAAGGAATCGTGTACTGCTGCGACGTCGACCACTTCTCGGGCGGCGCGAGGATGCCCTTGGTCTCGCCGGGCAGGCCCAGTCCGGTGTAGCTGCCGATGCCGAACTTGCGCAGGTACGAGTAGAGGACCTTGTTGGACTGCGCCTGTGTCCTGCCCAGCTGGCCGGTGGCCAGGATGGTGCCGATGTTGCTGGACTTGGCGAGCACGCCGTTGAGCGTGAGGTTCCAGGTGTCGTGGTCGACGTCGTCCTTGAAGAGCCGGTCACCGCGGTGCAGCCGGTTCGGCACGACGACATGCGTCAGCGGGGTGGCGACGTTCTCCTGGAGCACGGCGGCCATCGACATGATCTTGGCGGTGGAGCCGGGCTCGTAGGCGTCCTCGACGGCCCAGTTGTGCAGGGCGTTCGGGTTCGCCTTGGAGAGGTCGTTGGGGTCGAAGCCGGGCGCGTTGGCCATCGCCAGGATCTCGCCGGTGCGGGTGTCCTGCACTATCACGTACCCGCGGTCCGCGCCGGACTTCCTCACCTGCTGGCTGATCGCGTTCTGCGCGGCCCACTGGATGTCGCGGTCGAGGGTGAGCTCGACGTCGCTGCCGGGCACGGCGGGCGTCTCGGTGGAGCCCGCGGTGGGCACCAGGCGGCCGCCGGACTGGGCATAGCGGATCTTGCCGTCCTTGCCTGCCAGCTCCTTGTTGAGCTCCTGCTCGATGCCTCCGCCGCCCTTGCCCTGGTCGTTGACCCAGCCCAGTATCCCGGCGGCGAGGTCCCCGTTGGGATAGATCCGCTTGCTGCTGGGGTCGGCGAAGACACCGGCGAGGACGTTGACCGTGGACTTGTCCTTCTCCCCCTTCGCGGTGAGGGCGGTCTTCAGGTCCTTGATCTGCTTCCAGACCTGCGGGGTCTGGCGGCGGGCGAGCAGGACGTAGCGCAGCTTCTTGTTCTTGGGGCGGAGCTTGTGGACGAGCGTGTCCTGCTCCATGCCGAGGATCGGCGCGAGGAGCGCGGCCGCCTGCTCCGGGCCGTTGCCGACCTTCAGCTGTTCGCGGGTGAACATCGTGGGGTCGGCCGTGAGGTCGTAGGCGTCCACGCTGGTCGCGAGGGCCACACCGTTGCGGTCGAGGATGCCGCCGCGCTCGGCGGTCAGGACATGGCCCACGTAGCGGTTCTGGTCGGCCTTGGCGGCGTATGCGCTCGCGTCGACGGCCTGCACCTGCAGCAGCCGTACGACGAAGGCGGCCAGCACCAGGGTGAGCGCCAGGCTGACCATGCGCAGCCGGGGGCGGGGGCTGCCCAGCCGCAGGGCGCCCGGGGCCGCGGGACGGCCCGGTGCCGGGCGGCGGGCGGGGCGGGCGCCGGGGCCCGGGCGCCGGGCGCCGGCGGCGGGGCGGTCGGGCCGCGCGGGGCCGGGCACGCGGCGGCGCGGCGGTTGCCTTTCTCCAGAAGTGTCTGGCACTTCCGTCACCTGCCGGGGGTCGTGGTCGTCTGGGCGGGATCGGCCTGTGGAGTGGGGGGCGCGCCGGCGGCCGGCGGGGCCGCGGCGGGCTGAGGCGGGAGCAGGACGAGCGGCATCTGCACCGCGGACTGTTCGACGGTCCGGCTCGCGGCCTGCTGGCCGGCGACCGAGGGGACGCCCCTTACGGTGCCGTCGGGATTCAGGAACGCGGGATCTCCGCCGGGGATCATGCCGAGTTCGCGGGCCCGCTCCTGGAGGGCCTCCGGGGCGGAGTAGGAGTCGATGTCCCGCTGGAGCCCCTGTTCCTCGTCGGTGAGGCTCTTGGTGTCCTTCTGGAGGTCGTCGAGCTTGAACGAGCCTTCGCTGAGCGCGGAGTTCAGGACCAGCAGCGCGATCAGCCCGCCGCCCAGGAGGAGCACGACGAGAAGGACGAAGGGGGTGCGGGCCGCCTGTGCACGGCTTCCCGGTCCGGGGAAGAGGCGTGCGAGACGAGCGGCCCGCCCCCGCAGTTCGGGTTTCCTGCTCACACGGCCTCCAGTGAGTCCGGTTTCCAGGCCCACTCGCTCGCCAACTCCTTCACGCCCCTCATTCGATGGACTCCCTGATGCGCTGGGCTCCGCGCAGTCGCGCCGGTGCCGCCCGCCGGTTCTCGGCGACCTCTTCCTCGGTGGGAAGTTCGGCACCGCGGGTGAGCAGCTTGAGCCGGGGCTGGTACTGCTCGGGCACGACCGGCAGTCCGGGGGGCGCGGTGGTGGCCGCTCCGGCCGCGAACACCTGTTTGACCAGGCGGTCCTCGAGCGAGTGGTACGACAGGACGGCGATCCGTCCGCCCACGTCGAGTGCCTGCACGGCGGCCGGGATCGCGCGCTCCAGGACGGAGAGCTCGCCGTTGACCTCGATGCGCAGGGCCTGGAAGGTGCGCTTGGCCGGGTTGCCGCCGGTGCGCTTGGCGGCCTGGGGCAGCGCGTCCCGGATCAGCTCGACGAGCCGCGCGCTGTTGCTGAACGGCTCCTTCTCGCGCTCGCGCACGATGGCGGCCACGATCCGCTTGGCCTGCTTCTCCTCGCCGTACGCCCGCAGGATCCGGACGAGTTCGCCGGGGGGGTAGGTGTTGAGGACCTCGGCGGCGCTCATGCCGGTCGTCTGGTCCATGCGCATGTCGAGGGGGGCGTCCTGGGCGTAGGCGAAGCCTCGGTCGGCCTCGTCGAGCTGCATGGAGGAGACGCCGAGGTCGAACAGGACGCCCTGCACGCGCGCGATGCCGAGCCGCTGAAGCACGTCCGGGAGCTCGTCGTAGACCGCGTGCACCAGGGTGGCGCGCTCACCGAAGGGCGCGAGCCGTTCGCCGGACAGGCGCAGCGCCTCCTTGTCGCGGTCCAGGGCGATCAGCCGGGCCTCGGGGAACTGTGTCAGCAGGGCCTCGCTGTGGCCGCCGAGGCCGAGGGTGCAGTCGACGACCACCGCTCCCGGCCGCTGCAGGGCGGGGGCCAACAGGTCCAGGCACCGCTGGAGCATCACCGGGACATGTCGACTCTGGCTCAAGGGGCCCTCTCAGATCCGGCCGCGGGCCATACGCACCGCCGGGTCCCCGCCCGCTCGTGAAGGGGAGGTCCGCCGGCGCCAAGAGCGTCAGCCGACCGGGAGCGGGAGGAGGCCGAGCCGTACGTACGCGCCGCGTACGTGGGGAGACCGTCCGTGCGTGAGCCGGGGCCTCCGGGGATTTCAGTCCAGCAGGGAGAGCCTCGCCTCCCGCTTCGCGTCACTTTAGTCCACGGTGTCTCGCGGTCAATCAACTGGCCTGCGCGTCGCGCCCCGGTGTGAGCATGAAGTCGCAAATCCGGGAAAATCACCCGTACGGCTTCACCTCCGCCACCCGTGTGGGTTACCTCACAAGAGGACTGTGATGACGCTCTTCTCCCGCTCTCACACCGCGACCGAATCGTCTGTGACCAGTACCGTCATAGCTATGACGACTTCTGCATCTGTTCCCACCGAGTCCGAAGGCGCCATACGCGGCGGCACCGTCACCGACCGCCTGGTCGAGGCCAACGGACGATACGCCGAGGCATTCACCGACCCCGGAATGGACGCCCGCCCGGTTCTGCGCGTAGCGGTCGTGGCCTGCATGGACGCCCGTATCGACCTGCACGCCGCACTGGGCCTGGAACTCGGCGACTGCCACACCATCCGCAACGCGGGCGGTGTCGTCACCGACGACGTGATCCGCTCGCTCACCATCAGCCAGCGCAAGCTGGGCACCCGCAGCATCGTCCTCATCCACCACACGGGCTGCGGCCTGGAGGCCATCACGGAGGACTTCCGCACCGAGCTGGAGATGGAGGTCGGCCAGCGCCCGGCCTGGGCGGTGGAGTCCTTCCGGGACGTCGACCAGGACGTACGGCAGTCCATGCAGCGGGTGCGCACCTCGCCGTTCCTGCAGCACACCGACGACGTACGCGGCTTCGTCTTCGATGTGAAGACGGGTCTGCTGCGCGAGATCGACCCCGCGTAAGGCGCTCGGCCCTTCTCGTTTTTCGCAAATTCCGCGCATGCTGGAGCCCAAGCGTCGTAAAACCCGACATACCGCAGCCAGTTGTCCACAGTCGAGTGACACGAAACGGTAACGGCAGCAAGAATGCGGGGTGTGGCGTCACGCGGAACTATTCACGCGTGGTGTCCGTGTTTCGGGGTGGGCCGGTCCGCACAGCAAGCGTCGGCCCGGAGAAAGAACGGGCCGAGGAGGGCCGGGTGACGACCTATGACGATCGAGCGAGCCTTACAGATCTGACTGCCACTGTGGAGCGGGTCCGCAGTTCGGTGGAAGGAGTGATCGAGGGCAAGCCCGAGGTCGTACGGCTTTCGCTGACCGTACTGCTCGCCGAGGGACATCTTCTGATCGAGGATGTCCCCGGCGTGGGCAAGACCATGCTGGCCAAGGCGCTGGCCAAGTCCATCGACTGTTCGGTGCGGCGCATCCAGTTCACCCCCGACCTGCTGCCCTCGGACATCACGGGTGTGTCCATCTGGGACCAGCAGCGCCGGGACTTCGAGTTCAAGCCGGGCGCGATCTTCGCCCAGATCGTGATCGGCGACGAGATCAACCGCGCCTCGCCCAAGACGCAGTCCGCGCTCCTGGAGTCGATGGAGGAGCGCCAGGTCACCATCGACGGGCAGACCTACGAGCTGCCCAGCCCGTTCATGGTGGTGGCCACGCAGAACCCGGTCGAGATGGAGGGCACCTACCCGCTGCCCGAGGCCCAGCGCGACCGCTTCATGGCCCGGGTCTCCGTGGGCTACCCCAGCGTGGAGGCCGAGCTGCAGATGCTCGACGTGCACGGCGGGGTGTCCCCCCTGGAGGACCTGCAGCCGGTGGCGCACGCGCACGACATCGTGAAGCTGATCGAGGCCGTGCGCGGCGTGCACGTCGCCGAAACGGTCCGGCGCTACGCGGTGGATCTGGTCGCCGCCACCCGCAACCACCCCGACCTCAGACTCGGCGCCTCCCCGCGCGCGACGCTGCACCTGCTGCGCGCGGCGAAGGCCTCCGCCGCCCTGAGCGGCCGGGAGTACGCGCTGCCGGACGACGTGCAGGCACTCGCCGTCGCCGTCCTGGCCCACCGGCTGCTGCCCACCGCCCAGGCCCAGCTCAACCGCCGTACCTCCGAGCAGGTCGTGCAGGAGATCCTGCAGCGCACCGCGGTGCCTGCCGCGCCCCAGCAGCAGCCGGGCTTCGGCGGCCTCGGCCGCGGTACGCCCGCGTACCCCCAGCAGCCGCCGCGGAGGCTGTGATGACCACCGGGGGGACGGGCCACCCGGACAGCGGCCACAGCGAGAAGGGCGGCGTCCGAACCGCCCTGGCGGGCCTGACCACCCGCGGACGCTCCTTCCTGGCCGCCGGGATCGCGGCCGCCATCTGCGCCTACGTGCTGGGACAGAGCGATCTGCTGCGGGTCGGCCTGCTGCTCGCCGCCCTGCCCCTGATCTGCGCGCTGTTCCTCTACCGCACGCGCTACCGGGTCGCCGGCAGCCGCCGTCTGAACCCCGCGCGCGTGCCCGCCGGCAGCGAGGCCCGCGTCCATCTGCGGATGGACAACGTCTCGCGGCTGCCCACGGGCCTGCTGATGCTCCAGGACCGGGTGCCCTACGTGCTCGGCCCGCGCCCCCGCTTCGTTCTGGACCGGGTGGAGCCGGGCGGCCGCCGCGAGGTGTCCTACCGGGTCCGCTCCGACCTGCGCGGCCGCTATCCGCTGGGCCCGCTGCAGCTGCGCCTGACCGACCCGTTCGGCATGTGCGAGCTGACCCGGTCCTTCTCCTCGTACGACACCCTGACGGTGATCCCGCGTGTGGAGGCGCTGCCAGCGGTGCGCCTGAGCGGCGAGTCGAAGGGGTACGGCGACGGGCGGCAGCGCTCGCTCGCGCTGGCCGGCGAGGACGACGTGATCCCGCGCGGCTACCGCTACGGCGACGATCTGCGCCGCGTCCACTGGCGCTTGACCGCCCGCTACGGCGAGCTGATGGTGCGCCGCGAGGAGCAGCCCCAGCGCGCCCGCTGCACGGTGCTGCTCGACACCCGGGGCCTCGCCTTCCAGGGCGCGGGCCCCGACTCGGCCTTCGAGTGGGCGGTCTCGGGCGCGGCGTCCGTCCTGGTGCACATGCTCGAACGGGGCTTTTCCGTCCGGCTGCTGACCGACACCGGCAACTCGGTGCCCGGCGAGGGCGCCGACGGGTTCGCGGGCGCCAGCCAGGAGACGGCGGACGCGGCCGGGCTGATGATGGACACCCTCGCGGTGGTCGACCACTCCGACGGGGCGGGCCTGTCGCGGGCGTACGACGTGCTGCGCGGCGGGAACGAGGGGCTGCTGGTGGCCTTCTTCGGCGACCTCGACGAGGAGCAGGCCGCGGTCGTCGCCAAGATGCGCCAGCGCAGCGGGGGCGCGGTCGCCTTCCTGCTGGACAGTGACGCATGGGTGCGGGAACCGAGCGATGTGCCCGGCCCGTCGGACAGGAGCGGGGAACGGCTGCGGATGCTGCGGGAGGCGGGCTGGACGGCCCTGAAGGTGCCGCGGGCCGCTTCGCTCGCGGAGTTGTGGCGTCTGGCGGACCGCGAGCGCACGGGTCTCGCCGCGACGAGCGGGACGAGCAGCGGGGGGACGGGCTCATGAGCGGCCGGGCACGACTGGCGCTGTGCGCCTGGGCCGCCACGCTGATGGCGTCCTGCGCCCTGCTGCCGCTGGTCTCGCCGGCCACCTGGATCCTCCAGGTGGCGGTCATGCTCGCGGTGCAGACGGGGGTGGGCGCGGCGACCCGGCGGGTCCCGCTGGCGCGGCCGCTGACGGTGGCGGCGCAGGCGCTGGTCACGCTGATGATGCTGACCCTGGCCTTCGCCCGGCAGCAGGCCCTCATAGGCATCGTCCCCGGACCCGCGGCGTTCCGTCACTTCGCGGACCTGCTCCAGCAGGGCAGCGACGACATCGCGCGGTATGCGATCCCGGCGCCCCTGGAGTCCGACGGCATCAGGCTGATGGTCCTCGGCGGGGTGCTGGTGATCGGCCTCGCGGTGGACACCCTCGCGGTGACCTTCCGCAGCGCGGCCCCGGCCGGTCTGCCGCTGCTGGCGCTGTATTCCGTCGCCGGGGGGCTGTCCCACGGCGGCGCCGACTGGCTGTGGTTCCTGGTCGCGGCGGGCGGCTATCTGATGCTGCTGCTGGCCGAGGGGCGCGAGCGGCTCTCGCAGTGGGGCCGGGTCTTCGGCGGGGCGGCGCACAGCCCGGGCGGGGAGCTTGGCGCGATGGCGCCGGTGCGCACCGGGCGCCGTATCGGAGTGGTCGCGCTGGGTGTCGCCCTGATGGTGCCGATCGCCCTGCCCGCGATGAACGGCGGCCTGCTGGACGCGGCCGGGACGGGCGTGGGCGGCGGCAACGGCAGCGGCGGCACGATCTCCGCGGTGAACCCGCTGGTGTCCCTGCGCGACAGTCTGAACGTGGACCAGGACCGCGAGGTCATGTCCCTGAAGACGAACAGCAACGACATCTCGAACCTGTACCTGCGGATCGTGTCCCTGGACGACTTCGACGGCCGTACCTGGAAACCGTCCAAGCGGCACGTCACCGGCGTACCGAACAGCTTCCCGGTCCCGGCCGGCCTCGGTGGGGACGTGAAGCGGGCGGAGATACAGACCCGGATCTCGGCCGCCGACTGGTACGCCCAGGACTGGCTGCCGATGCCGTACCCGCCCAGCGGCGTGGACGTCAACGGCAAATGGCGTTACGAACCGGTGGGCATGACGCTGGTCGGCGACCACGGCGAGACCACCCGCGGGAAGACCTACCTGGTCAAGAGCCTCGATGTGCAGCCGACGGCGGAGCAGCTCGCCGACGCTCCGGAGCCGCCCGCGTCCCTGAAGCGCGACTACACCAGACTGCCGGACTCCCTGCCCGCGGTGGTGGCCAGGACCGCCCGCAAGGTCACCGACGGCGCGACCAGCCACTACGAGCAGGCGGTCAAGCTCCAGGACTACTTCTCGTTCAGCGGCGGCTTCCAGTACAGCACCCAGGTGCAGGTGGGCACCGGTCCCGACGCGATCGCCAAGTTCCTGAAGGACAAGCAGGGCTTCTGCGTCCACTTCTCCTTCGCGATGGCGGCGATGGCCCGCAGCCTGGGCATACCCGCCCGGGTCGCGGTGGGCTTCGCCCCGGGCACGCCCCAGGCGGACGGCTCGGTGTCGGTGGGGCTGAAGGACGCGCACGCCTGGCCCGAGCTGTACTTCGAGGGGGTGGGCTGGACCCGTTTCGAGCCGACCCCGAGCCGGGGCGTGACCCCCTCGTACACGCAGGCGGACACGCCGGAGAACAATCTCCCGCCGGTATCGCGGCCCTCTCAGTCGGCGGGTTCGTCCGCGTCGGCGGCGCCCTCCGCGAGCACGAGCTGCTCGGCGCGGCAGCAGAGGCTCGAGGACTGCTCCGCAGCCCTCCCGCTGGAGACGGCCAAGCCGGGCGAGGGCGGTCTGCCCTGGTACAAGCTCGCCGGATGGTCCCTGCTGGGTCTCCTGGCGGTCGCCGTGCCCCTGCTGCCCATGCTGTGGCGGCTGCGGCGGCGCTCGGTGCGGCTGGCCTCCGCCCAGCACTCCGTCTCCGCCCCGGCGTCGGCCCGGGAGAGCCGCAAGGCACGGGGCGCGGACGCGGGGGGCCGGGACGATGTCGATGTGACGGCCCTGCCGGTGGAGGCGGACGCGCGGTTCGCCGCGGAGGTGGCCGCGGGCCATGTCCTGGCCGTCTGGCGCGAACTCACCGACACCGCCTGGGACTACGGCATCCTGCCGGACGACGCGCTGACCCCGCGCAAGGCGGTCGCACGCATCGTGCGCCTCGGGCAGCTGGACGCGGCGACCGCCGAGTCGGTGCACCGGGTGGCGAGTGCGGTGGAGCAGGTGCTGTTCGCACCTCAGCCGCGGGACGTGCCGGGGCTGGCCGACCATGTCCGCACACTGCGGGCGGCGCTGCGGTCCCGGGCGAGCTGGACCACCCGGGTGCGGGCGGTCGTGGCGCCCCGGTCGGCCGTCCGCGCGCTGTGGGACCTCACAGACCGCTGGACGGCGTTCAAGGCCCGCTGTGCGGAGCGCTGGTCGGCGCTGGTGCGGCGGCCCTCCGGGCAGCAGAGCGGCTGACGGCGCAGGTGCGGTGCGGCCGGGCCGCACCGCGCCGGTCTTCCGGGCATACGTGAGGGGGTGACCACCCGCCGGGGTGGTCACCCCCTCACCTGTGTCTGCGAGAACCGTCCGGAGGGACGGCGGAAGAGGAGCTAGTGGCCCTGCTCGTCACGGCGGCGCTGCCAGCGCTGCTCGATACGGTCCATCACGGAGCGCTTCTGCCGTCCCTGACGGCGCGTGTGCGGGGCACCGGCCGCGGGCTGTTCGCCCGGCTTGGGGGCCTTGCGCCAGCCGGTCACGGCGAGCACGGCACATCCCAGCATGACCAGGAAGCCCACCACGCTGAGCCAGACCTGCTTGGCCACCATTCCAGCCATGAGGAGCGCGATACCCACGAGGAAGCCCGCGACCGCCTGGTAGACCCGCCGCCGGGTGTACGTACGCAGCCCGCTTCCCTCGAGCGCCGACGCGAACTTGGGATCTTCGGCGTACAGCGCTCGCTCCATCTGCTCGAGCATGCGCTGCTCGTGCTCCGAGAGCGGCACGGAGTCCTCCTCATCGTGCAGTCGCCGGGGCGACCCGGGGGGTCCCTTCAGGATAGGCAGGGAATCGCCCCCGTGAAACCCGCCCCTCTGCGCCAATTGGCCAACCGGAATCCGCCATGGACGTACCGGCTCGCTGAATCTTGCATTCCCCAGCGGCCGACCCGTCATGCCGGGCGGTCTCCCTCGATCATACGGCGCTGAACGCCCGATCGGGGGGCCTGTGGCGTACTCCATGTGCGGCCAAGTCCCTGATCAGCGGCGCACCGCAGGAGGCGCTCAGGCCTCGGTGGTTCCCTGCGTCTCGCCGAGCACATGGAGCTGGGTGGCCACGGAGTGGAAGGCGGGGAGCTCGGCCGCCGCCTCCTCCAGCTTGAGCAGCGCCTCCAGGGCGCCGGGCTCGGTGTCCACGAGAACGCCCGGGACGAGGTCGGCGAAGACCCGTACGCCGTGCACGGCACCGACCCGGAGGCCCGCGCCCTCGACCAGCTCGGTGAGCTGCTCGGCGGTGAAGCGGCGCGGCACGGGGTCGCCCGCGCCCCAGCGGCCGTTCGGATCGGCGAGGGCCTGCCTCGCCTCCTTGAAGTGGCCGGCGAGGGCGCGAGCGAGCACGGCGCCGCCGAGGCCGGCGGCGAGCAGGCTGAGTACGCCCTCGGAGCGCAGGGCGGCCACGGCGTTGCGCACGCCCTCGGCCGGGTCGTCGACGTACTCCAGGACGCCGTGGCACAGCACCACGTCGTAGCCGCCGCGCTCGACGACGTCGAAGAGGCCGTGGGCGTCGCCCTGGACGCCGTGCACACGGTCGGCGACGCCGGCCTCGGCGGTGCGGCGCTCCAGCGCGAACAGCGCGTTGGGGCTGGGGTCGACCACGGTGACCCGGTGGCCGAGGCGGGCGACGGGCACCGCGAACTTGCCGCTGCCGCCCCCGGTGTCGAGGACGTCGAGGGACTCCCGCCCGGTGGCCTTCACCCGGCGTTCGAGGGCGTCCTGGAGGACCTCCCAGACCACGGCGGTACGGAGGGAGGCGCGGGGGCGGCTCGGGTCCGACACGGCAGTTGACTCCTCGGCGCGGCACCGCCCATGGCACGGCGGAGCGAACGGGCTGCCTCCCCGGCCGGGCACGGAGGGAAGGCTTCAGGCGCCTTCCACCCTATTGCCTCCACCGCCCCACCTGGTCACCGTGCGGGCCCGTCCGCCGATCGTCTCGTACGGCGGACTCGCTCAGCCCGTGTCCGGGAAGTCCCGGTCGCCCTCCGCGTCGGCCTGCGGATGGTCGGCGTCCTGCCGGGGCTGCGGCAGGACCGGCTGGAGGACGAGCATCCGCTCGACGAGGCGCAGGAACATCGCCACGTCACGTATCAGGTCGTCGGCGTCCCGGCGGCCGGCCGCGCCCTGGATGCCCGCCTCGGCCAGGGCACGGCGGCGGGCCCCGGAGGCGAACAGCGCGCTCCACTCGGTCAGTTCGGGCGCGATCTCGGGGAGCACTTCCCAGGCGCTCCTGATGCGGGCGCGGCGTCGGGAGGTGGGCTCGGGGCGGCCCCGCGCGGCGAGCACGGCGGCGGCCGTGCGCAGGGCGGCGAGGTGTGCGGTGGCATAGCGCTCGTTGGGCGTTTCGAGGACGGCTGCCTCGTCCAGTCCGGCGCGGGCCTGGGCGAGCAGGTCGAGGGCGGCGGGCGGGGCCGTGGTCCGGCGGAGCACCGGGTGGACGTCGCTCGCCGGGCCGGTCAGTGAGGGGGCAGGGCCGGTGGCGCGGCGCCGGCGGGCGGCTGCTGCGTGATAGCTGGCCATGACGAACCTCCTGTCGTCTGCGTGACGGCATGCCCTGAAACGGGATGCCGTATGTGCCCATCGTGGGGTATGCCACTGACAATCCGTTCTGACCTGCGCTTTTGCTTCGATCGAAAGTTCGGAGTAGTTTTTGCACTGACCAGTCAGTTCAATTTCAGGGGATGGGGGGAACCGTGCCCGGAATCGGTGTCACGGCCCGCGGCCTCGGAGTCAGGGGCCCACGCGGCTGGGCGTTCCGCGACGTCACGTTCGACGCGGAGCCCGGCTCGCTGATCGCGATCGAGGGACCGTCCGGGTCCGGCCGCACCTGCCTGCTGCTCGCGCTCACGGGACGGATGAAGCCCACCGCGGGAGCGGCCGAGGTGGGCGAGTGGAAGCTGCCCAAGCAGATGGCGGCGGTGCGCCGGGTCAGCGGGCTCGCGCATGTCGCCGGGGTCACCGACCTCGAGCCGGCCCTGACCGTGGGTGAGCATCTGCTCGAACGGGCGCTGCTGCAGCGGCGTTTCGGCGACTCGCTGCGCGGGCTGCTGCGGCCGCGCAAGGAGCGCACGGCCGAGGCCAGGCAGCGGATCGACGTCGCGCTGGCCGCCGCCGGTCTGGACCGGGAGGCCCTGCCCAAGGGCTCCCGGACGGCCGTACGCGATCTGGAGCGGCTGGAGGCGCTGCGGCTGTCCATCGCGCTCGCGCTGCTCGGACGCCCGCGGCTGCTCGGCGTCGACGACACCGACCTGAAGCTCTCGCACGCCGAACGGGCCGAGGTCTGGGCGCTGTTGAGGTCGATCGCCGCGGCCGGGACGACCGTCGTGGCGGTGTGCAGCGAAGCCCCTCGGGACACCGTCGTCGTAGCGACCACTCAGAAGGCCACCACGGAGAAGGAGAAGGCCGATGCGCTCGCCGAAACTGGCCGCTCTTGAGCTCAGGCGCTTCCGCCGGGGCAGGCTGCCGCGTGCCGCCCTGGTGGCGCTGCTGGTGCTGCCGCTGCTCTACGGCGCCCTGTACCTGTGGTCGTTCTGGGACCCGTACGGCCGTCTGGACCGCATCCCCGTGGCGCTCGTCAACGACGACAAGGGGGCCACGGCCGACGGGAAGAAGATCGCCGCGGGTGACGCCATCACCGAGGGGCTGCGCGACAGCGACACCTTCGACTGGCACGAGGTGAGTGCCGCCGACGCACGCGCGGGCGTGGAGGACGGCACGTACTACCTGTCACTGACCATGCCGGCCGACTTCAGCAAGCGGATCGCGTCCAGCGCTGGTGCCTCCCCGGAGACGGGTGCGCTCCAGGTGCGTACGAACGACGCGAACAACTACATCGTCGGGCAGATCTCCCGGACGGTGTTCAGTGAGGTGCGCCAGGCCGCGTCCATGAAGGCCTCGCGGTCCTTCCTGGACAAGATCTTCATCTCGTTCTCCGACATCCACGGGGCGACGGTGAAGGCCGCGAACGGCGCCGACCAGCTCAACGGCGGCATCGGGAAGGCGGAGAAGGGCTCCAAGGATCTCGCCGACGGCCTGAAGGACGCCAAGGACGGCAGCGACCGGCTGTCCGGGGGCCTGACGAAGCTCGCCACGGGAGCGGGCGACCTCGCGGACGGCTCGAAGCAGGTCGCCGCGGGTACGCAGACCCTCGCCGACAAGGTCAACGGGATCGACAAGAAGGTGGGTCCCTTCCTGAAGGGCAACGAGAAGACCATCGGGGACACCGCCCGGCTCGTCGCCGACTCCTCGAAGGCGATCCGCGACAACCTCGACACCCTGGTGAGGACGGCCCCGGCCGCCGCCAAGGGCGCACACGCGGCCTCCGACGCCCTGAACGAGGTCTACCGGACGCGCTGCGAGAACCCCGTGCTGCCGGATCCGGCCTGCTCCGACCTGAAGAAGGCGAAGGACGCGGCCGCCGACGTGGCGAAGATCGCCGACGACCTGAACACGCTGATCGCCGACCAGCACGGCGACCTGAAGAAGCTCGACGGCAACCTGGCCACGCTCCAGACGCAGGCCCAGGCGCTCGCCGACCGGGCACCGCACCTGTCCGAGGACCTCTCCGACGCCGTCGCCAAGATCAACAAGCTGAACGAGGGGGCCGGGAAGGTTGCCGCCGGCGCGCAGAAGCTGCACCAGGGCCTCGGCACGGCGAAGAGCGGCGCGGGAGACCTCGACGAGGGTGTCGGGCAGCTGAAGACCGGCGCCGAGACCCTCAACGGCGGCATGTTCAAGCTGGTCGACGGCTCCGGGAAGCTGGCGGGCGGACTGCACGACGGCGCCGGGAAGATCCCCGACTACGACAAGAAGGATCGCGACCGGCGCACCGAGGTGATGTCCGACCCGGTCAAGCTGGTCTCCAAGGACCTGCACAACGCGCCCAACTACGGCACCGGTTTCGCCCCGTACTTCATCCCGCTGTCCCTGTGGGTGGGCGCGATGGTGGCGTACATGCTGATCCCGCCGATGAACCGGCGCGCACTCGCCACGGGCGCCCCCGCGTGGCGCATCGCCCTGGCCGGCTGGCTTCCGGTGGTGGCGATCGGGGTTCTGCAGACGGTGTCCCTGATGGCGGTCCTGCACTGGGCGATCGGCCTGCAGATGACCCGGGCGGCCGGCACGATCGGCTTCCTGTTCCTGGTGACGGCATGCTTCGGGGCGATCGTGCAGTGGCTGAACGCCCGCTTCGGAGCGGCGGGCCGGATCCTCGTCCTCGCCCTGCTGATGCTCCAGCTGACCTCCGCGGGCGGCACGTATCCGGTGCAGACCAGCCCCGGCTTCTTCAACGCGATCCACCCCTTCCTGCCGATGAGCTACATCGTGGAGGCCCTCAGGAGGCTCATCACGGGCGGCGGCCTGGGACCGGTGTGGCACGCGTGCGTGGTGCTCGTCGCCTTCACCGCCGGCGCCCTGGCGCTGACCGCGGTGTCGGCCCGCCGCCGGCAGGTGTGGACCCTGGACCGGCTGCACCCGGAGCTGAGCCTGTGAGCGCGGACGTGACAGCTCGGGGCACGGCTCCTGTGACAATCAGGCCCATGGAAAGCAGCAGCACCACGTCGGGTGGCAGCAGCCGCCGCGAGGCCACCCGGCAGAAGCTCTACGAGGCCGCCGTCACGCTCATCGCCGAGCAGGGTTTCTCCGCCACCACGGTGGACGAGATCGCCGAGCGGGCCGGGGTCGCGAAGGGCACGGTCTACTACAACTTCGCGAGCAAGTCGGTCCTCTTCGAGGAACTGCTGCGGCACGGGGTCGGCCTGCTCGCCGCGTCCCTCCGGGAGGCGGCCGACCGTACGGCCAGGGACGGCGGCACCAAGGTGGACGCCCTGGACGCGATGATCCGCGCCGGTCTCGTCTTCATCGAGCGCTATCCGGCCTTCACACAGCTGTACGTGGCCGAGCTGTGGCGCACCAACCGGGCCTGGCAGTCGACCCTGATGGTGGTCAGGCAGCAGGCGGTCGCGGTCGTCGAGGACGTCCTGCGCGCGGGCGTGGCGGGCGGCGAGTTCAGCGACGAGATCGATGTGCCGCTGACCGCGTCGGCGCTGGTCGGCATGGTTCTGGTGGCCGCGCTGGACTGGCAGTCCTTCCAGCCGGAGCGCTCCCTGGACGACGTTCACGCGGCGCTGTCCCGGCTGCTCCAGGGGCGCGTCAGCGGCCGCAGCATCAGCTGATCGCACACGAAAGCGCCGGTCCGGTGTGGCCGCGTCCCCCGCGGGCCACCTCGAACCGGCGCCTTCTCGTGCTCCCCCGTTGTGCTCCCCCCCGGTTTTCCCGGGTTGGGCCCCCGTTTCGGTCGTTCCCCCGGGTTCCCCCGTGCCTCGCTCCCGCCGACCTCGGCCGGCGGAAGGAGCGGATCCGGGGCGGCTCCGTTCCGGCGCCCCGTGTCGCCGGTGCCGGAGCCGTGCCCCTTTCCGTGTCTCCACTCTCTCGTTCGCGCAGGTCGGACCCCATCCGCGCGCGTACTCATCTCACTGACTAGGTACGGATACTCAGACCTGCGCACTCATGCGCACAGCGCCCCGTTGCCGACTGGTTACCTGCGCCCCCGCATCCGTACTCCCCTGCGGCCGCGGATCTGGGGCTTCGCCCGGCGGGCCGCCCGTGCCGTGACTGTCAGTGGCGGTCGATAAAGTCGCAGGCATGGGACGGATTGCGGTGATCGGCGCCGGGATGGGCGCGATGGCGGCTGCCGCCCGGCTGGCTGTCGCGGGCCACCGGGTGACGGTGTACGAGCGTGCGGAGACGTACGGCGGAGCGGTGCGCCGCTTCGAGCGGGACGGGTTCGGCTTCGACACCGGCCCCGGGCTGCTGACCCTGCCCGCGGTCTGGCGCGATCTGTTCATCAAGACCGGCAGGGAGCCGCTGGAGGAGTGCGTCGAACTGGTCCAGGTCGACCCGTCCTCGCGGCACGTCTTCGCGGACGGCACCGCGGTGACGCTGCCGAACGCCTCGCGCGCGGGGGTGGTCGCCGCTCTGGACGAGGCGCTCGGGGCGTGCGCGGGCGGCCGCTGGGGCGACTTCCTGGTGCGGGCCCGCGAGGCCTGGGACCGCACCCGCCGGCCGCTGCTGGAGGAGCCCCTGTGGCCCAACTGGCGGGTGCTGACCGACCGCGAGCCATACCCGGCGGTCCCGCACAAGCGGCTGCTGCGCACCCGCCGCGCCACCACCCTCGCCGAGGTCGGCGCCTGGGAGCTGCGCGACCCGCGCCTCGCGGCGCTGCTGGACGGCCACGCCCTCGCACACGGCGTCGCCCCCGGCACGGCTCCGGCCGCCGCGGCCGTGTTGCCGTACATGGAGCATGCCTTCGGCACTTGGTATGTGCGGGGCGGCATCCGGGAGTTGGCGCGGGCGGTGTACGAGCGGTGCCTGGCGCGGAAGGTCGAGTTCGTCTTCGGCGCGGAGGTCACCGGGGTCCTGGAGAAGGACGGTCGCGCGGCGGGCGTGGAACTGTCCGACGGCACGGTGGTGGAGGCGGACACGGTCGTCGGTGGTGGCCCCTGGCGGCTGGCCGCCCTCGTGCCGGGCCGGAAGCTCTACGGGGCTGAAGATGTCGAGCCCCGCGCCGAAGGCCCGCACCCGGGCAGGGTGGTGGTGTGCCTCGCGCTGCGCGGCGGGCGGGAGCCGGATGCCGTGCACCGCACGGTCGTGCACTCACCGGATGCGGCCGACGAGCTGTCCTTGTTCAGGCCGGGGACGACGCCCGAGCGGCCCACGGTGCGGGTCGACCGCCCGGACGACCCGGCCCTGCGTCCCACCGAGGAGCACGAGGCTGTGGTGCTGACGGCGACGGTGCCGTCCGGGACGGGGTACGACTGGTCCGCGCCGGGAGCCGCCGACGCCTTCGCGGACCGGATGGTCGCCGCCGCCGAGCGTGCCGTACCGGGGCTGCGTGAGCGGACGCTGTGGCGCGAGGTCCGCACACCCGTGCACACCGAGCGGGAGACGGGGGCCGAGGGCGGCGCCGTACCGCCGCCGTCCCTGGCGTCCGCACAGGGCACCCTGCACCCGTCCAACAGCACGGCGATACCGGGCCTGTTCACCGCCGGAGGCTGGTCGCACCCCGGTGGGGGGCTGCCGCACGCCGGCATGTCGGGGGCGCTGGTGGCGGGTCTGATCGTGGAGGGTCCGCAGTTCCGGGGCTCTCAGTGAGCGCCCCGGACTGAGGGGTCCTCAGAAGCGATACCGAGCTTCAGAAACGGTACTGCGCGGTCAGAAGCGGTACTGCTCGTCGTATCCGTTGCCCTGAGCCTGAGCCTGTCCCTGCCCCTGGCCGTTGTCCTGGTAGGGGTAGGGCTGCTCCTGCGGGAGCTCGCCGCCGTAGGCCTCGTCGGTGCGCTGCTGCGGGACCCACGCCCCGCCGGAGGGGGTCTGGCCCTCGTAGCCGCCGGTGGCGTACTGGTCCTGGCCGTAGCCCTGCTGGCCGTACTGACCGTAGGCGTCGTAGCCGCCGCCGTAGGTCTGGGTGCCGATGTACGGGTCGGAGTAGGCGGCGTACTGCTGCTGGCCGGTGGTGTCGTAGCCGTACTGCTGCTGGTTGTAGCCGGAGTAGTCGTACCCGTAGGACTGGTCGGCGCCCTGGGCGGCCGTCGCGTACTGGTCCTGGGACTGCCCCATGTTCGCGTAGGACGCGTCAGCGGCGGCGTACGCGGAGTCGCTGTATATGCCGTAGGAGCCGGTGTCCTCGGGCAGGGGCTGCGGCTCGTAGACCGCGGTGGTCTCGGCGGGGGCGGGGCGGGCGGGCGTGAAGACGTCGTCGCGGTCGTAGTCGTCCTCGTTGCCGTAGGACACGCCGTCGCGGTGGTAGACGTCCTGGTCGTCGTGGCCGCCGTCGCCCGGCTCGAGGTCGGAGACCTCCAGGGTCGGGTCCTGGTGGTCCGGTTCGCCGTGGCCGCGCTTGCCGACGCCCGGGATGCCGGTCCGGCTGACCGCCCAGCCCGACGCGAAGCCGCGGCGGAACGACAGCGTGACGTAGGTCTGGCCGACCGCGAACGCGGCAGCGCCCAGACCGATGACGATCACCGAGGGGATCAGCACCCCGAGCACCACGCCGAGGAACCCGGCGAAGGCGAGCAACCGCCAGCGCAGCCGCGCCTTGTACTGCAGCAGCACCTCGCCCAGCAGCCACAGCGCGACGATGCCGAACGCGATGTAGAGGACCGTCCAGCCCATGTACGCCCCTCTCCGAGTCGCCGCTACGCAGTGTGTCGTATACCCGTGCGGCCGGTCTAGGCCTGCGGGGGGTGGTGCAGGCCCAGGTTTTCGTAGATTTCCAGAGTCGCCGTGGAGTTGTTGAGCGTGATGAAGTGCAGTCCGGGCACTCCCTCGGCCAGCAGCCGTGCGCAGAACTCCGTGGCGAATTCGATGCCAATGGAGCGTACAGCGGTCGGATCGTCTTTTGCTGTGAGGATCCGCTCTTTCAGGGCGGAGGGGATGTGCGCGTTGCTGAGTTGAGGCAGCCGCTCCAGCATCTTCACGCTGGTCACGGGCATGACCTCGGGGATGACGGGGGTGTCGCAGCCGGCCTCGGCGACCCGGTCACGCAGCCGCAGATAGGACTCCGGCTGGAAGAACATCTGTGTGATGGCGTAGTCGGCGCCGGCCCGGCACTTGTCGACGAAGTGGGCGACGTCCGTGTCCCAGTCCTCGGAACGCGGGTGCATCTCCGGGAAGGCCGCGACGCCGACGCAGAAGTCGCCCGACTCCTTGATGAGCTGGACGAGTTCGGCGGCGTAGGTCAGTCCCGTCGGGTGCGGCACCCAGTCGCCCATGGGGTCGCCGGGCGGGTCGCCGCGCACGGCGAGCATGTTGCGGATCCCGGCGTCGGCGTACTGGCCGATGATGTTGCGCAGCTCGGCGATGGAATGGTTGACCGCGGTGAGGTGGGCGACCGGGGTGAGCGTGGTGTCGGCGGCGATCTGCTCGGTCGCCTTCACCGTGCCCGCGCGCGTGGAGCCGCCCGCCCCGTACGTGACGGAGACGAAGCTGGGGGCCACGGCCTCGACCCTGCGCAGTGCGTTCCAGAGGTTGCGTTCGCCCTTCTCCGTCTTGGGAGCCCAGAACTCGAACGAGAACGTCGTCTTGCCGGTCGCGAGCATGTCACGCACCGTGCGCGCGTGGTCAGTCCTGGTGGATGCGGTTCCGAGGGCCATACCCGCAGGTTAGTCAGGGGGCGGCGGCTCCCCAACCGGATGGGGGACATTTGCCGGATTTGTCTATTTGTTGTCCACCTATCGGACAACCTGGCGGACATTCTTCGGACAAGCAGCCGGACATTCCGTCCGACAAGCTGCCACGCATCCCGTCGGACAATCTGCCGGACTCCCATCCGACAATCCGCCTGACGCCCATCGGACAATACGTCGGACGGCGGGCCCCGGTCGGAGCTGCGCCACGACAGTCCCGGCCCGCGCCGCGCTACGCGCTCCGCAGCCGCTTGGCGAACTCCCGCGCCGCCGCTCCCGGATCGTCGGCCTCCGTGATCGCGCGGACGACCACGACGCGGCGGGCGCCTGCTTCCAGCACCTCGTCGAGGTTGCCGAGGTCGATGCCGCCGATGGCGAACCAGGGGCGCTCGGTGCCCAGGGAGGCGGTGTATCGGACCAGGTCGAGGCCGGGGGCGTGGCGGCCGGGCTTGGTGGGGGTCGGCCAGCAGGGCCCGGTGCAGAAGTAGTCGACACCCTCCTGGACGGCGGCCGCGGCGGCCTCGGACTCGGCATGGGTGGAGCGGCCGATGAGCACGCCCTCGCCGAGGATCGCTCGGGCCGCGGGGACCGGGAGGTCGCCCTGGCCGAGGTGGAGCACGTCGGCGCCGGCGGCATGCGCGACGTCCGCGCGGTCGTTGACGGCGAGGAGCCTGCCGTGGCGGGCGCAGGCCTCGGCGAAGACCTTCAGGTGCTCCAGCTCCTCGGCTGCCTCCATGCCCTTGTCGCGCAACTGCACGATGTCGACCCCGCCCGCCAGGACGGCGTCCAGGAACTCCGGCAGGTCGCCCTGGCGCCTGCGGGCGTCCGTGCAGAGGTAGACGCGGGCGTCGGCGAGCTCGGCGCGTGCGGCGGTGGCGGTGTCGGGCATACGAGGGTCCCCCGTGGGTGTCGTTCCAGGTCGGCGGCGTACGGGCGGCGGCCGGGCCGCGACGGACCGCGGCCGCGGCCTTGCCTGTGCGGACCTCGGCCCGTACGCCGGACGGTGTTCGGTTCAGTCTGTTCGGATCAGACGGCGAGCGCCTGGGCCCGGCGCTTCACCTCCGTACCGCGATTCTCGCTCAGCGCCTGCGCGGGGGTGCCGGGCAGGCTGTCGTCGGGGGTGAAGAGCCACTCGATCATCTCTTCGTCGGTGAAGCCGTCGTCCCTCAGGAGCGTCAGGGTGCCGGTCAGGCCCTTGACGACCTTCTGCTCGGCCTCGTCGATGAATGCGGCGGGGACGTGCAGTGCGCGGTTCTCACCTCGGCGTACGGCGATGAGCTGGCCCTCCTTGACCAGCTGCCGCACACGCGTCACCTCGACATCGAGCATCTCTGCGATGTCGGGCAGGGTGAGCCAGGCGGGGACGAGAGCATCGATCTTTGCGTCAATCTCGGTCACGCACTCAAGCCTGCCATCCCGCACTGACAGTCGGAAGCCAGAACCGCCCGACCTGGGGTTTCGCGTCCCTTCGTGGCGGCCGTCCTGCGTACTACGCCGTGGCCGTCTTCATGGGCCGCGCCGGGTCCGCGAGCAGCTCCGGGTCCATCGGGGTGCCCGCCTCGATCAGCCGTCTGCCCTGCGCGAGATCCCTCGGCCTGCCGACCGCCAGCAGGGCGATCAGGCGGCTCTCGCGCAGCCAGCAGACGGACCAGGCGGGGCCCGAGGGGTCGCCGCGCCACAGGGTCGTGTCGGCGGCGGTGTGGTGGCCGGCGTACTGGACGAAGCGGCCGAACTGCTCGGACCAGAAGTAGGGGACCGGATCGTAGACGGCGGGCGGCTCTCCGGTGGCCTCGCCGATGATGTTCGCGGCCACCGTGCGCGGGCCCTGGAGGGCGTTGTCCCAGTGGTGGACCAGCAGCCGTTCGCCGTACCGCCCCGAAGGGAAGGAGGCGCAGTCGCCGACCGCGTAGACGTCGGGTGCCGAGGTGCGCAGATGGGCGTCGGCCACGACCTCGCGGTGTGCGCCGAGCTCGATGCCGGCGCCGGCCAGCCAGGCCGTTGCCGGGCGCGCGCCGATGCCGACCACGACCGCGCCCGCGGGCAGCCGGGAGCCGTCGTCGAGGACGACCGCGCCGGGCTCGATGTGCTCCACGCGCGCGTGCGTACGCAGTTCGGCGCCCGCGTCGGCGTACCAGGCGGCCATCGGTGCGGCCACCTCGGCCGGCAGCGCGCCGGCGAGCGGCCGGTCCGCGGCCTCGACGACGGTCACCGAACAGCCCGTCTCGCGCGCGGCCGTGGCGAACTCCGCGCCGATCCAGCCCGCCCCGACGACCACGATGTCGTGCTGCCTGGCCAGCACGGGCCGCAGCCGCTCGGCGTCGTCCAGGGTGCGCAGCAGATGCACGCCGGGCACGCCCTCGGTGCCGGGCAGCGTGATCGGTTCGGCGCCGGTCGCAAGGACCAGGACGTCGTACGGCACGGTCCCGGTCTCGGTGTCCAGCTCGTGCTCGCCGGCGCGCAGGCCGAGCACCTCGCACCCCAGCCGCAGTTCGATGCCGAGCGCCTCGAAGTCGACGTCGAAGGCGGAGCCCTCGGACTTGCCGAGCAGGACGGCCTTGGACAGCGGCGGCCGGTCGTAGGGCTGATGGGGCTCGGCGCCAATCACCGTCACGGTCCCGGTGAAGCCCTGTTCCCGCAGGGCGACCGCGGTCTGGACACCGGCCATGCCCGCGCCGACGACGACCACGCGCCGCGCCGGTGACGTGCTCACTTTCCGCGTCTGCTCGCTCACCTGATCACCATAGACAACTGACTATTCGTCAGTCAGGAGTCGTGCTCAGTGACCTGCTCCACAACACTGCTCCCGCTGCCCGACTGCGACTCCCACTCCCAGGTCTCCTCCAGCCGTACCCGCCCGTCCGGCAGCTCCACGACAGCCGAGACGCAGTGCCCCGAGGAGGTCGTCCCGTCGCGCTTCAGCTGGACGTACCGGAAGTCCAGCCGGTCACCTGACCGAGTACCCACCAGATGCCCGCGCACGACGTCCCCGCCCGCGTACTCGGCCCAGATCTCGCCGCCCTGCTCGTGGTACCTGAACCGGGTCCGCGTACCCACCTGACCTGGGGCCTGGTCGGCGACGGGGGCGAGGACGAGGCCGTCCAGCGAACGCGGCATGACGGAAGGCTCCCTTACAGAGGCGCGGCGGGTCGGGCTAGGGTGGCCAACGTACAAGCACTCGCGGGAGCCCGGACGCACCGGGCTGAGAGGGAGGCTGGCGGCCTCCGACCGTACGAACCTGATCCGGGTCATGCCGGCGAAGGGAGGGGCTGGACGCCCATGTCGTCACGTACGTCAGACGTCCTCGTCATCGGGGGCGGAATCATCGGCCTGGTCACGGCCTGGCGGGCCGCGCAGCGCGGTTTCGCCACGGCTGTGGTGGACCCCGAGCCGGGTGGCGGGGCCGCCCAGGTGGCCGCCGGGATGCTGGCCGCGGTCACGGAGCTGCACTACGGCGAGCAGACCCTGCTCGGCCTCAATCTGGAGTCGGCCCGCCGCTACCCGGACTTCGCTGCCGAGCTCACCGACCTCACCGGCCAGGACCTCGGCTACCGCCAGTGCGGCACGCTCGCCGTCGCCCTCGACGCCGACGACCGCGCCCATCTGCGTGAACTGCACGCCCTGCAGCGGGAGTCGGGCCTGGAGTCGGAGTGGCTGTCGGGGCGCGAGTGCCGGCGCCTGGAGCCGATGCTCGCCCCGGGCGTGCGCGGCGGCCTCCGGGTGGACGGCGATCACCAGATCGACCCGCGGCGACTGGCACGCGCACTGGTCGTCGCGTGCGAGCGGGCCGGAGTGGTGTTCCACCGGGCGTGGGCCGAGCGGTTCCATGTCGTACGGGACCGGGCCGCCGGCATCACCACGACCGACGGCACCGAGCTGGGCGCGGGCCAGGTGGTGCTGGCCGCGGGCAGCCTCAGCGGGCGGCTGCCGGGCGTCCCGGACGACGTCCTGCCGCCCGTGCGGCCGGTGAAGGGGCAGGTGCTGCGGCTGACCGTGCCGAAGCGGTACGCGCCGTTCCTGAGCCGCACCGTGCGCGCCGTCGTCCGCGGCAGTCACGTCTACCTGGTGCCGCGCGAGAACGGCGAGCTGGTGATCGGCGCGACCAGCGAGGAGCTGGGCTGGGACACGACGGTGACCGCGGGCGGCGTGTACGAGCTGCTGCGCGACGCGCACGAGCTGGTCCCCGGGATCACCGAGCTGCCGCTGACGGAGACACGGGCCGGTCTGCGCCCCGGCTCCCCGGACAACGCGCCCTTGCTCGGTCCGACCGGGCTGCCCGGTCTGCTGCTGGCCACCGGCCACTACCGCAACGGCGTGCTGCTCACCCCGGTCACCGGCGACGCGATGGCGCACGCCCTGGCCACCGGTGAACTCCCCGACGAGGCACGCCCGTTCACCCCCAAGCGTTTCGCGCTCCTGGAGCAGCCCGCATGATCATCTCCGTCAACGGGGAGCCCAGGGAGTTCGCTTCCGGCACGGCTCTCGACACCGTCGTCCGCGCGCTCACCCCGGCTCCCTCCGGAGTGGCCGCCGCCCTGAACGAAACCGTCGTCCCGCGCGCGCAGTGGCCGTCGACGTCCCTGTCCGAAGGGGACCGCGTCGAGGTCCTCACCGCCGTCCAAGGAGGCTGACCCATGGCCGACGACCCCTTTGTCATCGGCGGTACGTCCTTCACGTCCCGCCTGATCATGGGCACTGGCGGTGCCCCCAGCCTCGATGTGCTGGAGCGGGCGCTGGTGGCGTCCGGCACGGAGCTGACGACGGTCGCGATGCGGCGCGTGAACCCCTCGGTGCACGGCTCGGTGCTGTCCGTCCTGGAGAAGCTCGGCATCCGGGTGCTGCCGAACACGGCGGGCTGCTTCACCGCCGGGGAGGCCGTGCTGACCGCCCGCCTCGCGCGCGAGGCGCTCGGCACCGAACTGATCAAACTTGAAGTGATCGCCGACGAGCGCACCCTGCTGCCGGACCCGATCGAGTTGCTGGACGCGGCCGAGACCCTGGTCGACGACGGCTTCACCGTGCTGCCGTACACCAACGACGACCCGGTCCTCGCCCGCAGGCTGGAGGACGTCGGCTGCGCGGCGATCATGCCGCTCGGCTCTCCCATCGGCTCCGGGCTCGGCATCCGCAACCCGCACAACTTCCAGCTGATCACCGAGCACGCGCGCGTGCCGGTGATCCTGGACGCGGGCGCCGGTACGGCCTCGGACGCGGCGCTCGCGATGGAGCTGGGGTGCGCCGGTGTGATGCTCGCCTCGGCGGTGACGCGGGCGCAGGAGCCGCAGCTGATGGCCGAGGCCATGAAGCACGCGGTGGAGGCGGGCCGCCTTGCGCACCGGGCGGGCCGTATCCCGCGCCGCCACTTCGCGGAGGCGTCCTCGCCCCAGGAGGGGCGTGCGCACCTGGATCCCGAGCGCCCGGCGTTCTGAACGCGCGTTCGACAGGATCCGGAAGCCGGTGCGACCTCCGTCACAGCTCGGCTGCAGTCCCGCTCCGATCTCACCCGAACCGGCAGCCCTGTCAGTCGCGGCTCGTACACTCACCTGCGTGGATACGACCCTTCAGGACCCTCTGGTCGGGCAGGTGCTCGACGGGCGCTATCGCGTGGACGCGCGGATCGCGGTCGGCGGGATGGCCACGGTCTACCGGGCCCTGGACACCCGCCTCGACCGCGTGCTCGCGCTCAAGGTGATGCACCCGACGCTCGCGGCCGACGGCACCTTCGTCGACCGGTTCATCCGCGAGGCGAAGTCGGTCGCAAGGCTCGCGCACCCGAACGTGGTGCAGGTCTTCGACCAGGGCACCGACGGGTCGTACGTCTACCTCGCCATGGAGTACGTCGCCGGGTGCACCCTGCGTGACGTGCTGCGCGAGCGCGGGGCGCTGCAGCCGCGCGCCGCCCTGGACATCCTGGAGCCGGTGCTCGCCGCGCTCGGCGCCGCGCACCGCGCCGGGTTCGTGCACCGGGACATGAAGCCGGAGAACGTGCTGATAGGGGACGACGGCCGGGTCAAGGTCGCCGACTTCGGGCTGGTGCGGTCCGTGGACACGGTCACCAACACCACAGGGACCGTCCTCGGCACGGTCTCCTACCTCGCTCCCGAGCAGATAGAACACGGCACGGCCGACCCCCGGGTCGACGTGTACGCGTGCGGTGTCGTCCTGTACGAGATGCTGACCGGCGACCGGCCGCACGGCGGGGACTCCCCGGCCACCGTCCTCTACAAGCACATCCACGAGGACGTCCCGCCGCCCTCGGCCGCCGTGCCGGGACTGGCGCACCGGCTGGACGAGCTGGTCGCCTCGGCGACCGCCCGCGCCCGTGACCTGCGCCCGCAGGACGCGGTGGCGCTGCTCGCGCAGGCCCGTGAGGTGCGCGCCGCGCTCAGCGCGGACCAGCTGGACGCGCTGCCGCCGCAGGCCTTCGCCTCGGACCACCG
This sequence comes from Streptomyces sp. NPDC001137, assembly GCF_040298885.1. NCBI lineage: Bacteria > Bacillati > Actinomycetota > Actinomycetes > Kitasatosporales > Streptomycetaceae > Streptomyces > Streptomyces sp. NPDC001137. Next base: position 292,552 of record NZ_JBEPBA010000007.1, read on the forward strand.
GAGCATCTCCGAGGACCGTACGAGCGTGATCCCGCGCGCGCTGACGGTGCCGCGCCCGCTGCCGGTGAACGAGGACGACGGCGGGATCCACCGCACCAGCCTGCTGGAGACTCCCCCGCCGCTGCCGCCGCGGCGCCGCGGCGCGCGCTCCCGGCGCGGTCCGCTCGCGGTCCTCGTCGCCGTACTGCTGATACTCGGGGTCGGCACGGGCGTGTGGTACATCAACTCCGGCCAGTTCACCAAGGTCCCGCCGGTGCTGGCGAAGACCCAGACCGAGGCGACCCGGCAACTGCAGAACGCGGGCCTCGACCTCGGCGCGGTCAGGCACGCGTACAGCGACACGGTGCAGCGGGGCACGGTCATCAGCTCGGACCCCGCGCCCGGCACCCGCATCCGCGACAACAGGTCGGTGGCGCTCACCATCTCCGACGGCCCGCAGACCGTGCGGGTGCCCGACGTGTCGGCGCGGACGCTGGCCGAGGCGAGGGCCCGGCTGAAGAAGAGCGGGCTCGAGCCGGGCATGGTCACCCGGGAGTTCAGCGAGGACGTCCCCAAGGGCTCGGTGATCTCCACGACTCCCGAGGCGGGCACCAAGCGGCACGCGGGTTCGGCGATCGCCCTGGTCGTCAGCAAGGGCAGCCCGGTGGACGTCCCGGACGTCACGGGTGAGGACCTTCAGGACGCGAAGGCCGATCTGGAGAGCGCGGGCCTGACGGTGAAGGTCGCCTCCGCACAGATCAACTCCGAGTACGACCAGGGTCAGGTCGCGGCGCAGACGCCCGCGGGCGACAGCCAGGCCGTCGAGGGCGACACGGTGACGCTGACGCTGTCCAAGGGCCCCGAGATGGTCGAGGTCCCGGACGTCACCGGCGACAGCGTGGACGACGCGCACAAGGCCCTGGAGGACGCCGGCTTCAAGGTCGACGAGGACCGCGGTCTGCTCGGCCTGTTCGGCGACACCGTCAAGAACCAGTCCGTGAAGGGCGGGGACACGGCACCCAAGGGGTCGACGATCACCATCAAGATCCGGTGACGGAGCAGGTCGCGGCGCATGACACCCTGAACGGGTGAAGAGTCAGCAGTCCCGCAACCCCGTCGGCGGCCACATCCCCGTGGCCGGTGGCCTCCACTCCGTCGGTCTGTCCTACGCCCACGACCTGAAGGCCGAGACCGTGCAGGTCTTCGTCGCCAACCCGCGCGGCTGGGCCACGCCCGCCGGCAATCCGCGGCAGGACGAGGAGTTCCGCGAGGTGTGCGCGGCCGAGTCGATCCCGGCGTACGTCCACGCCCCCTACCTGATCAACTTCGGCTCGCACACCGAGGCGACCGTGGAGAAGTCGGTGGAGTCGCTTCGGCACTCGCTGCGGCGCGGACGGGAGATCGGGGCGCTCGGCGTGGTCGTGCACACGGGCAGCGCGACGGGCGGCCGGGACCGGGCCGTGGCCCTGAAGCAGGTACGGGAGCATCTGCTGCCGCTGCTGGACGAGCTCACCCACGACGACGATCCGTTCCTGCTGCTGGAGTCGACGGCCGGGCAGGGCGCCTCGCTCTGCTCGCGGACCTGGGACTTCGGGCCGTACTTCGAGGCCCTGGACGCGCATCCGAAGCTGGGCGTCTGCCTGGACACCTGTCACATCTTCGCGGCCGGCCATGACCTGACCGGCCCGAGCGGTATGCACCAGACCCTCGATCTGCTGGTGGACACGGTCGGCGAGGGCCGACTGAAGCTGATCCACGCGAACGACTCCAAGGACGTGGTCGGCGCGCACAAGGATCGGCACGAGAACATCGGCGCAGGTCACATCGGCGAGGACCCGTTCCGGGCGCTGATGACCCACCCCGCCACCGAGGGCGTACCGCTGATCATCGAGACGCCCGGTGGCAAGGAGGGGCATGCGGCCGATGTGGAGCGGCTGAAGAAACTGCGCGATTCCTGACCCGTTCCGGAATACCCCTGGGGGGTATACGGTTCCTGCTCGGTACAGGAACCGTCACCTGATATTGGGGGCAGCCATGCAGCACGAGGCACACGCGCACACACCCGCCCACACGGAAGCGCACCATCACCCGGCGGCCGCCACCTGGAGCATGGCCGCGCAGGCCACCCTTCACTGCCTCACGGGCTGCGCCATCGGTGAGGTGCTGGGCATGGTGATCGGCACGGCCTTCGGCTGGGGCAACGTGGCGACGACGGTGCTGGCGATCGTGCTCGCGTTCCTCTTCGGCTACTCGCTCACGCTGCGCGGGGTGCTGCGGGCGGGCGTCGACTTCCGTACGGCCTTCCGGGTGGCGCTGGCCGCGGACACCCTGTCCATCGCCGTGATGGAGCTGATCGACAACGGCGTGATCGTGCTGTGGCCCGACGCCATGGACGCGGAACTGACCGACCTGCTCTTCTGGGGGTCGCTCGCGATCTCGCTGGCGCTCGCCTTCTTCGTGACGACGCCCGTCAACAAGTGGATGATCGGCCGCGGCAAGGGCCATGCCGTGGTGCACGGGTACCACCACTGACCGCCGAGGACCGCATCAGAGCTCGGGGCCCTCCCCGGGCTCCTCCTGGTAGGAGTAGCGCTGCTCCTTCCACGGGTCGCCGACGTTGTGGTAGCCGCGCTCCTCCCAGAAGCCCCGGCGGTCGGCGGTCATGTACTCCACGCCGCGCACCCACTTGGGGCCCTTCCAGGCATACAGATGGGGCACGACGAGGCGCAGCGGGAAGCCGTGTTCCGCGGTCAGCAGTTCGCCGTCCTTGTGGGTGGCGAAGATGGTCCGCTCGGAGGCGAAATCCGCCAGGCGGAGGTTGGAACTGAACCCGTATTCGGCCCACACCATCACATGGGTGACCGTGGGCGCGGGCGGTGCGATCTCAAGGATCGTACGAGCCGGAATGCCGCCCCATTCGGCGCCGAGCATGCTGAACTTCGTGACGCAGTGCAGGTCGCCCACGACGGTGGTGTAGGGCAGAGCCGTGAACTCCTCGTGGGTCCAGCAGTGCTTCTCGCCGTCCGCGGTGGCACCGAAGACCCTGAACTCCCAGCGCTCCGGGCGGAACTTGGGAACGGGCCCGTAATGCGTGACCGGCCAGCCGCGTTGCAGACGCTGGCCCGGGGGAAGCTCGGACTCTGCTGCTCCTCCTGAATCGCGTTCTCCCGATTCACGCTCCACCGGCTGACCCATGACTCCATCCTGACAGACCGCGGACGGTGCACTTGACCGCCCCCGCCAAACCGGGGCAATTAGCACTAAGCATGCACTTACTTACTAAGCGAACACTTACTGGACGATCTTCGTCGCCGGTGCAATCATGCGGCGCAACCTGCCAGTTCCCCCCGCTTGGAAGGAGCCCTAGCGATGCAGGGCGACCCCGAGGTCATCGAATTCCTCAATGAGCAGCTCACCGGCGAGCTGACCGCGATCAACCAGTACTTTCTGCACGCGAAGATGCAGGAGAACTTCGGCTGGACGAAGCTGGCCAAGTACACGCGGCACGAGTCGTTCGACGAGATGAAGCACGCGGAGGTGCTCACCGACCGGATCCTCTTCCTGGAGGGGCTGCCGAACTACCAGCGCCTTTTCCATGTGCGCGTGGGACAGACCGTCAGGGAGATGTTCGAGGCGGACCGGCAGATCGAGGTCGAGGCGATCGACCGCCTCAAGCGGGGCATCGAGGTGATGCGCAACAAGGGCGACATCACGTCCGCGAACATCTTCGAGTCGATCCTCGAGGACGAGGAGCACCACATCGACTACCTCGACACCCAGCTGGAACTGGTGGAGAAGCTCGGTGAGGCGCTGTACATCGCGCAGCTGATCGAGCAGCCGGAGAGCTAGGCCGCCTCGTCCAGCGCGCTCAGGGCCGGCTTGCCCTGGTCCGCGAGCTCACGGCGGGGCCACTCGCCCCGGCCCAGCAGCGCCTGGATGCGCCGTACGCACGAACCGCAGTCCGTGCCCGCCTTGCAGGCCGACGCTATCTGGCGTGGGGTGCAGGCACCGTCCTCCGCGTGCTTCTTGACCTGCTGTTCCGTGATGCCGAAGCAACTGCAGACGAACACGCGGTTCACCTCCCGCCGGGATCGAAGTGGTGCCGTCCCGATTGATCGGTGAGGCTAACCTAACCTTACCCGGCGCTGTGTTCCCGCAAAAGTGCAGAGGGGCGCGGATCGCATGTGATCCGCGCCCCATCGCTGTGACCAGCCGTTACTGGTCCCGGTACATCTCCGCGACGAGGAACGCCAGGTCGAGGGACTGGCTGCGGTTCAGACGCGGGTCGCAGGCCGTCTCGTAGCGCTGGTGCAGATCGTCGACGAAGATCTCGTCACCGCCGCCCACGCACTCGGTGACGTCGTCACCGGTGAGCTCGACGTGGATGCCGCCCGGGTGGGTGCCGAGGCCCTTGTGGACCTCGAAGAAGCCCTTGACCTCGTCCAGCACGTCGTCGAAGCGGCGGGTCTTGTGACCGGAGGCCGCCTCGAAGGTGTTGCCGTGCATCGGGTCGGTCACCCAGGCCACGGTGGCGCCGGAGGCGGTGACCTTCTCGACCAGCTCGGGGAGCTTGTCGCGGACCTTGTCGGCGCCCATGCGGACGATGAAGGTCAGCCGGCCCGGCTCGCGGTCGGGGTCGAGGCGGTCGATGTACTGCAGCGCGTCCTCGGCCGTGGTCGTCGGGCCCAGCTTGACGCCGATCGGGTTGCGGATCTTCGAGGCGAACTCGATGTGCGCGTGGTCCAGCTGCCGGGTGCGCTCGCCGATCCACACCATGTGCGCGGAGACGTCGTACAGCTGGCCGGTGCGCGAGTCGACGCGGGTCAGCGCCGACTCGTAGTCGAGTAGCAGCGCCTCGTGCGAGGAGTAGAACTCGACGGTCTTGAACTCCTCCGGGTCGGTGCCGCAGGCCCGCATGAAGTTCAGCGCGTTGTCGATCTCCCGGGCCAGCTGCTCGTAGCGCTGGCCGGAGGGGGACGACTTCACGAAGTCCTGGTTCCAGGCGTGCACCTGGCGCAGGTCCGCGTATCCGCCCGTGGTGAAGGCGCGCACCAGGTTCAGCGTGGAGGCGGACGCGTGGTACATCCGCTTCAGCCGCTCCGGGTCCGGGATCCGGGCGGCCTCGGTGAAGTCGAAGCCGTTGACGGAGTCGCCGCGGTAGGTCGGCAGCGTCACGCCGTCGCGGGTCTCGGTCGGCTTGGAGCGCGGCTTGGAGTACTGGCCGGCGATACGGCCGACCTTCACGACCGGCACCGAGGCGGCGTACGTCAGCACGGCGCCCATCTGCAGCAGCGTCTTGAGCTTGTTGCGGATGTGGTCGGCGGACACCGCGTCGAAGGCCTCGGCGCAGTCGCCGCCCTGGAGGAGGAACGCCTCTCCCTTGGCGACGGCCGCCATCCGGGCGCGCAGCTGGTCGCACTCGCCCGCGAAGACGAGCGGCGGATACGACTCGAGGTCCGCAACGACTGCGCGCAGAGCCTCGGTGTCGGGGTACTCGGGCTGCTGCGCCGCGGGCAGATCTCGCCAGGTGTTGCCAGCGCTCGCGCTGGTCTTAGCGTTCACGGTCACCCCGTAAACATTACGGGGTCGTGTCGAGTGCTTTTCCTCCCGCTCGACTGGTGAGACGGAGGGATCACCGTACGGACGGAGCGGTGGTGCGGTAGGGTGCACCGCATGTTCGCGCTTTCGACCCAGAACTGGTGGTGGACCGCTCATCCGGCGGCCCACTGACTGCGCGTACGCAAGACTTCGCGAAGGCCGCCCGAGGGGCGGCCTTCGGCGTTTCCGGGGTCGTTCCTCACCGACATCGCATCGACTCGACATCGCTCGACATCGACGGAAGAGGAACCATGGATCTCGTACGGCTCCTGCACGACCCCCGCCCCTTCGCCCTGCTCCGCCGTCGCGCCCCCGGCCACGACGAGCAGACGGTCGAGCTGTTCCTCGGGCCGGTCACCACGTACGACCGGCTGGCCGACCTCCCCGACGAGGGTCTCGCGCTCGTCCCCTTCCGCCAGATCCGCGAACGCGGCTTCGACGTCCGCGACGACGGGACGCCGCTGACCTTCCTCGCTCCCGAGGAGTCGTACGAGATCCCGCTCACCGATGCCCTCGCGCAGCTCCCGGCGCACGACGTGCGCGTGACGGGCGGCGGCTTCGACGTCGACGACGAGGAGTACGGCGAGATCGTCGGCCGGGTGCTGCGGGAGGAGATCGGACAGGGCGAGGGCGCCAACTTCGTGATCCGGCGGACGTACGAGGGTGACATCCCGGGGTTCTCCCGCACGGACGGGCTCGCTCTGTTCCGGCGGCTGCTGGAGGGCGAGCGGGGCGCGTACTGGACGTTCGTCGTGCACACCGGGGAGCGGACGCTGGTCGGGGCCAGTCCCGAGGTGCATGTGCGGATGTCCGGCGGCACGGTCGTGATGAACCCGATCAGCGGGACGTACCGATATCCCGCCGAGGGCCCGACGCCGGAGCATCTGCTGGACTTCCTCGCCGACGGCAAGGAGATCGAGGAGCTGTCGATGGTCGTCGACGAGGAGCTCAAGATGATGTGCACCGTCGGCGACATGGGCGGGGTCGTCGTCGGCCCGCGGCTGAAGGAGATGGCCCATCTCGCGCACACCGAGTACGAGTTGCGTGGGAAGTCCTCGCTGGATGTGCGCGAGGTGCTGAAGGAGACCATGTTCGCGGCGACCGTCACCGGCTCGCCGGTGCAGAACGCCTGCCGGGTCATCGAGCGGCACGAGGTCGGCGGGCGCGGGTACTACGCGGGCGCGCTGGCGCTTCTGGGCCGGGACTCCGGCGGCGCGCAGACCCTCGACTCCCCCATCCTGATCCGTACGGCGGACATCTCATCCGAAGGACACCTGCGGGTGCCGGTCGGCGCCACCCTCGTCCGCGGCTCGGACGCGGCGAGCGAGGTCGCCGAGACGCATGCGAAGGCGGCGGGCGTGCTGGCGGCCCTGGGCGTACGTCCGTCACGGCCGCGCGAGGAGCACGCGCGCGTGCGGCTCGCCGACGACCCACGCGTGCGTGCCGCGCTCGACGGGCGCCGGGCCTCGCTGGCTCCGTTCTGGCTGCGGATGCAGGAGCGGTCCCACGAGTTCGAGGGGCATGCCTTCGTGGTCGACGGCGAGGACACCTTCACCTCGATGCTCGCGCATGTGCTGCGCTCGGCCGGGCTGGAGGTGACCGTCCGGCGCTACGACGAGCCGGGGCTGCGGGAGGCGGTGCTCGCGCACGAGGGCCCGCTCGTGCTGGGTCCCGGCCCGGGTGACCCGTCCGATCTGGACGACCCCAAGATGCGGTTCCTGCGCGACCTCACCGCGCGGGTCATCCGTGAGCACCGGCACGGTGTGCTCGGTGTCTGCCTCGGGCACGAGCTGATCGCGGCCGAGCTGGGGCTGGAGATCGTACGGAAGGAAGTGCCCTACCAGGGGGCGCAGACGGCGATCGAGCTGTTCGGGCGGACGGAGACCGTCGGCTTCTACAACAGCTTCGTGGCGCGCTGCGACGAGGCGGCGGCGCGGGAGCTGGCCGCACACGCGGTGGAGGTGAGCCGGGCGGCGAACGGGGAGGTGCACGCGCTGCGCGGTCCACGGTTCGCGGGCGTCCAGTTCCACCCGGAGTCGGTGCTGACACTGAACGGGACGGCGATCGTGCGGGAGCTGATCGGCCAGCTGCACCGCACGACCGTGTAGCCGTCCGGGGACTGCCGTCAGCCGAAGAAGACCCCGACCTCCTCGTACAGCTTGGGGTCCACCGTCTTCAGCTTCGCCGTCGCCTCCGCGATCGGGACGCGGACGATGTCGGTGCCGCGCAGGGCGACCATCTTGCCGAAGTCGCCCTCGTGGACGGCTTCGATGGCGTGCAGGCCGAAGCGGGTGGCGAGCCAGCGGTCGAAGGCGCTCGGGGTGCCGCCGCGCTGGATGTGACCGAGGACGGTGGTGCGGGCTTCCTTGCCGGTGCGCTTCTCGATCTCCTTGGCGAGCCATTCGCCGACCCCGGACAGGCGGACATGCCCGAAGGAGTCCAGCGACTCGTCCTTGAGGACCACGTCGCCGTCCTTGGGCATGGCGCCCTCGGCGACGACCACGATGGGGGCGTAACTGGCCTTGAAGCGGGAGGTGATCCAGGCGCAGACCTGTTCGAGGTCGAAGCGCTGCTCGGGGATGAGGATGACGTTGGCGCCGCCGGCGAGGCCGGAGTGCAGGGCGATCCAGCCGGCGTGCCGGCCCATCACCTCGCAGACCAGGACGCGCATGTGGGACTCGGCGGTGGTGTGCAGACGGTCGATGGCCTCGGTGGCGATGCCGACCGCGGTGTCGAAGCCGAAGGTGTAGTCGGTGGCGGACAGGTCGTTGTCGATCGTCTTCGGCACGCCGACGACGGGGACGCCGAACTCGTCGGTGAGGCGCGCCGCGACGCCCAGGGTGTCCTCGCCGCCGATCGCGATGAGCGCCTCGACCTCCTGCTTGGCGAGGTTCTCCTTGATCCGGCGGATGCCGTTCTCCTGCTTCAGCGGATTCGTTCGAGAGGAGCCGAGGATGGTGCCGCCGCGGGGCAGGATGCCGCGCACGGCGGGGATGTCGAGGCGGACGGTGTCGCCTTCGAGGGGTCCGCGCCAGCCGTCCCGGTAGCCGACGAAGTCGTAGCCGTACTCCTGCACGCCCTTGCGGACGATGCCCCGGATGACGGCGTTGAGCCCGGGGCAGTCGCCGCCTCCGGTCAGTACTCCGACCCGCATGGAAATGTCCCTTCGCCGCAGTTGCCTGGTGACAGCCACGCTAATGGTGATCCAGGTCACAGAGGGATGGGCGGGAAGGGCAATTCCGGTGAATCGGTGGGCGGTTGGTTTACCCGCCGTCAAGCTCCCGTGGCGCTCTCACTCGTCGTCGAGTCCGCGCTCTATGGCGTACCGGACCAGCTCCACCCTGTTGTGCAGCTGGAGCTTGCCGAGGGTGTTCTGGACGTGGTTCTGGACCGTGCGGTGGGAGATGACCAGGCGTTCGGCGATCTGCTTGTAGCTCAGGCCCTTGGCGACCAGGCGCAGCACCTCGGTCTCGCGGTCGGTGAGCTGCGGGGCGCCCGGCTGGTCGGTGTCCGCGCCGGGCGCGGGCTCGGAGGCGAGCCGGCGGTACTCGCCGAGGACCAGCCCGGCCAGGCCCGGCGTGAACACCGGGTCGCCGACGGCCGTGCGGCGCACCGCGTCCAGCAGCTCGTCCGTGGACGCCGACTTCAGCAGATAGCCGGTCGCGCCGGACTTCACCGCCTCCAGGACGTCGGCGTGCTCACCGCTCGCCGACAGCACGAGGACGCGCAGCGCGGGATTGTGGCCGACGAGCTCCTTGCAGACCTGGACGCCGGGCTTGGCGGGCAGGTTCAGGTCGAGCACGAGCACGTCGGGGCCGGCGGCCTTGGCGCGGCGCACGGCCTGGTCGCCGTCGCCCGCAGTGGCGACCACGTCGAAGCCGGACTGGGTCAGGTCGCGGGCGACGGCGTCGCGCCACATGGGGTGGTCGTCGACCACCATGACCTTGATCGCGTCCTGCCGCTCGTCGGTCGAGTCCGTCATCGCCGCTCTGCCTTCCCCCGTGGGTCCTTCGCGTCCTTCGGTACTTTCAGTTCGACCTCGGTGCCCTGCCCGGGCACCGAGATCAGTTCGGCGCTCCCGCCGAGGTCGCGCAGCCGGCCGCGGATCGACAGGGCGACGCCGAGCCGCCCCTCCCCCTCGGCCTGCGCGAGCCGGCCCTCGGGGATGCCGGGTCCGTCGTCCCGTACGGTCACCACGACCTCACCGGGCTCGTCCTCGACGAGGATCCACGCGCGCGCGTCCTCGCCGGCGTGCCTGCGCACGTTGTCCAGGGCCGCGCCGACGGCCGCGGCCAGTTCCTTCGCCGCGGCCCTGGGCAGCAGAACGACCGCTCCAGGTTCGGCGAAGCTGACCTTCGCGGCGGCGTACGGGGCGAGCAGCGCCCGCAGATCGACCGGGCCGTCCTCGTCGTACGAGGGCTCCTCCACGGCCCGTACGACCGCGCCCTCGGCGGCGTCCTCCGACACCCGGGAGACGGGGACCAGCCCGCCGGAGACCAGGGTGCGCAGCGCGACCTCCTGCTCGCCCGCCATCCGGCCCAGCTCGGCCGCCTCGCCACCGAGGACGGCGCCCCGGCGCTGCACCATGGCCAGCACCTGCAGGACGCCGTCGTGGATGTCCCGGGCGAGCCGCTCCCGCTCCCGGGTCGCGGCCTCGATCTCCAGGGCCCGCGCGAGGGTGCGCTCGGAGGCGCGGGCGACCTCGACGACGTAGCCGATGGCGATGGAGGCGACCCAGACCAGGATCACGTTGTGGACGGTGTCGCGGGCGGGGGCGCCGCGCTCGATCAGATTGGCGGCGGCGACCGGCGTCGACGCGAACGCGGCCCAGCGCCAGCCGCCCTTGATGGCGTACGCGAGGACCGAGCCGGCGGTCCATATCGACGGCAGGGTGGGGCCGCCGTTCTGGATGTGCTGCTCGTTGACCGCGAGCGGGGTGAGGAGGATGCCGGTGAGCGCGATGGCGAGGTCGACCGCGAGGAAGCGCTTGGTGCAGGCGGCCGCGCTCTGGACGCGGGGCAGGGTGGCGAGCGTCCACACGAACAGGACGACGTAGTAGGCGATGGCGACGCCCGCGTGGTCGTACTCGTCGTAGGCGGTGGCGAACAGGCCGACCGCGTAGAGCATCGTGAGCACCCGGTAGGCGGTGAGCGCACGCCACAGCGGCTGCTCGACCGACATCCTCATGACACGCTCGCGCTTGGGCATGTCCCCCACCCCCCTCGACCGAGAGCCTAGGCCCCGGACTTCTCCTTCTTGGCCTGTTCCTTGGCCTGCTCCTTCTCGGCCTTCGCCGCCTCCGCGATCTGGCGCTTCGCCGCGGTCGCGTACATGTCGACGTACTCCTGGCCGGAGAGCTTCATGATCTCGTACATGACCTCGTCCGTGACCGCGCGCAGCACGAAGCGGTCGTGCTCCATGCCCTGGTAGCGGCTGAAGTCGAGGGGCTTGCCGATACGGATGCCGGGGCGCATCAGCTTGGGCATGACCTTCCCCGGCGGCTGGATCTTCTCCGTGTCGATCATCGCGACCGGGATGACCGGCGCGCCGGAGGCGAGCGCCACGCGTGCGAGGCCGCCGGGCTTGCCCCGGTAGAGACGGCCGTCGGGCGAGCGCGTGCCCTCGGGGTAGATGCCGAACAGCTCGCCGCGCTCCAGGACCTCCAGGCCGCTCCTGATGGCCGCCTCGCCCGCGCCGCGCGCGCCGGAGCGGTCCACCGGGAGCTGGCCGACGCCCTTGAAGAAGGCGGCCGTCAGCCGGCCCTTGACGCCCGGCGTGGTGAAGTACTCGGCCTTCGCGATGAAGGTGACCTTGCGGTCGAGGACCGCGGGCAGGAAGAACGAGTCGGAGAAGGAGAGATGGTTGCTCGCCAGGATGGCGGCGCCCTCCGCCGGAATGTTCTCCAGGCCTTCCACCCAGGGCCTGAAGGCGACCTTCAGCGGTCCCCCGATGGCAACCTTCATCGTGCCGTACAACACCCGTGTGCCTCCTGTTTCCGTCGGTCAGACCTTAACCCGGAGCACTGTCAAAGGATCCGACGACCCTGGTCGGTGTCAGTGCGGTCGCGTACGGTGAAGCACCTGGACTTCACGTCACTCTCATGAACAGGAGACCGAAGTGCCGGTCCTTCCTGGAGCCGAGCCGTACCGCCACGAGGGCGGGGAGGTCGGCGTCCTGCTCTGCCACGGCTTCACCGGTTCCCCCCAGTCGCTGCGCCCCTGGGCCGAGTATCTCGCCGAGCACGGCCTCACGGTCTCGCTGCCGCTGCTGCCCGGACACGGCACCCGCTGGGAGGACATGCAGCTCACCGGCTGGCAGGACTGGTACGCCGAGGTGGACCGCGAGCTGCGGTCCCTGCGCGAGCGCTGCGGCGAGGTGTTCCTGGCCGGCCTGTCCATGGGCGCCGCCCTGGCGCTGCGCCTGGCGGCGAAGCACGGGGAGGCGGTCGCCGGCGTGATGGTCGTCAACCCGGCGAACCGCATGCACGGCTTTTCCCCGTACGCCCTTCCCGTGGCCCGCCATTTCGTGCGCACCACGAAGGGGATCGTCAGCGACATCGCGAAGGAGGGCAGCGCCGAGCTGGGGTACGACCGAATTCCGCTGCACGCGGCGCACTCCCTGCGGAACTTCTTCCGGCTGGTCGACGGCGACCTGCCGCAGGTCACGCAACCGCTGCTGGTGCTGCGCAGCCCGCAGGACCATGTCGTGCCGCCGGCCGACTCGGCGCGGATCCTCGGCCGGGTCTCGTCGAGGGACGTGACGGAGATACTTCTGGAACAGAGCTACCACGTGGCGACGTTGGACCACGATGCGGACCGGATTTTCGAAGAGAGCCTCGCGTTCATCGGCCGGCTCGCACCCAGTGTCGGCAAGGAAGGGACGGCCGCAGGTGGCTGAGCACGACTCGGACCGCGAGGACCGCGAGCCGGAGGAGCAGGGCGTCCCCTTCGACGAGGATGCCGCGTGGGCCGCGATCGTCGCCGGGTACGGCGAGGAGCCGAAGGACCCGCCGGGCACCAAGCCGTTCAAGTCGATCGAGGACCTGGCGCTGCTGGAGCCGGAGACCAACGAGGACTCCGAGGGTGAGGCGCCGAAGCAGGAGAAGCCGAAGAAGCCCCTGGGCGGCTCGGTCTCCTTCGCGCCCGGCGTCGGCCCGCGCGACTACACGGCGGCCGAGTCGTCCGAGGACGACTTCGACGAGGACGACGAGGGCCACTTCGTCCCGCCGGAGCCGCCGCCGCTGCCCACCGCCGACGCGACCGCGAAGTTCGCCTGGCTGGGCGTGATCGGCGGTCCGATCCTGCTCCTGCTGGCGGTGCTGCTGAGCTGGGACATGACCTGGTGGCTGGCCACGCTCGGCATCGGCGGCTTCCTGGGCGGCTTCGCCACGCTGGTGATGCGGATGAAGACGGACGACGAGGACGACGACGATCCGGGGCGCGGAGCCGTCGTCTGACCAGCAGGGCTATCACCGGCGGGGATATCGCCGGCAGGGATCTTGAGGGCGGCCAGGACCGGAAGGTGGTCCGTGGCCGCCCTCAGGGCAGTACCTCTCAACGCCACCCTCGCACTGCTCGGCCCCAGGGGGCCTCACAGGCTTCGGGCGGCTGCGCCGGACTCCGTCCGGCGGGTGTGTTTCAGGCCGCGGGCACGCGAAGTGCGGCAAGCACGGGCAGGTGATCCGTCGCCCTGTTGAGGTCGGTCTCGGCCACCCCGGGATGGCCCAGCGGGACACCGCAGCCGAGCACCTCGATGCCCTTGGTGGCGAAGATCGCGTCGATGCGCTGGTACGGGGTCACGGGCGTCGAGGTGTACTCGCTGCCCCAGGGGGAGGTGGCCCAGCAGTCCTGCAGGCCGTCGGCGAGGCGGCGGAAGGTGCGGCCGGTGGGACGGTCGTTGAGGTCGCCGCCCGCGATCGCGTGCTCCACTCCGAGGCCGGCCAGACGGTCGAGGAGCATGCCGCCCTGGTCGTACCGCTCGTCCGCCTGCAGGGAGAGGTGGTAGCTGACCACACCGAGGCGGGCGCCGCCGAAGCGGACCACCGCGGTGGCGAAGCCGCGGCGGTGCAGGCCGGGGGTGAGCGGGAGGAGGACGTCCTCGGTGCGCTCGACGGTGGCGCGGAGCGTGCAGAGGATCGCCGGGCCGGAGGCGGTGGCGCCTCCGGTGAGGATGACTTGGCCTGCGGCCGAGGCGAGACGGGCCAGTTTCTTGCGCCAGCGGAAGAAGCGGGGGGCTTCCTGGATGAGGACCAGGTCGGGGGCGCAGGCGGTGATCACCCTGGCCAGGGCGTCCGTGTCATCGCGCATTGAGCGGATGTTGTAGCTGAGGACTCGGATGACGGCTGAACCGTCCGGTTCCGTGTGGGAGTTGGGCAGCAGCTCCATGTGATCAATCTACGCCCAACAGCTCGGGGCGCGAGGTTTGTGGGCGACTACCGGTTGTATGCGGCTGGTCGCGCAGTTCCCCGCGCCCCTTACGGAAGCGCAGTGGCCGTCTCGCGGGAAGTCGGCGTCACATGATGGGGTCGGGCTCGCGGGCCAGGTCAGCCGCGCCCACCAACCCCGCCTTGTTGCCCAGCTGGGCGGCGATGACCTCGGCCACCGGGCGCCAGTTGCCGCCGACCAGCCAGCGCTTGTAGGACTTGCGGATCGGGTCGAGGACCAGTTCGCCCTCGTCCGAGAGGCCGCCGCCGACGATGAAGGCGGAGGGGTCGAAGAGGGAGGCCAGGTCCGCGAGGCCGGCGCCGGCCCAGCGGGCGAGTTCGCGGTAGGAGTCGACGGCGACCGGGTCGCCCTGGCGGGCGGCCATGGAGATGTGCTTGCCCTCGATGCCGTCGGGGCTGCCGTCACCGAGGCCGAGCAGGATCTCGGCGTTCTCGGGGGTGGCGTTGGCGCGCTGCTTGGCGTATCTGACGAGGGCGCGCCCGGAGGCGTACTGCTCCCAGCAGCCCTGCGAGCCGCAGCCGCACAGCAGGCCGTCCGGCACCATGCGGATGTGGCCGAACTCGGCGGCCACGCCGTAGTGCCCGCGGCGCAGCTTGTTGCCGATGATGATGCCGCCGCCGAGGCCGGTGCCGAGGGTGATGCAGATGACGTTGCGGTGGCCCTTGCCCGCGCCGAACTTGTACTCGCCCCATGCGGCCGCGTTGGCGTCGTTCTCCACGACGACCGGCAGGCCCACGCGGGCCTCGACCTTGGCCTTCAGCGGCTCGTTGCGCCAGTCGATGTTGGGCGCGAAGTAGACCTCCGAGCGCTGGCGGTTGACGTAACCGGCCGCACCGATGCCCACGCCCACGATCTCGTGCCCGGCGTGCGCGCCCTCCACGGCGGAGGCGATGGCGTCCACGATCGCCTCGGGCGTGCCCGGGGTCGGCACCTTGTACGTGGAGAGGATGTTGCCTTCCTCATCGACCACGCCGGCCGCGATCTTGGTGCCGCCGATGTCGACGCCGATGGTGAGTCCCATGAATCCCTCAGTTTCGGTCGAGCCCCGCTACGGCCAACCGTACCCGAGGCCCTGGCGCCAAGGCCTCGACGTCCAATCGCTGGGCAGCCGGGAACCGGCCGGCGAGGCCCGGCGAGGGGTCCGAGGGAGGTGTCAGTCCAGGTCGATGCGTTGCCCGGGACCGGTGCCGCCCTCGTCGCCGTCCCGGCGTTCGTCCAGGTCCTTGTGCAGGTCCGTCGTACGGCTCGTCCAGCGCTGTTCCTGGGCCTGGACCGCGGAGCGGTAGGCGGCGAGCAGTTCGTTGCCCGCGGCGGCGAGGTGGTCGAAGATATCCGGATTGCGCTCGATGACGGGTTCGACCGCGGCCTTCGCCTGCTGGACGACCTGCTTCACCACCTGCTGGGCGGCCGGTCCGGCGACGGCTCCGAGCAGCGGCGACTGGATCGACGACAGCTTCTCCGAGACGGCGTCGACCAGCTTGCGCAGTTCCTCGCCGGCCGAGACCGGCGGCTGGCCGTACTCGGCGCGGCGGCGGGCCTTCTCCGCCGCGAGGTCCTCGGCGCACGCCTTCGCCCAGGCGTCGGCGTCGGTCGCCCGCTCCTCGTCGACCACGTCGTTGCCGGCGTCGGACGGGGGGAGCTCTTCGCTCATGACGACCTCCTGACTACGGTTCGTCTCTACGACGTTACCCGAATGGGCGTAGCTGGTTCACGGCCTCTGAGGCCACAGATCCGGGTCGGGCGCGAACCGGATGCGCAGTTCGCCCTCGCGCAGCGCGGCCCCGTCGACGGTGCAGCGGCGCAGGACGGACGGCAGCGGGACGATACGGCGGAACGGGCCTGCCGCGACGACGAGTTCGTCGCCGCGCCGGATGAGGTCCAGGTCGTCGCGTATGGCGCCGGGCAGCGGGAGGTGCCACACGAGCACGCCGTCGTCGGCGAGCCGGTCGGCGACGGGCCACTCGACGGTGGAGGTCGTGCCGTTGACGTCCAGGGTGCCGGTGGCGGCGAGCGCGGCGAGGTCGTCCGTGCCGCGCGGGTCTCGGCCGAGGTGGGCGACCGTCCGGACGTCGTACGGCTCCTGCCACTCGTCCAGGGCCTTGCGCTGCTGGGCGACGAGCCCGGCGAGCCAGCCGTTCGCCTCGGGCAGCACCCGGTTGGCGACCAGGACGTCGGTGCGCAGTCCGCGCAGGGCGAGGGCGAGGCCTGCGAAGTGTACGGCGTCGGCGCCGGCCGGCCCGGGTTCGGCGACCAGCCGTACGACGGTGTCCCGGTCGGCGAGGACCGCCTCGACGGCGCCGAGCTCCGTGTCCCAGCGGGCGGCCGTCTCGTAGAGCCACTCGGAGGGCATGGGGACCCCGGCCAGCCGCCCGAGGACGGGACGCAGGGCCCGGGCCGCCTGTCGCTCGGGCGGCAGCAGCCGGCGCAGATAGCGGCGCAGCTGTTCGGGCAGGGCGAGCAGGGCGAGCGCCTGCGGGGTCGGCGGCAGATCCACGACCAGCAGGTCATGGGCCTCCGCGAGAGCCGCGTCCCGCAGGGCCCGCAGCAGGTTCAGCTCCTCGGCGCCGGGAAGGGGCGTGACCTCCTCGGCATCCAGCCGGGAGGCCCCGAGCAGATCGAGGACGTTGGCCGCGCGTTCCTGAAAAGCGCTGAGATCATCCCGGAAACCGGCAGCGGCGTCGGGGCGCCAGGCGGTGAGGTTCGGGGCGACGGTGACCGGGGCCGGTCCCGTCGCCGCGCCGAGCACGGCACCCAGGGTGTCAGTGCGGTCGGCACTGAGGACGAGGGTGCGGGTGCCGTTGCCGGCGGCCCGCAGGGCGGTCGCGGCGGCAACGGTCGTACGCCCGGAACCGCCAGGGCCAGTGATCAGGATGGTGCGCATGAGGCTGAACGGTAACCGAGACCCCGCAAGCCGGACACACCCCTACGGCGGGACCCCTACTTCTCCCCCGACTCCACCCGCTTCTTGAGCCCGGCCAGGGCCCGGTCAATGATGACCTTCTCAGCCTTCCGCTTGATCATCCCGAGCATCGGGATCTTGACGTCCACCGTCAGCTGATAGGTGACCTCGGTCGCCCCGGCCCCCACTGCCTTCAAGGTGTACGACCCGTCGAGGGCCCGCAGCATCTGCGACTTGACCAGGGTCCAGGAAACCGAGTTCTCACCGGTCCAGGTGTACGCCAGCACCTGGTCGTCCTTGATCGCGCCGGCGTCCATGACGAGGCGGACCTGCTCGGCCCGGCCCTGGGCGTCCGTCTCGAGGACCTCCGCCTCCTTCACCTCACCGGTCCAGTCCGGGTAGCGGGCGAAGTCTGCGATCACCCCCATGACATCGGCCGGTGCCGCCTCGATCGTGATGCTCGAGCTGGTGTGTTCCGCCATCGCTGTGGCTCCTCCAGATGCGGGCCGGTAAAGAGGTCGTCGTGCGCACGGTGCGCGCAGCGTGAAGGCTACCGCGCACGTCGGCGCCCGCCTTCACCCCCACCTGCGTTCATTCACCATTCAAGCGCCCAGGGCTTCCCGGTCCCCGCGAAGTGCCCCACGTTCACGCACTCCGTGGCCCCGATGCGCATGCGCCGTGCCAGGGGCTGGTGGACGTGACCGAACAGCGCGTACCGGGGGCGGGTGCGGCGGATCGCGTCCAGGAGGGCCCGGCTGCCCCGCTCGAAGCGGCGCGCCACCGTGTCGTAGACCAGCTCGGGAACCTCCGGCGGGATGTGGGTGCACAGCACGTCCACCTCGCCGACGGCCTCGATCTTCGCCGCGTACTCCTCGTCGCTGATCTCGTACGGGGTGCGCATGGGGGACTTGAGGCCGCCGCCGACGAAGCCGAAGGTGCGGCCGCCGATCTCCACGCGCTCGCCGTCGAGCACGGTCGTGCCCGGGCCGGCGTACTCCGGCCACAACGGCGGCATGTCGACATTGCCGTAGGTGGCGTACGTCGGTGTCGGGAAGGCCGCGAACATCTCGGCGTATTGCTTGCGCACCGCCTGCTCGATCGCGACGGCCCGGTCCGTGCCGATGCCGCCCCACAGCCGGGCGCCGAACTCGCGCGCCTCCTGGAAGCGCCGGGCGGTGCGCAGCTCGACGATGCGGTCGGCGTTCTCCTCGCCGAACAGGTCGGGGAAGATCCCGCGCGAGTGGTCGGCGTAGTCGAGGAAGAGGACCAGGTCGCCCAGACAGATCAGGGCATCGGCGCCCTCGCCGGCTCGGGCCAGGTCACGGGCGTTGCCGTGCACGTCGCTGACCACGTGGACACGTGTCCTGCGGTTGCCGGCTGGTGTGGATGCCATGACGATCAAGGGTAAGCGTGTGCGGTGTACGTGAACAGTGGCGGCCGGTCCTGCCGTTACTGGCCAGTCAGTTAACGGGTGGACTACCGTACGCAAAGGAACACCAACCTGTGTGACGCAGCGAACATCTCGCCGGGACCCCCTGTCGAAGAAGCCATACCGGCGGGTAACGTCCGGGCAGTCCAGTCGTGCTCAGTATTTCAACCACTGAATCTCTGAGCACCTGCCCGAGCCTTGGACCCACCGTCGCATCACACAACGTCGTGGCGCCGGCGCCTTATTAGGAGCAGCAGTCTTGCGCGAGTTCAGCCTTCCGGCTTTGTACGAGGTCCCTGCGGACGGCAATCTCACCGACATCGTCCGCAGAAACGCCGCGCAGCATCCCGACGTGGCCGTGATCGCCCGCAAGGTGGGCGGTCAGTGGCAGGACGTGACGGCGACGGCCTTCCTGGCCGAGGTGCACGCGGCCGCCAAGGGTCTGATCGCCTCCGGTGTCCAGCCCGGCGACCGGGTCGGCCTGATGTCCCGCACCCGCTACGAGTGGACGCTGCTGGACTTCGCGATCTGGAGCGCGGGCGCGGTCACCGTGCCGGTGTACGAGACCAGCTCGCCGGAGCAGGTTCAGTGGATCCTGTCCGACTCGGGCGCGACCGCCATGATCGTCGAGCTGGACAACCACGCGGCAGCCGTCGAGTCGGTGCGCGAGTCGCTGCCCGCCCTCAAGCACGTCTGGCAGATCGAGGCCGGCGCGCTCGAGGAGCTCGGCAAGTCCGGCAAGGACGTCACCGACGCGATGGTCGAGGACCGCAGCTCGCTGGCGAAGGCCGACGACCCGGCGACGATCGTCTACACCTCGGGCACCACCGGCCGCCCCAAGGGCTGTGTGCTCACCCACCGCAGCTTCTTCGCCGAGTGCGGCAACATCGTGGAACGGCTGCGCCCGCTGTTCCGTACCGGTGAGTGTTCCGTCCTGCTGTTCCTGCCGCTCGCGCACGTCTTCGGCCGGCTGGTGCAGATCGCGCCGATGATGGCGCCGATCAAGCTGGGCCTGGTCCCGGACATCAAGAACCTCACCGACGAACTGGCCTCGTTCCGGCCGACGTTGATCCTCGGTGTGCCGCGCGTCTTCGAGAAGGTCTACAACTCGGCGCGCGCCAAGGCGCAGGCGGACGGCAAGGGCAAGATCTTCGACAAGGCGGCGGACACCGCGATCGCGTACAGCCGCGCGCTGGACACCCCGTCCGGCCCGTCGCTCGGCCTGAAGATCAAGTACAAGACGTTCGACAAGCTCGTCTACAGCAAGCTGCGTGCGGTGCTCGGCGGCCGCGGCGAGTACGCGATCTCCGGCGGCGCCCCGCTCGGCGAGCGCCTGGGCCACTTCTTCCGCGGTATCGGCTTCTCGGTCCTGGAGGGCTACGGCCTGACCGAGTCCTGTGCCGCCACCGCCTTCAACCCCTGGGACCGGCAGAAGATCGGCACGGTCGGCCAGCCGCTGCCCGGCTCGGTGATCCGGATAGCGGACGACGGCGAGGTGCTGCTGCACGGCGAGCACCTGTTCAAGGAGTACTGGAACAACCCGGGCGCGACCGCTGAGGCGCTCGCCGACGGCTGGTTCCACACGGGTGACATCGGCACCCTGGACGAGGACGGCTACCTCAGGATCACCGGC
Source organism: Streptomyces sp. NPDC001137 (assembly GCF_040298885.1). Classification (NCBI taxonomy): domain Bacteria; kingdom Bacillati; phylum Actinomycetota; class Actinomycetes; order Kitasatosporales; family Streptomycetaceae; genus Streptomyces; species Streptomyces sp. NPDC001137. Next base: position 312,534 of record NZ_JBEPBA010000007.1, read on the forward strand.
CGCAAGAAGGAGATCATCGTCACCGCGGGCGGCAAGAACGTGGCCCCGGCCGTGATCGAGGACCGGATCCGGGCGCACGCGCTGGTCGCGGAGTGCATGGTGGTGGGCGACGGGCGGCCGTTCGTGGGCGCGCTGGTCACCATCGACGAGGAGTTCCTGGGCCGTTGGGCCGAGGAGCACGGCAAGCCGGCGGGCTCCACCGCGGCGTCGCTGCGCGAGGACCCGGACCTCCAGGCGGCGGTCCAGGCGGCGGTCGACGACGGCAACGCCGCGGTGTCGAAGGCGGAATCGGTGCGGAAGTTCCGCATTCTGTCCTCCCAGTTCACGGAGGAGTCGGGCCACCTCACCCCGTCGCTGAAGCTCAAGCGGAACGTGGTGGCGAAGGACTACGCGGACGAGATCGAGGCGATCTACGCGAAGTAGCACACCCCGGTCCGACGACGGCTCATGGCGCGGTGTCCTCCACGAGGACCCGCGCCATCGTCCGTTCGGCGAGCGCGGTGATCGTCACGAACGGGTTCACGCCGATCGACCCCGGCACCAGCGAGCCGTCGGTGACGTACAGCTTCGAATACCCCTTCACCCGGCCGTAGTTGTCGGTCGCCCTGCCGAGGACGCAGCCGCCCAGGGGGTGGTAGCAGAAGTCGTCGGCGAAGACCTTGTTGGACGAGCCGAAGAGGTCGTAGCGGTAGATGGTCGCGTTGGCCGAGTTGATCCGGTCGAACAGCTTCTTGGCCATGGCCACCGAGACGGCGCTCTGCGCGGCGCTCCAGCCGAGCTTGACCCCGCCGGTCGAGGAGTCGTACGTGAAGCTCGCCCGCTCCGGGTTCTTGGTGATCGCCAGATAGAGGCTGACCCAGGTCTCGAACCCGATGGGCAGCGGGGCGATCTCCGCGAAGACCGGGTTGGCGGTGTTGGCCCAGTCGTCGATGCCCATGACCGGCATGGTCGACTGGTTGGCGCCGGTGGTGTCCCAGATGTGGTTGGCGCGGCCGAGCATGGTGTTGCCGTTGGTGCCCCAGCCGGCGCCGACGCTGGAGTTCAGCGCGGGCAGGGCGCCCGTGTCCCGGGCCCGGACGAGGAGTTCGGTGGTGCCGAGGCTGCCGCCGCCCAGGAAGAGGTACGTGCAGCTGTACTGCTTGGTCTCGACGACCGCGCCGGTGTTGTCGATCCGGTCCGCGGTCAGCGTCCAGCTCCCGTCGCCCGCCCGGCCGATGGCCTTCACCTTCTCCAGGGTGTTGATGGTGACGTTCCCGGTGCCGAGTGCCGAGGCCAGGTACGTCTTGTCGAGGCTGCGCTTGCCGTAGTTGTTGCCGTAGATGACCTCCTGCCCGAGCGCGGACCTGGTCGCCGTGCCGGCCGCCTCGCGCTGCATGTAGTCGAAGTCGTAGACGTTCGGGACGAAGGTGGTCTTCAGACCGGTCTTCGCCGCGGCCTTACGGGAGGTCCGGGTGAACTGGTACCACTCGGTGGACTCGAACCACGTGGGGTCGACGGTGTTGACGCCGAGCATGGAACGGGCCCGCGGGAAGTACGTGTTGTACATCTCGCTCGCGTCCACGGTCGGGAACTGCTCCGTGAAGTACGACTGGAGCGGGGTGACCGCCATGCCGCCGTTGACCAGGGAACCGCCGCCGACGCCGCGGCCGACGTAGACGGACATGTTGTCGTAGTGCACGCGGTCCAGGGCGCCGGGATACGGGGTGATGTCCTTGTTGACGACGTCCAGCCACAGGAAGCTGGCCAGCGGGGCCTCGGTGCGGGTGCGGAACCACATGGAGCGCTGGTCCGGGTTGGCGGTGTTGCAGAAGACCTTGCCGTCGGGGCCGGGGGTGTTCCAGAGGCGGCCCATCTCCAGGACGAGGGTGCGGATGCCGGCCTGGCCCAGGCGGAGGGCGGCTACGGCGCCGCCGTAGCCGGAGCCGATCACTATGGCGGGGGCGTTGTCGACTGCGTCGGGCTGGGCTGCGTGGGCGGACTGGAGGCCTATGCGGGTGAGGCCGGCCGTGGCCGCCGTCTGCAGGGCAACCATGCCCAGGATTTGACGTCTCGTCAGCTGATGCTGTATCAGTTTTGCTGTCATGTGCGCAGCATGGGCGGATTTTTCGGTTCCGCCTAGTGGGGTGCCACATATTCGTTGGTGGCGTCTGCGGGTTGTTTGTGGCTTGTCGCGACCACGCGGCGGAGCCGCATATCGATACAGCCCCGCGCCCCCTACCGGGGCTGCCCTACAGCAAAGCCTTGAGTCGCTCCGCCAGCAGGTCCCAACGCCACTTCTCCTCGACCCACTCCCTGCCCCGCTCCCCCATCCGGCGGCGGAGTTCCGCGTCGCCGAGGAGCGCCGTGATGCGGTCGGCGGTCTCTTCGGCGGAGCCGCCCCTCACCACCCAGCCCGTCTCGCCGTCGAGCACGGCGTCGGGGGCGCCGCCCGAGTCGCCCGCCACGACCGGCAGGCCGGTGGCCGACGCCTCCAGGTACACGATCCCCAGCCCCTCCACATCCAGCCCGCCCCGCCGCGTCCGGCACGGCATGGCGAAGACGTCGCCGGCGCCGTAGTGGGCGGGCAGCTCGGACCAGGGCACGGCGCCCGTGAAGTGCACGGAGTCGGTCACACCGGTCTCGTGGGCCAGTCGCCGCAGGTCCTTCTCGTACGGGCCGCCGCCGACGATCAGCAGCACCGCCTCCGGCTCCGCGGCCAGGATCCGGGGCATGGCGAGGATCAGGGTGTCCTGGCCCTTGCGCGGCACCAGCCGGGACACGCACACGACCACCGGCCGGTCGGTGAGGCCGAGCCGCGCCCGGATCGCGTCGCCGCCCGACTCCGGGTGGAAGGTCTTCTCGTCGACGCCCGGCGGCAGCTGCACCATCCTCCCGGCCGCCGCGGGGGTCAGGGCGGTGGCGATCCGTGAGCGCGTGTACTCGCCGAGGTAGGTGATCGTGTCCGTCGACTCCCCGATCCGGCGCAGCAGCTGCCGGGCGGCGGGCAGCTGTGCCCACCCCGCCTCGTGACCGTGGGTCGTGGCCACCAGCCGCTCGGCGCCCGCCCTGCGCAGCGCCGGCGCCATCAGACCGAGCGGCGCCGCCGCCCCGAACCACACCGACGTACAGCGGTGCTCCCGCAGCAGCCCGACCGCCCGCCGGGTGGCGCCCGGCGTGGGCAGCAGCATCGTCGTGGCGTCGCGTACGACGGTGAAGGGCTGCTCGGCGTCGAAGGCGGCCGTGGCCTCGATCCCCTCCCGGCTGCGCTTCCAGGTGGACGCGTAGACGACAAGGCGGTCCGGGTCGAGCCGTAGCGCCATGTTGTGCAGGAACGCCTGGATACCGCCCGGCCGGGGCGGGAAGTCGTTCGTCACGATCAGGGTCTTGTGCATCGCCGCCGACCTTATCCAACGGGTCGCACACAGCTCGGCACGGCCACGTTTATGGCCAGCACACAGCTGCACAGGACATCATGTTCCCCTCAAGACCGGAACGGGAAGCAGACGGAAACGGGGCTCCGGTGGACATTGCGGGCGGAAGGCGGCCCCTCGCGGGACTGCTGGTGACCTGGGGCCTGACCAGGCTGGTGCTGCTGCTGTTCGTCCTCAAGGTGTTCGTCTTCCCCGGTCCGGACGTCACGACCGACGTGTCCGTGATCTACCAGGGCTGGTACGAGACCCTGCGCCACGGCACCTTCCCGCTGGACGACGTCACCTGGCAGTACCCGCCCGCCGCCGCCCTCCCGATCCTCTCCCCCGCGCTGCTGGGCTTCCTCGACTACGCGACGGCCTTCTTCGTCCTCGCCTTCCTGGCGGACCTGGTCGTCCTGTCGCTGCTGCTGTACGCGGGGCTGCGGCCCGGCAAGACCGTGCGCGGCGCCTGGGTGTGGGTGGTGGGGGTGCCGCTGCTCGGTCCGACGGTGTACGCACGCTACGACGTGATGGTCACCGCGGTGGCCGTGGCCGGGCTGCTCGCGGGCGCCCGGCATCCGCGCGTGATGGGCCTGCTCGTGGGCTTCGGGGCGATGCTGAAGGTGTGGCCGGCGCTGCTGCTGGTCGGCGCCCGCAAGCGCGGCACCTGGGCCTGGGCGGCAGCGACCGTGGCCGCGCTGGCGGCGCTGTTCGCGGTGACCATGCCCGGCGCGTTCGCCTTTCTGACCTTCCAGCGCGGCCGGGGCACCGAGGTGGAGTCGCTGGGCTCCCTCGTCTTCCACATCGCCCGGCAGTTCGGCTGGAACGGGCAGGTGCTGCTGAACTACGGCTCGATCGAGTTCCTCGGCCCGTACGTCGGCCTCGTCAGCTCCGCGGCCCTGTGCCTGACCGGCGTCGTCTTCGGCTGGCTGCTGCTGTGGCGGCTGATGGCGACGCGGTTCCTGCCGAACACGCTCGCGGACGCGGCCTTCGTGGCGGTGCTGATGTTCACGGTCACCAGCCGGGTGATCAGCCCGCAGTACATGGTGTGGCTGGTCGGTCTCGCGGCCGTCTGCCTGTGCTTCCGCAGCAGCCGGATGCGGGTGCCGGTGGCTCTGGTGCTCGCGGCCGCCTTCGTGACGGTGCTGGAGTTCCCCCTCTGGTTCCAGCACGTCGTCATGAGCGACACCCTCGGCGTCGCCCTGCTCGTCGTCCGCAACGGCCTGCTGGTCGTCGCCGCCGTGCTCGGGGCCGTGGAGCTGTGGCAGTCGACGGTCTCCCGGGAGCCCGTACCGCCCCTGCCCACGCAGGCCACCCGCACCAGAGAGGCCTCGACCTCCTCCTGACCGACCCGGTCAGCCGAGTCGGGCCCGGAGGTAGGCCCGCCACTGCCGGGTGAACTTCTCCGGGGTCGTCCCCAGCACCTTCCGCATCGCGCCCGCCACCGAGCCCGCCCGCTGCCGGTGGTCGCCGACCGCGCGGTAGAACTGCCCGAGCCGCTCAAGACCCCACTGCTGGGCGATCAGCCGGCAGGCCATCCAGCCGCCCTCGTAGGCCTGGGCCAGCTTCGTCGCGTCGCCGCTGAAGCCGAAGTCCTTGTCGGTGGGCAGATGTTCCGGCACCCGCCCGTCGCTCACCGCCCGCGCCAGCTCGGGCGCGGCCTCGGGCGGGGTGCGGCCGGTGCCCAGGTAGCCGATCCAGTCGGCGTACCCCTCGGACAGCCACAGCGGGGTGGCGGCGTTGGTGTGGGCACGGGTCGCGACATGGGTCGTCTCATGGGTGAGCACGACCTGCTTGCCCAGCGGGCCGAGGAGGGCGTACGCGTCCGGGTTGACGATGATGCGGTCCGCGGGGGCGGTCGGCGGGCCGCCCACCTCGCCCGTGGTGACCGCCGCGATCCCGCGGTACTGGGAGGCGGGCGAACCGAGCAGCCCCGCCATGCCCTCCACCGACCCCGGCACGAGCACCACCACATGCCCCGCCCAGTCGCTGCCCCAGGCCCCGGACACGGCGGGCACCGCACGGTCCGCGAGGTCCGCGTACGCGTGCAGCGCCTCGCTGGACTGCCCGGTGCCGAGAACGATGCTGTGGCTGCCGCGTACGACGGTCACCGCGCCCTGGTCCCACAGCTGCTGGGCGGACTTCCTGGCGGGCCTGTCCGCGTCCACGTACCACCGCCCGTCGCTCTCCCGGGAGAGGCTCAGGGTGCGGCCGACGGTGACGGGCGCGTTGTCGTATCCCTCGATGCGGTAGCGCAGTTCGGCGTCGGCGGTCGCCTCGTCGCCGGTGCGGTGCAGGGCGGTCACGCGGTACGACCAGGACGCCAGCGGCACCCCGCGCAGGTTCTCGAACCAGCCCGGCGCGCCCGTCTTCAGGAAGGCCGCCCGGTCGCGGTCGAGGACGGCGGTGGAGCGCCGGTCGAGGACCCGCTGCAGATCGGCCCCGGCACTGCCGCCGGCCGGCCGTCCGCCGCACGCCACCAAAGAGACGAGCAGCAGCACGAGCGCCACCACGGAGAACTTCGACGCCCGCCCACGACCAGCCACTTTCCGATCGTAAGGCCGACAGGGCCGGTTGGTCAGACCCTGGTGACCGAGGACACCGGCAGCATGTCCACCGGGTCGTAGCGCACGGGCGCGCCCGGGTAGGGCGCGTGGATCACCTGGCCGTTGCCCATGTACATCCCGACATGGCTGGCATCGGAGCGGTAGACGACCAGGTCGCCGGGGCGTGCCTCGGAGAGCGGGATCTGCCGGCCGGCGTACGCCTGCTCCTGCGAGGTGCGCGGCAGCTGGACCCCGGCCTGCGCGTACGACCACTGCATCAACCCCGAACAGTCGAAGCCGTAGGGGCCGGTGGCGCCCCAGACGTACGGCATGCCGAGCGCGGAGCGGGCGGCGGCCATGGCGGCGGCCGCGCGGGCCGAGGCCGGCACGGCGCTGCCCAAGTCGGGGAAGAGTTCGCCGCGGTCGCCCCGGGAGGCGCGGCCGTAGGCGGCACGCTCCCCGTACGGCAGGGAGTTGAGCAGCCGACGGGCCTCGGCGAGTTTCCTCTCCACGATCCTCTTGTGGAAGGCGACGGCCTTGCGGCTCTTCTCCAGCTCGGCCAGCTTGCCGACCGCTTCGGCACGCTCCTGGGCGACGTCGCGCATCGAGGACTGGAGGTCTCTGAGCTCGCCCGCCTGATGGGCGTTGATCCGGTCCAGGGCGGAGGCCTTGTCGAGGTAGTCGGACGGGTTGTCGGAGAAGAGCAGGGCGAGGGTCGGGTCGATGCCGCCGGAGCGGTACTGGGCCACGGCCAGCGAACCGAGCGACTCCCGCACGGAGTTGATGCGCTCCTGCTGCCGGGCGATCAGGTCCTGCGCGTCGTGCACCTGCTTCTGCAGCCTGCCCGCGGTTTCGTCGGCCTTGTTGTAGGCCTCGGTCGCCTTCTCGGCCTCCGCGTAGAGGCGGTCCACCTCGGCCCGGGTGTGGTCGTACGGAACGGCGTCGGCCGGGACGGCCCCGAGGGCGGAGGCCGCGGCGGACAGCACGCACAGGGCGGTGCCGGCGCCCCGGTTGAACCCGGACGGTGCAGGGCGGCGGTGGGACCTCACGAGTAGCGACGCTCCTTCCATTGCCGGACGCCACCGGCCTCCCCCGGGCTCCGGGGGAAAAACGGCGGACATTGACGCCCTCTCCGGCCCCGGGGGGCAGGAGATTCCGGTCCGCACCGCTTCGCGATGCCACCACGGGTTCCTGCTTCACAGGCCTGAGCCGGCCCATGTGGGCAGGTTCTCTGCGGCCTGAGCAGGCGTGACTTTCCGCCCGTCCGGCGGTAGGTCCGACAACTTCCGTCGAGGGACGCGGTGATGCTAGCCACGCGAGTGCGCGGCGGCCAGCGACCTCTGCGGGCACACAACGCGACGCCCCGCCTCTGACGCAGGTCATGGGCGGGGCGTGGGGTCTGTGCGGGTTCAGGTAATTCGCCCGTTCGGGCGGACCGGGTCCTGATCTTGGAACGGATCCTCAGGGGAGCGTGTCAGATCCGGACGCCGAACTGGAACGGCATGTTGTTGATCGACTCGTAGCGCACGGTCGTGCCGGTGCGCGGGGCGTGCAGCACCATGCCGTTGCCCGCGTAGAGGGCGACGTGGTGCAGGTCGCCGTAGAAGAGCACGAGGTCGCCGACCTGGAGCTGGCTCTCGGAGTAGATCCGCGTGCCGGCGTTGGCCTGCGCCTGCGAGGTGCGCGGTATCGAGACGCCGGCCTGGGCGTAGGCCCAGGAGGTCAGACCCGAGCAGTCGTAGGAGGCGGTGCCGGTGGCGCCGTAGACGTACGGCTTGCCGATCTGGGTCTTGGCGGCGTCGAAGGCCGCCTGGGCCCGGGCGGAGGCGGCGGTCGAGTTGCCGAGGTCCACCCGCTCGCTGGCGGAGCGGCTGGCGCGGGCGTCGGCGGCGGCGAGCGAGGCGCGCTCCGCGGCCGTCAGCGAGTTGAGCAGCTTCTGCGCCTCGGCCAGCTTGCCCTGGATGTCCTTCTTCTTGTTGCCCAGCTCGGTACGGGTGGCCGCGAGGTCCTTGAGCTTGTCGGAGGCCTCGGCGCGCTCCTGGGCGAGTTCGCGCTGCTTCTCCTGGATCTTCTTCAGCGCCTCGACCTGCTGGGCGCTGAGCTGGTCGGCGGTGGACGCCTTGTCCAGGTAGTCGTTCGGGTTCGACGACAGGAAGAGCTGGAGGGACGAGTCGATGGTGCCGGTGCGGTACTGCGCGGCCGCCGCCAGACCGATGGAGTCACGCAGCTGGTTGAGCTCCTCCTGGCCACGGGCGACGTTGTCCTGGATGGTGGAGATCTCCTTCTGGAGCTTCTCCTGCTTCTCCTTGGCGCCGTTGAACTTCTCGGTGGCCTGCTCGGCCTGCTCGTACAGCTTGTCGACCTTGGCCTTGACCTCGTCCTTGGAGGGCTTCTCGCTCGGCGCGGCATTCGCGGCCTGGGCGCTGATGGCAACAGCGGCAGCAGCTGCGGTGGTGAGCACAGTCACGCGAGCCCGGCTCGGCTGCTTCGGTCGACGATGGGACGCCACGGAAGAGGGCTCCTTCTTGTGAGTGATCACCCGCTCGGAGGTTCGAGGCCAGACCTTAGTGACCTTCCTGTGATCACTTCAAATCCTCGCGTGAAAAATCTTAGTGACGCAATGCATTCTTTGCACATAACCCACGTGCGGTGACGCCAGGTTGACGCTACGTTGCGTGACGATTGCGCCAATTCGGTCATTAAACCTAGAAGTTCGACCTACGGGACAGCGGCCCGGGAAGCGGGTCAGGACAGCCGCTTCAGGAGCATCGCCGAGGCGACCGGACGCGCCCCCGCACGGGCCACCCCGTCGGCCACCTCGCGGTCCGTGGAAGCCACGATGACGGGCCTCCCGGGGGGCTCCGCGCGTACCAGCTGGCGGATCAACTCGTCCGCGGTGACGCCCGGCTTGGAGAACAGCACCCGCACTCCGCGCGGCGGCGCGAGCAGCACCGGAGCGGCCAGCTCGGCCCCGTCGAAGACACAGGTGACCTCGGCGCCGGTCTGTGCAGCGAGTTGCGAAAGCTGCCCGAGGAGCCTCAACCGCTGCTTCTCCAGAGGCATTTGGGGATAACCCGTTTTGGTGACGTTGTAACCGTCGACGACCAGGTGCGCCTGCGGAAGCTCGAGCAGCTGGTCCAGGATCGCGGGGTCGTTCTCGGACAAAGCGCGCGCAGCGATGTCTTTCGGGGTCATTCGTCCCGGCTCGACCGCATCGACGGTCTCCGCCGGCCGTACGGACACCGGCGGCAGCGCCAGCTCCCTGCGCAGCCCCTGGGCCGCGTCCAGGACGGTGTCCAGAAGCAGGCGCACGCGCATGTCCTCGACGCTGCGCCCCTCGCGCGCTGCTTTGCGCGTGGCCTCCAGCGCGGCCTCCGCCTCCCCGAGCCGCGACTTCAGCCGCCGGGACTCGCTCTCGGCGGCGGACACCTGGGCCTGCGCCTCGGCGCGTACGGCCTCCACCTCGCCCTGGATCTTGCGCAGGGCGGCCTCGCCCCGCTTGACGTCGCTGAGGGCCGCCCGCAGCTTGCGGTGCAGCGAGTCGGCCTCCTTCTTGGCGGCGTCCAGTTCGGCACGGAGCCGCTCGGTGTCGGCCCGGGTCTGCTCCCGGGCCCGGTCGAGTTCCTCGCGCAGCCGCTCCAGCTCGGCCCGGCTCTCCTCGTCGGCGCGCTCGGCATCGGCCCGCTGGGCCTCCTCGCCGGCCGCGGTCACCAGCTTCACCCAGCCGGTGGGCCGCAGAACATAGGCCGCGGCCGCCACGTCGAGCGGATCCGCGGCCGGGGGCGGCGAGCCGGAGTCGAGAGCGCCGGTGAGTTCCGGCTGGGCCTCTCTCAGCTTCTCCCCGATGCGCTGCCGGAACAGCGGATCGGTCTCCAGGGCGGCCGCCATCGCGTTGCCGGCGAACTTGGCCCGACGGTTCGGCGCGAAACGGGCGTACTGCCTCAGCTGTGCGGGCAGTTCGCCGACGGTCAGCCCGCCGAAGCCGTCCGAGACGATCTGGACGACCCTGCGGCGCACTCCGTCGGGCAGCGGACGGTCAAGCACCTCGGCGGTGCCGTCGCCCGGCCCCCCGCCTGTGGTCTCCACCATCCGTCACACCCCATTACCTGTGGGGCCGCTCCGCTCAGGAGTCGGCGCCCGGCCTGTCCACGAGTTCCACCTGATCCACCGCGTTGCACCAGCGACAGCGCACCGACTCGATGGTCTCACTGACCACCTCGCGCTCCTCGACCTTGGGCTCACCGGCCAGATCGAGGTGGACGTACTCGACGACCTTCGACGAGCGGGTCACGTCGAAACGCGTGAGGTTGCCGCAGAGGGTGCAGCGCCACCGCGTCGTGGCGGTCGGGAGGGGAACCGTCATCGTGCCTGTGCTCTTTCCTTCTAGGCCTTCTATTGTCAGTGACGCCCGAGCTTCCCCGGGCGTGTGGCTCGTACCCTACGGCCTGGCACGGACTCACCGCCCGTCCGTCCACGGCGGCGAGGCGCTCTGTGCGACTGCGTCCCGTTACGTCATGCTCTGTGTTCATGATCGGCAAGTGGAGCGCGACCCTCGGCAGAGCGATCCGGCGCCCCTCGGCGCCCATCACGTACACGCTGATCACCCTGTGCTGTCTGCTCTTCGTGACCGGCCCGGCGGCCGGCCTCAATCCGGCCTACGGTTCCGGCGACGCGCTGCTCGCCGCCCAGCGCGCCTATTTCCACCACTGGGGCGTCGTCCCGGCCGAGCTGTTCCAGGGTTCCCCCAGGGCCGCCCTGACCCCCGCCACGGCCCTGTTCGTGCACGGCAGCTGGGTGCACCTGCTCGGCAACATGCTCTTCCTCTACGTCTTCGGGGCGATGACCGAGGAACGGATGGGCCGCGTCCAGTTCACGCTCTTCTACGTCGGCTGCGGCTACCTCGCCCTGCTGGGGTACGCGGCGGCGAATTCCACGTCCCAGCAGTCCCTGGTCGGCGCGTCCGGGGCGATCTCAGCGGTCCTGGGCGCGTTTCTGTACCTGTTCCCCGGGGCACGGGTGACCAGTCTTCTGCCGTTCCTGTTCTTCCTGCCGCTGCGCTTCCCCGCCTGGGTCGTGCTGCCCTTCTGGGCGGCCCTGCAGTGGCTGGCGGCCGGGCGTGCGGCGACGGGACCGGGGGTGGCCTATCTGGCCCACCTGGTGGGCTTCGGCCTGGGCTTCGTCTACGCCTGGGTGCGGTTCGGCCGTACCACTAGAGTGAGGTCCACCCCAGCTCCGGCCCCCGAGGGAGAGAACCAGCCGTGATCACCGCGATCGTCCTCATCAAGACCAGCGTGGACCGGATCCCCGAGATCGCGGAGCGGATCGCTTCGCTGGAGAGCGTGAGTGAAGTTTTCTCCGTGACCGGGACGTATGACCTGATCGCGATGGTTCGGGTGAAGCAGCATGAGGATCTTGCCGATGTGATCCCTGGCAGCATCAGCAAGATCCCTGGCGTCGAGGCCACCGATACGCACGTCGCGTTTCGTACGTACTCGCAGCATGACCTTGAGGCCGCGTTTGCCATCGGGTTGGATTCGTGATCGACGCCTAGGCGTCTGCGGGGCGCGGTTCGTGTGCGACTGCCAGTCCGTTGTGGCTGGTCGCGCAGTTCCCCGCGCCCCTGAAAACGAAAAGCCGCTGCCCCTGAGGGGGCTGGATCACACCGCCGGGACGCAGCGGCCGTCCTCTGTGCGGTACTGCCACTTCGCGCCGTCCGTCACCAGCTCCTTGACGGCGGTGACGAAGCGCTCGACGTGTTCGTCGGGGGTGCCGGCGCCGAAGCTGACTCGGATGGCGTTGAGGGACTTCTCGCCGGGGGCGGCCTCGGGGGCGCCGCACTCGCCCTGGGTCTGGGGGTCGGTGCCGAGGAGGGTGCGCACCAGCGGGTGGGCGCAGAAGAGGCCGTCGCGGACGCCGATGCCGTACTCGGCGGAGAGCGCGGCGGCGAAGTGCGAGCTGTTCCAGCCCTCGACGACGAAGGAGAGCACGCCGACCCGGGGCGCGTCGTCGCCGAACAGGGACAGCACCTTGACCTGCGGGACCTCTGCCAGGCCCGCGCGGACCTTCTCGATCAGGTGCTGCTCGCGGGCGACCAGGGTGTCGAAGCCGGCCTCGGTGAGCGCCTTGCAGGCGGAGGCGATGGAGTAGGCGCCGATCACGTTCGGGGAGCCGGCCTCGTGGCGGGCGGCGCTGTCGTGCCACTCCACGTCGACGCCGCCGTCCTCGCGCCGGGTGACCTTGCGGCTGGCGCCGCCGCCCGCGAGGTAGGGGTCGGCGGCCTGGAGCCAGTCCGCGCGGCCGGCCAGTACGCCGGAGCCGAAGGGCGCGTACAGCTTGTGGCCGGAGAAGGCGACCCAGTCGACGTCGAGGTCCTGCACGGAGACGGGGTGGTGCGGGGCGAGCTGGGCGGCGTCCAGGACGGTACGGGCGCCGTGCGCGTGGGCCGCGGTCGCCAGCTCGCGCACCGGCCACAGCTCGCCGGTGACGTTGGAGGCACCGGTGACGCAGACCAGGGCGGGACCGTAGGGGTCTCGGTCGGCGAGGGCGCGCTCCAGGGTCTCGACGGCCTGCCGCGGGGTGCGCGGGGCGTTGAGGTAGGTGACCCGGGCGTCCTTCCAGGGCAGCAGGCTGGCGTGGTGCTCGGTCTCGAAGACGAAGACCTGGCAGTCGGCCGGAAGGGCCCGCGCCAGCAGATTGAGGGAGTCCGTGGTCGAGCGGGTGAAGATCAGCTGGTCGTCGGCGCGGCAGTCGAGGAACTCGGCGACCGTCCTGCGGGCGTTCTCGAACAGGTCGGTGGAGAGCTGCGAGAGGTAGCCGGCGCCGCGGTGGACGCTGCCGTAGTAGGGGGCGTAGGCCGCGACGTCGTCCCACACCCGCTGGAGGGCCGGGGCGCTGGCCGCGTAGTCGAGTGCCGCATAGGTGACTTCGCCGCCCGTGACGAGCGGGACGGTGACATCCCGGCCCAGAACGGGCAGCGGGGCACAGACGGAGGTGGCGGCGGCAGCGGTGGAGACAGACATGGCGGAACTCCCGTGTAAGCAGGTGGAATTCGCCCCGCGAGCGGCATGGCTCAAGCAGGGGCGTGAGGGGAAAAGGGGATGCGGAGGCGGGGCTCTGCGGCCCTATCGCATTCGCTTGCTCACGGAAGGCTCCTCGACGACCAGGACCCCTGGTTGCTCGAGGGGTCCGCGCTTGCCGTAGACCTCGCTGCCTACGGCCTGGTCTTCACCCGGGGCACCCCGCCACGGACGGAGGGTTGCCGGACAGTCGGCCGGGGCCTCATGACTGTCACTCATGACCTGGACAGGAACGTACGTGAAGTGATCGCGGTCCCGCAACTCCTGTCCGGATTGCGGGACCGCGGTCCTCTGCTAGGCGTTGCTGACAGCCACCCAGCGCTCCAGCGCCCGCTTGGCCGCGCCGGAGTCGATCGACTCCGCCGCCTTGTCCATGCCGGCCCGGATCTGCTCGGCCAGCGTCCCGGGACCCGGGTCGAGGGCCACGAGGGCCGCCGCCGAGTTCAGGAGTACGGCATCCCGTACGGGGCCCTTCTCGCCGTCGAGGAGCCTGCGGGCGACCTCCGCGTTGTACGACGGGTCGCCGCCGCGCAGGGCCTGAACCGGGACCAGTTCGAGACCGACGTCACGGGGGTCGAAGGTCTCCTCGGTGACCTTGCCCTCGCGGACGACCCAGACGCGTGAGGTGGCCGTCGTCGTCAGCTCGTCGAAGCCGTCGTCGCCGCGGAAGACGAGGGAGGAGTTGCCGCGCTCGGCGAGGACGCCGGCGATGAGCGGCGCCAGGCGCGGGTCGGCGACACCGACCGCCTGTGCCCTCACCTTCGCCGGGTTGGTCAGCGGACCGAGGGCGTTGAAGGTCGTCCGGATGCCCAACTGCCCTCGGGCGGCGGCCACATGACGCAGCGCCGGGTGGAACTTGATGGCGAAGCAGAAGGTGATGCCGGCTTCCTCCGCGACCTCCGCCACCCGCTTCGGCGTCAGTTCCAGATTGACGCCCAGCTTCTCCAGCACGTCCGAGGCGCCGGAGGCCGAGGAGGCGGCCCGGTTGCCGTGCTTGACGACCTTCGCGCCCGTGCCCGCGATGACGATCGCCGACATGGTGGAGATGTTCACCGTCTTCGCGCCGTCACCGCCCGTTCCGACGATGTCGACGGTCCGCCCCGGCACCTCGATCACGTTCGCGTGCTCGTACATCGTCCGGACGAGCCCGGTGATCTCCTCGACGGTCTCGCCCTTCGCGCGCAGCGCCACCGCGAACCCGGCGATCTGGGCGTCGGTCGCCTCACCGCGCATGATCAGGTCCATCGCCCAGGCGGTGTCGTCGGCGCTGAGGTCGTGGCCGTCCAGCAGGCCGTTCAGCAGCAGGGGCCAGGAACGGCCCGCCGCGGTGTCGCCTCCAGCGGGGGTCACAGCGCTCATAAGGCCGCTCCTGGTCGTCGTAGTGGAAGAGAACGAGTGTGAGGCCACCCTATCCAGCTCAGGGCATGGAAAAGGGCCCCCGTCCGAAGACCGGACGGGGGCCCTTCTGCCGTGGCGTGGCGAGCCGCAGCGATCAGTGGTGGCCGTGGCCGCTCGTGATCTCCCTGTACTCCTCGACGGTCGGCTTCGGAATCTGGGACTCCTCGCCGTAGTACGCCTCGCTGAGCTTGGCGCGCAGTCGCTCGGAGCCCTTGACCTTGCGCTCGACGCCGTTCTCGTCGACCGTCGGGCCGATCTGGGCCGGCTTGTACTGCTCGTGCGCCGTGAGGGTGTGCAGGGCGTCCTGGCTGAGCGGCTCGTGCACCTCGATGAACTCACCGTGCGGCAGGCGCTTGATGATGCCCGACTCGCGGCCGTGCAGCACCTTGTCCTTGTCGCGGCGCTGGAGGCCGAGGCAGATCCGCTTGGTGGCGATGAACGTGAGCACCGGCACGACGAAGAAGCTGACGCGCACGAACCAGGTGATCGCGTTGATCGACAGGTGGAAGTGCGTGGCCCACAGGTCGTTGCCGCCACCGATCATCAGCACGAAGTACCAGGAGACCCACGCGGCACCGAACGCGGTACGCGTCGGGGCGTTGCGCGGACGGTCCAGGATGTGGTGCTCGCGCCGGTCGCCGGTGACCCAGGACTCGATGAACGGGTAGACCGCGATCGCGACCAGGACCAGCGGGAAGACCACCAGCGGGATGAACACGCCCAGGACGAGCGTGTGGCCCCAGAGGTTGATCTCCCAGCCCGGCATCACACGGATCAGGCCCTCGGAGAAGCCCATGTACCAGTCGGGCTGGGCGCCGGTGGACACCTGGTCCGGACGGTAGGGGCCCATGGCCCAGATCGGGTTGATCGAGGCGATCGCCGCGATGGCCGTGATGACGCCGAAGACCAGGAAGAAGAAGCCGCCGGCCTTCGCCATGTACACCGGCAGCAGCGGCATGCCGACGACGTTGTTGTTCGTCTTTCCGGGGCCCGCGAACTGCGTGTGCTTGTGGTAGAAGACCAGGATCAGGTGGCCCACCATCAGGCCGAGCATGATGCCCGGCAGCAGCAGGATGTGGACCGAGTAGAACCGGGCCACGAAGTCGCCGCCCGGGAACTCGCCGCCGAAGAGGAACATCGACAGGTACGTGCCGACGATCGGCACGGACAGGATCGCGCCCTCCATGAAGCGGACACCGGTGCCGGAGAGCAGGTCGTCCGGGAGCGAGTAGCCGGTGAAGCCGGTGAACATGCCCAGGACGAGCAGCAGGAAGCCGAACACCCAGTTGACCTCACGCGGCTTGCGGAACGCGCCGGTGAAGAACACACGCATCATGTGCACGAACATGCCCGCGAGGAAGATCAGCGCGGCCCAGTGGTGGATCTGCCGGATCAGCAGACCACCGCGCACATCGAAGGAGATGTGCAGGGTCGAGTTGAACGCCTCGGACATCATCTGACCCTGCAGCGGGATGTAGCTGCCGTGGTACTCCACCTCGTTCATCGACGGGTGGAAGAACAGCGTCAGATACACACCCGTGAGGATGAGGATGATGAAGCTGTACATGCACACTTCGCCCAACATGAACGACCAGTGGTCGGGGAAGATCTTGCGCATGTTGGTCTTGGCCAGGGAGTAGATCCCCAGCCGGCCGTCGGCCCAGTCGGCGACGCGCTCGCCGGCCGGCGCCTTGCCGCGGCGTGCCGCGGCGCTGTCGTTGGTGCTCATCCGCGCTCCCAGAATGCAGGACCGACGGGCTCTTCGAAGTCGCCGAGCGCCTCGAGGTAGCCCTGGTCGTTCACGCCGATGCGCAGCTGCGGCAGGGCGTGACCGGCGGGGCCGAAGATCACCCGGGCACCGTCGGACAGGTCGAAGGTGGACTGGTGGCAGGGGCACAGCACGTGGTGCGTCTGCTGCTCGTACAGCGAGATCGGGCAACCGACGTGGGTGCAGATCTTCGAGTAGGCGACGATTCCCTCGTGCGACCACTCGAGCTCGCGCTTGTCCTTGATGTTGTCCGGCTGGATCCGGACGATCATCAGGGCCGCCTTGGCGATCTCGGTCTGGAAGTTCTCGTCGTGCTCCTCCAGGCCCTCGGGCTTGGCGAAGGTGAGCGAGCCGACCGCGACGTCGGAGGCGCGCAGCGGCTCGTTGGTGTTCATGTTGACGAGCAGCTTGCCCTTGGACCACAGCGTGTGGCGCAGCTTGGTCCCCGGCAGCGGTCCGAGGTCGCGCAGCAGCATGACGCCGGAGAGCGGGAACAGGGCCAGCGCACCGAACATCGTGTTGCGGATGAGCTTGCGGCGGCCGAGCGCGGACTCCTTGGCGCCCTGCTTGAAGTCGGCCATGACCTTGGCCTTGACCTCGGGGGACGCCTCGATCGGGTGCCGCTCGTCGGCGATCTCCACGTCGGACATCAGGGTGCGGGCCCAGTGGACCGCGCCCGCGCCGATGGCGAACAGCGCGAGACCCAGGGTCAGGCCCAGCGCGAAGTTCAGCGCGTTGATGTGGCCGATCGGGAAGACGTAGATCGCCTTGTCGTGCGGGATCGCCACGTACGAGGCGATGAAGCCGACCGTGGCCAGCATCGAGACCGTGAACAGCATGGCCACCACACGCTCGGACCGCTTGGCGGCCCGCTCGTCGATGTCCTGCACCCGGTGCTCGTGGGGCGGCAGACCGGGGTCCGCGAACGGGTTCTTCTCGTCCGCGAGGCTTACGGTGCCGTGCGCGTCCTGCTCAGCGGGCAGGTTCTCTTCTGGAATGTCTTGGCTACTCATGACTTCTTGGCCTTTGCGGTCCGAGCGGCGACCCAGACGGCGACCGCGATCAGCGCGCCGAGTCCGAAGATCCAGGCGAACAGGCCCTCGGAGACCGGGCCGAGTCCGCCCAGCTCCAGGCCGCCGGGGCTCTCGGTGTCGTCACCGTTGACCGCGTTCAGGTACGCGATGATGTCCTTCTTGTTCTGCTCCGACAGCGTGGTGTCGGGGAACGACGGCATGTTCTGCGGGCCGGTCTGCATGGCCTCGTAGATGTGCTTCGGGGCGACGCCCTCGAGGCTCGGGGCGAACTTGCCGTGCGTCAGCGCACCGCCCTTGCCGGTGAAGTTGTGGCACTGCGCGCAGTTGGTGCGGAACAGCTCGCCACCCTTGGCGATGTCGGCACCGTCCGGGCCGTAGTCCGCCTTCGTCGGGATGGACGGGCCGGCGCCGAAGGAGGAGATGTACGCGGCGAGCTGGTCGATCTCGGCCTGCGAGTAGATGACCTTCTTCTTCGGGACCTGAGCGCCCGGCTGCTGGGCCGGCATACGGCCGGTGCCGACCTGGAAGTCGACGGCCGCGGCGCCCACGCCGACGAGGCTCGGACCGTCGGTGGTTCCCTGACCGCCGGTGCCGTGGCAGCTGGCGCAGCCCACGGAGTAGAGCTTCTTGCCCTCGTCGATGGCAAGGGACTGGGCGGTGTCATCGGCCTGCGCCTTGCTCGCGGGTGCGAACGCGGCGTACAGCCCCCCGGTGCATGCCAGCGCGAGGAGTAGGACGACGAGCGCCGCCATGGGATGGCGTCGTCGTGCGGAGAGCTTTTTCACGGATTACCCCGGTGTCAGGATCTTCTGCGTCGATGCTTGTGGGTTGTGCGCCGCGCGGGCGCACGCGGGAACGGGCCCGGCTACTTGATCAGGTAGATCGTGGCGAAGAGGCCGATCCACACGACATCGACGAAGTGCCAGTAGTAGGACACGACGATGGCCGCGGTCGCCTGCTCGTGGGTGAACCTCTTGGCCGCGTAGGTGCGGCCGAGAACGAACAGGAAGGCGATGAGGCCGCCCGTCACGTGCATGCCGTGGAACCCGGTGGTCAGGTAGAACACCGAGCCGTAGGGGTCGGAGGACAGGGAGAGCCCGTCCTTCTTCACCAGCTCCGTGTACTCGAAGATCTGACCGCCGATGAAGATCGCACCCATCACGAACGTGATGATGAACCAGCCCCGGAGCTTCTTCACATCCCCGCGCTCGGCGGCGAACACGCCGAGCTGGCAGGTGAGGGAGGAGAGCACCAGGATCGTGGTGTTGGTCGCGGAGAACGGAAGGTTGAGATGGCTCGCCATCTCCTTCCAGTGATCCGGACCGGTCACCGATCGCAGGGTGAAGTACATCGCGAAGAGGGCCGCGAAGAACATCAGCTCGGAACTCAGCCAGATGATGGTTCCGACGCTGGTGAGGTTCGGCCGGTTGACCGACGGGTGCGCGTGCCCGGTTTCTACTGTCGTTGCTGTCGCCACGACCGACATTATGTCGGTCGCTTATCCCGCCCTCACTCCGGGGGGTGCCGTTCGGAGTGTTGCTGCCGTCCATACCGGTGTTGACGTGGTGTTGAACGGAGTAACATCCGCCCCATCGGGCCTTTCCGTACGACGCCGACGTCTCGGAGGAACTATGCAGCCGACCGCCACGGTGCTGGTCTACAGCGACGACTCCAACACCCGCGAACAGGTGCGGCTCGCGACCGGGCGCAGGCCCGCTCCCGACGTTCCCGTCGTCGAGTTCCTGGAGTGTGCGACGCCGGCCGCCGTCATCAAGGAGCTGGACCGGGGCGGCATCGACGTGTGCGTCCTGGACGGTGAGGCCGTGCCCATGGGGGGCATGGGGGTGTGCCGGCAGATCAAGGACGAGGTGTTCAACTGCCCGCCGGTGCTGCTGCTCATCGGTCGGCCTCAGGATGCGTGGCTGGCCACGTGGAGCCGGGCGGATGCCGCTGTGACCTTGCCTGTGGAGCCTGTGGAGTTCGCTGCGGCGTTGGCTTCGCTGTTGCGGCAGAAGGCGCTTCAGCAGAGCGCCTAGGAGCTCGGGGGTGCGGGTCTTTCGGCCCCAAGTCAGACGTTCTGCGGCCTCAACCGTGCCGCGTCCTTGGGGCTCGGGCCGTCAGGTGTGCCGCCCACCAGGGCGCTGCCCGTGCGCCACTTTTTCCAGGTGAGGTTCCAGTCGCCGAAGCCGTTGCCGAAGGGTTCCATGGTGTCGCCGTTGGAGTTGATGACCTTCACCACGTCGCCCTCGTGGACGGTGTTGAAGAACCACTCGGCGTTGGCGGTGCTCATGCCGGTGCAGCCGTGGCTGACGTTGGCGTAGCCCTGGGAGCCCACTGACCAGGGGGCGGCGTGGACGTACTCGCCGCTCCAGGTCAGGCGGGTGGCCCAGTAGACGGGTAGGTCGTAGGAGTCGGAGCTGCCTTCGGCGATGCCCACGGTGGCGCTGCGCATGCGTACGAAGGACTGCTTGCCCAGTACGACCTTGACGCCGTTGCGGGTCTCGAAGCCGGGCTTGCCGGTGGTGACGGGGACTTCCTTGATGTCCTCGCCGTTCTTGTACACCGTCATGGAGTGTGCCGAGGCGTCGGTGACGGCGATGATGCTGTCGCCGATGGTGAGCTTCAGCGGCTTGCTCCTGGCGCCCCACAGGCGGTCGCCGACCTTGATGCCGTCCAGATTGCTGTGCACCTGGACGGTGGCGTGGGCGGGCCAGTAGTCCTTGGGGCGGTAGTGGAGTTCCTTGTCGTCGACCCAGTGCCAGGCGCCCTGCACGGCGGGGACCGAGTCCACCCGCAGTGCCCGTTCGACGATGGCGCGTTGTGTCCTGTCCTTGACGGGCTGGTTCAGTTGGGCGGTGACGGGCTGGCCGACGCCGTAGGCGCCGGAGTCGGGGCCGAACTTCACGTCCAGGCGCTTCTTGGTGGTGGGGGTGCTGGTGTCGAAGGTGAGAACCTTGCGGCCCGGCGCCCCGTCCCCGTCCTCCGTGCTCACCCGCACCGTGTAATGGGCGTTGGCGGCGAGCGGGGAGGTGCTGTGCCAGCGGGTGCCGTCGGCGGAGAGTTCGCCCGCCACGAAGCGGCCTGCGGCGTCCGTGGCCGTGACGTCCGTGATGCGGCCGCCGTCCTCGGCGGTGACCTCGAGGGGCTTGTCCGGGTCGGCCTTCTTCGCGCCGCCCTTGAGGCCGTTGAAGGAGAGCTGGTCCGTCGCGTCGTACGGCTTGCCGGCCAGCGGGTTGCCCCCGCTGCTGCAAGCGGTGCCGCCCGCGCCGAGGGCGATCACCAGCAGAGTGCAGCTGACGACGGTGCGGGTGCGCGGAGAGTGGTTCATGTCCCTCACGCTATGGACGTTCGTCAAGGACGGCGCGCGCAGTAATCCGTACGAGGGAACAGTTTTGCGGCAAAAGCGGGAGCCCGGACGCTCCTTTCGGAGTGTCCGGGCTCCCTGTGCGCCCTGCTCGTGCTACTGGGTGCGGTTCTCACCGCGGTAGTACTCGAAGACCCAGCCGTACAGGCCGATCATGATGATCGGCGCCGAGAAGTACAGCAGCCACCAGCCGATCGCGATCGACAGGAAGGCGAGCGCACCACCGACCCCGAGGGCCAGCGGCTGCCAGCTGTGCGGGCTGAAGAACCCGACCTCGCCGGCGTCGTCCGCGACGTCCGCCTCCTTGTTGTCCATCGCACCCGCGTCGACCCGCTTGGCCGTGAAGCCGAGGTAGAAGCCGACCATGATGCACAGACCGAAGGCCAGGAAGAGCGCCGTGGTACCGGCCGGCTCCTTCGACCACACGCCATAGACCACCGCCATGGCGAGGACGAAGACGCTCAGCCACATGAACATCTTGCCCTGAACCTTCACTTGCCGGCCTCCTTGCCACCAGCCAGAGCCTTCTCACCGTGAGGCGCGTTCTCGAGCTGGTCGAGAGCGGCGATCTCAGGGTGGTGCAGGTCGAACGCCGGGGATTCACTGCGGATCCGCGGCAGGGTGAGGAAGTTGTGCCGCGGCGGCGGGCAGGACGTCGCCCACTCGAGCGAGCGGCCGTAGCCCCACGGGTCGTCGACGCCGACCGGCTTGCCGTACTTGGCCGTCTTCCACACGTTGTAGAGGAACGGCAGGATCGACATGCCGAGCAGGAACGAGCTGATCGTCGAGATCGTGTTCAGGGCGGTGAAGCCGTCGGCCGCGAGGTAGTCCGCGTAACGACGGGGCATGCCCTCGGCACCCAGCCAGTGCTGGACCAGGAAGGTGCCGTGGAAGCCGATGAACAGCGTCCAGAAGGTGATCTTGCCGAGGCGCTCGTCGAGCATCTTGCCGGTCATCTTCGGCCACCAGAAGTGGAATCCGGAGAACATCGCGAAGACGACGGTGCCGAAGACCACGTAGTGGAAGTGCGCCACCACGAAGTACGAGTCCGAGACGTGGAAGTCCATCGGCGGCGAGGCCAGGATGACACCGGTCAGACCACCGAAGGTGAAGGTGACCAGGAAGCCGGTCGCCCAGAGCATCGGGGTCTCGAAGGACAGGGACCCCTTCCACATCGTTCCGATCCAGTTGAAGAACTTCACGCCGGTCGGTACGGCGATGAGGAACGTCATGAAGGAGAAGAACGGGAGCAGCACACCGCCGGTGACGTACATGTGGTGGGCCCACACGGTCACGGACAGACCCGCGATGGCGATCGTCGCGCCGATCAGGCCCATGTAGCCGAACATCGGCTTACGGGAGAAGACCGGGATGACCTCGGAGATGATGCCGAAGAACGGCAGCGCGATGATGTACACCTCTGGATGGCCGAAGAACCAGAAGAGGTGTTGCCACAGCAGGGCGCCGCCATTGGCCGCGTCGAAGACATGCGCACCGAACTTCCGATCCGCCTCCAGCGCGAACAGCGCGGCGGCGAGGACCGGGAAGGCGAGCAGGACCAGCACCGCGGTCAGCAGCACGTTCCACACGAAGATCGGCATGCGGAACATGGTCATGCCCGGCGCACGCATGCAGATGATGGTGGTGATGAAGTTGACCGCACCGAGGATGGTGCCGAAGCCGGAGAAGGCCAGACCCATGATCCACAGGTCGGCGCCGACGCCCGGCGAGCGGACCGCGTCCGACAGCGGGGAGTAGGCGAACCAGCCGAAGTCGGCCGCACCCTGCGGGGTGAGGAAGCCGCCCACCGCGATCGTCGAGCCGAACAGATAGAGCCAGTAGGCGAACATGTTCAGCCGCGGGAACGCCACGTCGGGCGCGCCGATCTGCAGCGGCATGATCCAGTTGGTGAAGCCCGCGAACAGCGGCGTCGCGAACATCAGCAGCATGATCGTGCCGTGCATCGTGAACGCCTGGTTGAACTGCTCGTTCGACATGATCTGCAGACCAGGTCGAGCCAGCTCGGCGCGCATCAGCAGCGCCATCACGCCGCCGATCAGGAAGAACGCGAACGACGTGACGAGGTACAGCGTCCCGATCGTCTTGTGGTCAGTGGTGGTGAGCCACTTGATGACCACGTTGCCGGGCTGCTTGCGCCGGACCGGCAGCTCGTCCGTGTAGTGGGACTCCGCCGCGGCGCCCTGGGGTTCGTTGACGATGCTCACAGGTTGTTCGTCTCCCGGTTCTTCTCGTGGCTCGTCTGCGCGATGCCGGCGGGAACGTAACCGGTCTGGCCCTTCTTGGCGAGGTCCTGGAGGTGCTTCTCGTAGACGTCCGGGGAGACGACCTTCACGTTGAACAGCATCCGGGAGTGGTCGACACCGCAGAGCTCGGCGCACTTGCCGAGGAAGGTGCCCTTCTTGTTGGGGGTCACCTGGAAGGCGTTGGTGTGACCCGGGATGACGTCCATCTTCATCAGGAACGGCACCACCCAGAAGGAGTGGATGACGTCACGCGAGGTGAGGACGAAGCGGACCGTCTTGCCCTCGGGGAGCCAGAGGGTCGGGCCGGGGTTGTGGGTCTTCGGGTCCTTCGAGGCCGGCGTACCGACGTCGTAGACACCGCCGGCGTTCGCCGGGAACTCGTTCTTGAACCGGTCCGGAATGGCGGCCAGGTTCTTGTCGGTCTTCGCGTCACCGGTGACACCGGGCACAGGCTCGATGTAGTTGAAGCCCCAGCTCCACTGGAAGCCGACGACGTTCACGGTGACGTCGGGCTTCTTGTCGGAGAGGCTGAGCAGCTTCGACTCGTCGCGGGCCGTGAAGTAGAACAGCACCGAGACGATGACGAGCGGAACCACCGTGTACAGCGCCTCGATCGGCATGTTGTACCGGGTCTGCGGAGGAACTTCGACCTTCGTGCGGCTGCGCCGGTGGAAGAAAGCACTCCACAGGATCAGGCCCCACACCAGCACGCCGGTGGCGAGCGCGGCTGCCCAGGAGCCCTGCCACAGGGAGAGGATCCGCGGAGCCTCTTCCGTGGTCGGGGTGGGCATACCAAGGCGGGGGAAGTCCTT
The DNA here is from genome assembly GCF_040298885.1 of Streptomyces sp. NPDC001137. Taxonomy (NCBI): domain Bacteria; kingdom Bacillati; phylum Actinomycetota; class Actinomycetes; order Kitasatosporales; family Streptomycetaceae; genus Streptomyces; species Streptomyces sp. NPDC001137. The sequence continues at coordinate 336,185 of NZ_JBEPBA010000007.1, forward strand.
GTATGTGCAACCGGTGGCGGTCGCCAGGACCAGGCCCGCGGTCATTGCCTGCAGCAGCTTCCGCCGCATCGGGCGCCGCGGCGAGCGGTCGGAGCCGTTGGGACTCACGTAGCGCCTTCCCGAGAGTCTCGCCCGCGCGGTTGGCTGCGGCCTGCCTTCTTCGGTGGTCGGTCGCCGCCCTGCGTCGGGCAGGGGTTTGGATGTTTATGCGGACCAAACCCTAGCCGACGCCCTCCGGGGGTTCAGCGGGAGGGGTGCCTAGTCACTCCGTGGGTTCGCTGGATTGGCGGGTGCGGGTTGTTTGTGGCTGGTCGCGCAGTTCCCCGCGCCCCTAAACGGCGGCTGCCCTACCCCAAGTTTTACGGTTGCCGTATGTCCTATTTCGACGCCGCTTCCTCCGCGCCTCTTCATCCGGTCGCTCGTCAGGCGCTGTTGGCCACCCTGGATGAAGGATGGGCCGACCCCGCACGGCTTTACCGAGAAGGGCGGCGGGCTCGGATGTTGCTCGATGCGGCGCGGGAAGCCGCCGCTGAGGCTGTGGGATGTCGGGCCGACGAGCTGGTTTTCACGTCTTCCGGGACCCGGGCCGTGCACGCGGGAATCGCGGGGGCGCTGGCCGGGCGTCACCGGGTTGGGCGTCACCTGATCGTGTCCGCGGTCGAACACTCCTCGGTGCTCCATGCGGCTGACACGCACGAGGCCGGCGGCGGGAGCGTCACGCAGGTCGAGGTGGACCGGCAGGGCAGGGTGACGCCTGCGTCGTACGCGGAGGCCCTCCGCCCGGACACCGCGCTGGCCTGCCTTCAGTCCGCCAACCACGAGGTGGGCACCGAGCAGCCGGTGGCCGAAGTGGCTGCCGTGTGCCGGGAGTCCGGCGTGCCCTTGCTGGTGGATGCGGCGCAGTCGCTGGGGTGGGGCCCGGTCGAGGGCGACTGGTCGCTGCTCGCGGCCAGTGCGCACAAGTGGGGCGGGCCCTCGGGGGTGGGGCTGCTCGTCGTACGAAAAGGTGTGCGGTTCGCGTCGCAAGGGCCTGCGGACGAGCGGGAGTCGGGGCGGGCCGCCGGCTTCGAGAATCTGCCGGCGATCGTGGCGGCGGCCGCCTCGCTGCGGGCGGTGCGCGCGGAGGCGGAGCAAGAGGCGGTACGGCTGCGGGAGCTGACGGAGCGGATCCGGGTGCGGGTGCCGCGGTCGGTGCCGGACGTGGAGGTGGTGGGGGATCCGGAGCGGCGGCTGCCGGGGATCGTCACCTTCTCCTGTCTCTATGTCGACGGGGAGACATTGCTGCACGAGCTGGATCGGGAGGGTTTCTCCGTTTCCTCCGGGTCGTCCTGCACCAGCAGCACGCTGACGCCCAGCCATGTGCTGAAGGCGATGGGGGTGCTGAGTGAGGGGAATGTGCGGGTTTCGCTGCCGATGGGGACGCCGGAGGAAGACGTCGAGCGGTTCCTGGAGGTGCTGCCGGGGGCGGTGGCGGGGGTGCGGGAGAAGCTGGGGGCGCCGGCTGCGGCGGCGGCCGTGCGGCAGGACGACGCCCTGGTCGTCGACGCGCTCGGCAAGCGCTGCCCGATCCCCGTCATCGAGCTCGCCAAGGTCATCGGGGACGTGCCGGTGGGCGGCACGGTGCGTGTCCTGTCCGACGACGAGGCGGCGCGGCTGGACATCCCGGCCTGGTGCGAGATGCGGGGCCAGGAGTACGTGGGTGAGGAACCGGCGGACCGCGGTGCCGCGTACGTGGTCCGCCGGGTCTCGTAGATCAGGCCAGGTGCTTCTGGACCTCGGCGGCGGCCTCGTCGCCGTAGGCCTTGGTGAAGCGCTCCATGAAGTGGGCGCGCCGCAGCGTGTACTCCTGGGTGCCGACCGTCTCGATGACGAGCGTGGCGAGCATGCAGCCGACCTGGGCGGCACGCTCCAGGGAGACGCCCCAGGCGAGGCCGGAGAGGAAGCCGGCGCGGAAGGCGTCGCCGACGCCCGTGGGGTCGGCCTTGCGCTCCTCCTCCGCGCAGCCGACCTCGATCGGGTCCTCGCCGGCCCGCTCGATGCGGACGCCGCGGGAGCCGAGGGTGGTGACGCGGTGGCCGACCTTGGCGAGGATCTCGGCGTCGCTCCAGCCGGTCTTGGACTCGATCAGGCCCTTCTCGTACTCGTTCGAGAACAGGTAGGTGGCGCCCTCCAGCAGTATCCGGATCTCGTCGCCGTTCATCCGGGCGATCTGCTGGGAGAAGTCGGCGGCGAAGGGGATGGACCGGGAGCGGCACTCCTCGGTGTGGCGGAGCATCGCCTCCGGGTCGTCGGCGCCGATCAGGACGAGGTCGAGACCGCCGACGCGGTCCGCGACGGTCTTCAGCTCGATCTGGCGGGCCTCGCTCATGGCGCCCGTGTAGAACGAGCCGATCTGGTTGTGGTCCGAGTCCGTGGTGCACACGAAGCGGGCGGTGTGCAGGGTCTCGGAGATACGGACCGAGTCGGTGTCGACGCCGTGCCGGTCCAGCCAGGCGCGGTACTCGTCGAAGTCGAAGCCGGCGGCGCCGACCAGGATCGGGGTCGTGCCGAGCTGACCCATGCCGAAGGCGATGTTGGCGCCGACGCCGCCCCGGCGTACGTCGAGGTTGTCGACCAGGAAGGAGAGCGAGACCGTGTGCAGCTGGTCCGCGACGAGCTGGTCGGCGAAGCGGCCGGGGAAGGTCATGAGGTGGTCGGTGGCGATGGAGCCGGTGACTGCGATGCGCACGGCGGGGACTCTCCTGTGAGAGACGGGAGGGTGGATTGACAGTTCACGCTACCGGGTCGTAGCCGGGCTCTGAAGTGGCCGAAACTACCCGATAGTAGATCTTTCTTCACCGGCTTCGACGTGCATACGGTTCCGCTATGACGAACCTGAAGGTCCATGCCCCGGTCCCGGTCGACCTCGAAGGCGACCTCGCGTCGCTGCGCGGCGACTGCGCCCGGATGGTCCCCCACTGGGCCGCCCCCGACCGCATCACTTCCCGCCCGGTCTCCCCGTCACTCATCCACGGTGTGGTCGTGCCGCCGAAGTCGGCCCGTCTGCTGGACTCCATGTCGGACTACGGCGACTGAGTACGGGGCGCAATCCGCTAGGGCCCGGTAGCCGCGCCGGCGCACAGGAAGGGAACCGCGCGCTCCTCCGCTGCGTCCCATCGCCGTCCCCCGCCGAGGGGATGTGCGATACGACCCTCCCGCGGCCCTTTTTGACAGGGTCGGGTCAGGGTCACAGGACAGCTGTGCAGGTGAAGGAGCGATGCGGTGAACACCGAGCGACCCGACAACGACGCCCCGGACGAGAACGGCACCGCCGGCTCCGCCGAGGAGCAGGGTGCCGTGGAGGAGCAGGGTGCCGTGGGCGCCGGGGCTCCGGGCGTCATGGAGGGCGAAGCGGACGCTCCTGGGGAGGAAGCCGGCGCGGAGAGCCCTTCGGCTGAGGGGGAGGACGCCGAGGCGCCCGGCGTGGTTGAGGAAACCGCCTCGGGCGAGGAAGCCGCAGCGGCCGCCGCCATCAACGAACCCACTGCTGGCCGGACGACCGCCGCGGCCGGAGCGGGCGCCCCCGTCGAGGAGAGCGAGGTCGCCGAGGACGCCAAGGGGCCGACCGTCGCCGAGCCTCCGATCGCCGCCGGTGGTGACACCGAGGTTCCCGACGCCACCCCCGATCCGGACGCGCAGGAGCCCCGCCCGGCGCGTCGCCGCTCCCCCGTGCTCATCGCCTCCGTCGCCGCTGCCGTGCTGCTGGTGGGCGGTGGCGGGGCGTACCTCACCGCGTCGGCCGTTGGCGGCTCCGGTGGGCGTACGGACTCCGGCGCCTCCGGTGACGGCACCACTCCCCCGCCGCTCGCGCTCGACGGTTACTCCGAGGGGGGTACGGACGGCATCGCGCCCGGGGAGCCCAACCCGTACGGCGTGCGGTACAAGGCCGACGGCGCCCTGCCCGAAGGGCCGGACTCGGCGCCCGTGTACCGGGCGGCCGGCGAGGTCACCAAGGACGAGGTGGCGCGGCTGGCCAAGGCCCTCGGGCTGGACGGGGCGCCGGTGGCGCAGGGCCGGGCCTGGCAGGTCGGGCCGGACAGGGACGGGTCCGGGCCGAGCCTGGTGGTGGACAAGCAGGCGCCGGGGACGTGGACGTTCCACCGGTACGCGGCCGGTACCGACGACTGTGGGAGGGCCATCGCCTGTACGAAGGATCCCGCGAACCCGGCCGGTGCCACGGTGAGCGAGGCCGCCGCGAAGAAGGCCGCGGCGCCGGTACTGAAGGCGGTCGGCCAGGACGACGCGAAGGTGGACGCGAGCCAGGTCATGGGCGCCCAGCGGGTGGTGAACGCGAACCCCTTGGTCGGCGGGCTGCCCACCTACGGCTGGACGACCGGGCTGACCGTCGGCGCCCAGGGTGAAGTGGTGGGCGGCAGCGGACAGTTGAAGGCGCCGGTGAAGGGCGACACGTACCCCGTGCTGGGCGCGCGGAAGACGCTGGACCTGATGAACTCGGCGCCCACGACCGACCACCGCATGGGCATCGGCGGCTGCGCCAGCCCCGTACCGCTGAAGGACCGGCTGGAGGAGCCGTGCGGGCAGTCGTCGTCCGGGGCGGGTGCGACGCCGCAGAAGCAGACCGTCACCGTCGACGGTGCGGTCTTCGGGCTGGCCGTGCATGCGGTGGACGGGCGGCAGGCGCTGGTGCCGTCCTGGCTGTTCCAGGTGAAGGGCGCGGGCGCGCAGAACGGCTTCACGGTGACGTATCCGGCCGTCGACCCGAAGTACCTGGCCTCGAACGCGACGACGCCGTCCGGGGCGCCCACCCCGTCGGCGAGCGCACCGGGCGGCGGTCCGTCCTCGGCGCCCGCCACCCGTGACGTCAAGGTGGACAGCTACACGACCGACGGCAGGAACCTGACCGTGATCTTCACCGGCGGGGTGTGCGGAGACTACGACGCGAAGGCGAGCGAGAGCGCCGACAAGGTGACCGTCACGGTGACCGAGACACCGTGGAAGGGCAAGGTCTGCATCATGATCGCCAAGCAGCTGACGCGGACCGTGCGGTTGGACGAGCCGCTCGGCGACCGGAAGGTCGTCGGCTCGGACGGCAAGGAGATCTCGCTGCCGAAGCCGGGTCCGCTGCGGTCGCCGGCGACGGCCGGGGTGCAGTAGCCCGCCGGATGCGCGAAGGCGGCGGCCCTGTCTGAGGGGGCCGCCGCCTTCGGTCTGTTCAGTTGTCCGGCAAGCCGGAGGGCTTACCGCAGGGTTTAGCTGAAGGAGTCGCCGCAGGCGCAGGAACCCGTCGCGTTCGGGTTGTCGATCGTGAAGCCCTGCTTCTCGATGGTGTCGACGAAGTCGATGGACGCGCCGCCCAGGTACGGGGCGCTCATGCGGTCGGTGACGACCTTGACGCCGCCGAAGTCCTTGACCACGTCTCCGTCGAGGGAGCGCTCGTCGAAGAAGAGCTGGTAGCGCAGGCCGGAGCAGCCGCCGGGCTGAACGGCGACGCGCAGGGCCAGGTCGTCACGGCCTTCCTGGTCGAGCAGGGCCTTGACCTTCGCCGCGGCGGCGTCGGACAGGATGATGCCGTCGGTGACGGTGCTGGTCTCGTCCGATACGGACATCTACATCTCTCCCGGGTTGTACGGAGACTGCTTGCCGACTGGTGCAACCGGCAAGGCCGCGGATTCATTCCGGGCCGGGTACCTGATTTTCGGCACCTCACTTCATGCTCGCACATGCGATGGCGAGCGGAAAACGGCTCATCGGGATTCATGTCACATCGACGCAATGACCATCGTCAAACTGACGTGAAGCGGGTTATGATAGATAGCGTCAGTTAGACGAGAAGCATGGCCGCAGTACCTCCAGCAGAACCTCCCGCAGAACAGAAAGGGTGCGTGTCGTGACCACCGCCCAGACCCCGGAGCTCGACGTACAGCCGACTCCTCTCGCCCTGCTGCTGCTCGGCCGCGAGGCCGACCCGAAGAGCGAGCGGGGCGTCGAGTGCCCCGGCGACCTGCCGTCCCCGTCCGACCCGGACCTGGTGGAGCGCGCCCGCGCGGCCAAGGCCAAGCTCGGCGACAAGGTCTTCGTGCTCGGCCACCACTACCAGCGCGACGAGGTCATCCAGTTCGCCGACGTCACGGGTGACTCGTTCAAGCTGGCCCGGGACGCGGCGGCGCGTCCGGAGGCCGAGTACATCGTGTTCTGCGGTGTGCACTTCATGGCGGAGTCCGCGGACATCCTGACCTCCGACGACCAGAAGGTCGTCCTGCCGGACCTCGCGGCCGGGTGCTCGATGGCGGACATGGCCACCGCCGAGCAGGTCGCCGAGTGCTGGGACGTGCTGACCGACGCGGGGATAGCCGAGCAGGTCGTGCCGGTCTCGTACATGAACTCGTCCGCGGACATCAAGGCGTTCACGGGCAAGCACGGCGGCACGATCTGCACCTCCTCGAACGCCAAGAAGGCCCTGGAGTGGGCCTTCCAGCAGGGCGAGAAGGTGCTGTTCCTGCCCGACCAGCACCTCGGCCGCAACACCGCCGTCCGCGACATGGGCATGTCCCTGGAGGACTGCGTCGTCTACAACCCGCACAAGCCGAACGGCGGGCTGACGGCGGACGAGCTGCGCGCCGCGAAGATGATCCTGTGGCGCGGCCACTGCTCGGTGCACGGCCGGTTCTCGCTGGACTCGGTAAACGACGTGCGCGAGCGCATCCCGGGGGTGAACGTGCTGGTCCACCCCGAGTGCAAGCACGAGGTCGTGGCCGCGGCGGACTACGTCGGCTCGACGGAGTACATCATCAAGGCCCTGGAGGCCGCGCCCGCCGGCTCCAAGTGGGCCATCGGCACGGAGCTCAATCTCGTACGACGGCTGGCGAACCGTTTCGCGCCCGAGGGCAAGGAGATCGTCTTCCTCGACAAGACGGTCTGCTTCTGCTCGACCATGAACCGCATCGACCTGCCCCACCTGGTGTGGGCGCTGGAGTCGCTGGCCGAGGGCAACCTGGTCAACCGGATCGAGGTCGACAAGGAGACGGAGGCGTTCGCGAAGCTGGCGCTGGAGCGGATGCTGGCGCTGCCGTAGCCGTGGCCCTGTGCCCCGCTGTCACCCCGAGACGGGTTTCCGCTCGGGGTGCGCGGGGTCGAGGGTGAAGAGCGTGCCGTCGGGGCTGGGCACCAGCAGAGCGCCCTGGTGGAGCAGGAGCCCGGGGATCGGGCCGCTGAGCCTGTACACACGGTCCGCGCGGGGGCGGGACTCCCACAGCAGGGTGCCCGACCGGGCGTCCAGTGCGGCGACCCGCCCGCTCGCGTTGGACACGAACACGCTGCGGCGCCCGTCGGCGACCGGCGTGCCTGGCTGCTCCAGCGTCGTCGCCGTCTGCCACAGGCGCTTGCCGGTCAGCGGGGAGACACCGGTCATCCGGCCGCTGGAGGTGACGAAGCAAAGCACTCCGTGCACCAGAGCGGGCCACCCCTGCTGCTCCTGGGCCAGCTCGGTGGTACGGGCCCGGCCGTCGGCGGGGTCGATCAGCACCGCGCGGGCGTAATCGTTGCCCTCCGCGGTCGGGGCGCTCGTACGCCGCTCGACGAAGACCAGACGTCCGTCCAGGATCCCGGTGTAGGTCGCTTCGGCCGACGGCGCTGACCGCAGCCTTCGCACCGAGCCGTCGGCCGGGTCGACGGCGAGCAGGACCCGCTTCTGGTCGGAGATGGAGCGTCGGTCGGAGCAGTCCGCGTAGGGACGGTCGCCGTCGGCGAGGAACGTGCACCGGTGGTCGGCCGGCAGTGTCATCGTCCAGCGTTTGGTGCCGTCCTGTGCGGAGCGGGCGGTCACGACGGAGCCGTTCGGGACTAGGACCAGGCCCCCGACCAGTGCCGCGTCGGCGTACCGCCCCTCGACCGCCCGGGACCACAGCCGTCTGCCGCTGTCCGTGGCGAAGGCGGAGACGGTGTCCGTGGTGTCGTTGGCCGCGGCGTTCGACACGGCCTCCTGCACGAGCAGCACGTCGTCGCGCACTCCGACGACGCGGGCGCCGTAGCGGTCGATAGGCGTGTCCGGCGGCAGGGCCGCTCGCCAGTTGGTCCGGCCGGTCGAGGCGTCGATGCGGACGGGCAGCGCGCCGTCGTCCGAGCAGTAGACCGATCCGCCGCCCTGCATGCAGGACGGCTGCGTCAGGGAGCCGTTGCCGCCGGTGTCCGCCGCCGGAGCCTGCTTCACTCCCCGGGCGGCGGTCGCGTACAGCGTGGTCTGCCAGGGCCGCCAGCCGGCCGGGAGGGCTGCCCAGCGGCCCGCCGAGGCACTCGGCGAGGGGCCTGCCTCGGCGGCACCGCCGCCCCGGAGCGGTCCGAGGAAGTAGGCCATGAGCCCGATCACCAGCACACCGGCCGCCGCCACCAGCACCGGTGTCCGGCGGTTGCGGGTCCTTTCGGTGGGCGGCTCGGCGGGCTCGGGGCCGGCGGCCGGGGGCATCGTCGGCTGCGGATCCGGACGGCGCTGGGGCACCGTGGGCATGTCGTCCGGTGCCGGGTCCGGCAGGGCCGTCACGAAGGCGTGGGCGAGTTCGTCCGGGCCGGGGCGGGCGGCCGGCTCCTTGGCCAGGCAGCGGGACACGACCGCGCGCAGCGGCGGGGACAGCGCATCCAGCTCCGGTTCCTCGCTCACCACCCGGTACGCCGTCAGATAGGGGCTGTCGGTGTCGAAGGGGCCGCGTCCGGTCGCCGCGAACACCACCAGGGCGCCGAGCGAGAAGACGTCCGAGGCCGGCCCCACCGAACGTGCGTCCACCAGCTGTTCGGGGGACATGAAGGGCGGGGTGCCCATCAGATGCCCCGTTTCCGTCAGCGTCAGATCCCCCGCCGCGCGCGAGATGCCGAAGTCGATGACGCGGGGGCCGTCCTCGGCCATCATGACGTTGGCCGGCTTCAGGTCGCGGTGCACGACCCCGGCACGGTGGATGTCACGCAGCGCCTCCACCAACCCGAGGACCAGACGCCGCAGTTCGGCGCCCTGAAGCGGGCCGTCGGCCCGGATGCGGTCGGCGAGCGAGCGCCCGGGCACGTATTGGGTGGCCATCCAGGGCAGCTCGGCCTCCGGGTCCGCGTCCACGACCGGCGCGGTGAAGGCGCCGCTCACCCTGCGGCAGGCCGCGACCTCCTGCCGGAAGCGGGTGCGGAACACGGCGTCCGTTGCGTACTGGGCGTGCACCACCTTGACGGCGACGTCACGGCCCGAGCGTGATCTGCCCCGGTAGACGACCCCCATGCCGCCGGACCCGAGCCGGTCGACCAGCTTGTACCCGCCGACCGATTTCGGGTCGTCCTTGTGCAGCGGCACGCCCGAGTCCCCTTCCGTGCACAGCAGTTCGAGGCCACAGAATACGTAACGGAGAAGGCCGCGACGGGGGAACACCTGCAGGCCGGGCCTCTCCGCTGACTACACCCCCGCGGCTTCCAGCACCTCCGCCTCCTCGGTCCCCCGGGACTCCCTCTTCGCCGCCCGCTTCCGAGCCCGTCGCTCCTTGCGGAGCTCCAGCATCGCGTACAGCGTCGGGACCAGGAGGAGGGTCAGGAGGGTCGACGTGATCAGGCCGCCGATCACCACCACCGCCAGGGGCTGGGCGATGAAGCCGCCCTCGCCCGTGACGCCCAGGGCCATGGGGAGCAGGGCGAAGATCGTTGCCAGGGCCGTCATGAGGATCGGGCGCAGGCGGTGGCGGCCGCCTTCCACCACGGCCTCCACGACGCCGTAACCCTGCTTGCGGTACTGGTTGATCAGGTCGATCAGCACGATCGCGTTCGTCACCACGATGCCGATCAGCATCAGCATGCCGATCATCGCGGGGACGCCCATCGGGGTGCCCGTGGCGACCAGCAGCCCGATCGCGCCCGTCGCCGCGAAGGGGATGGAGACCAGCAGGATCAGGGGCTGGGCCAGCGAGCGGAACGTTGCCACCAGCAGCATGAAGACGATCGCGATCGCCGCCAGCATCGCCAGGCCCAGGTTCTTGAACGCGCTGTCCTGGTCGGACGTGACGCCCCCGATCTCGGCCGTGGCGCCCGCCGGGAGCTTCAGGGCCTTGATCCTGGACTGGAGCTTGGTGCTCACCGCGCCCGTGTTGTCGCCCGTCGGCTTCGCGGTGATGGTGGCGGCCCGCTGTCCGTCGATACGGGTCATCGAGACCGGGCCGTCGACCAGTTGCACCGTGGCGATGTCGCCCAGTTTCACCGGGCCGAGCCGCAGGTTCTTCAGTTGGTCCAGCGTCGTCGCCGGGGTCGCCGACCTGATGACCACGTCGCGCTCGGTGTCGTCCAGGATCGCCTTGGCCGCTGTGGTGCCCTTGACCGCCTGGGCGACCGCCGCGCCCAGCGTCTGGTCGTTGAAACCGGCCGCCGCGGCGCGGGAGTTGGCCTTGACCGAGATGCGCGGCACGCTCTGCGAGAGGTCGCTGGTCACGTCCGTGACGTGGTCGAGGCCGGCCACCACCGCCCGCACCTGCTCCGAGGCCTTGCGCAGGACGTCCCCGTCGGCCGCCTTCACGACCACGCTCAGGTCCTGGTTGCCGAAGCCGTCACCGGCCGAGACCGTCGTCGTACCGATGCCGGAGAGCTTCTTCAGGCCCGATTCGATGGCGTCCTGGACGTGTGTGGCCGACGCATCGTCCGCCAGCATGACCTGGTACGACGCGTGGTTGGTGTCCGTGCTGCCGCCGAAGGCCGCCATGAAGCCGGACGAGCCCACCGTCACCTGGTAGTCCTTGACGCCCTTCACCGAAGCGAGCAGCTGCTCGACCTTCTTCGCCTGTTCGTCGGTCGCCGCCAGGCTGGTGCCCGGCTTCACCTCCTGCTTGACGGTGAGGACTTCCTGCTCGCCCTGGTCGAAGAAGTTCGTCTTCAGCAGCGGCGCCATGCCGAAGGTGCCCACCAGGACCGCCACCGCCAGCAGGACGCTGGTGAGGCGGCGGCGGGTCGCGAAGCGCAGGACCGGGACGTAGACGCGCTGGAGCCGGCTTCTCGTCTCCTTCTCCTCCGCCTTGCGGCGGGCCTCTTCCGCGTCCTCCGGTGTGCCCTTCGGGGCGCGCAGGAACCAGTACGACAGGACCGGTACGACCGTCAGGGACACGACGAGCGAGGCCAGCAGGGCCGCCGTCACCGTCAGGCTGAACGGGCCGAACAGCTGCCCCACCATGCCGCCGACCAGGCCGATCGGCAGGAAGACGGCCACCGTGGTGAGGGTGGAGGACGTCACGGCGCCGGCCACCTCGCGGACGGCGTTCAGGATCGCCGCCTGGCGCTCCTCGCCGTAGCCGAGGTGCCGTTTGACGTTCTCCAGGACCACGATCGAGTCGTCGACGACCCGGCCGATGGCGATCGTCAGCGCGCCCAGCGTCAGCATGTTCAAGGACAGGTCGCGCGTCCACAGGACGATCAGGGCCAGGACGACGGAGAGGGGGATCGACACCGCCGTGACGAGGGTCGAGCGGACCGAGGCCAGGAAGACCAGGATGACGAGGACCGCGAAGAGGAGGCCCAGCCCGCCCTCCGTCGTCAGACCGCTGATGGCCTTCGAGACCGCCGGGCCCTGGTCGCTGACGACCGTGATCTTCGTGCCGGAGCCCAAGTCCCCCCGGAGGTCCGGAAGTTTGTCCTTGACCGCGTTCGAGATGGCGACCGCGCTGCCGTCGTGGTCCATGGTGACCGTCACGGCGAGGGAGGGCCTGCCGTCGGTGCGGGTGATGGAGTCGGCGGGTGCCTGCTGCTGCGTGACGGTGGCCACGTCACCCAGCCGGACCGGCTGAAGCGGTTTCCCGGCCGCAGCCGAAGTGGCCCCGCCCGTGACCATCAGATCCTTGATCTGGGCGAGCGAGGTGAAGCCGCCGCCGACCTGGACGGTGCGGTTGTGACCGCCCTCGTCGAAGGAACCGGCCGGGACGGTCGCGCCGCCCGCCTGCAGGGCCTGCGACAGCGCCTGGCTGGTCAGGCCGGCCTTCGCCAGCTTCCTGTCGTCCGGTGTGACGGTGACCTGCAGGTCCCGTACACCGTCGACCGTGACCCGGCCGACGCCGTCGATGTCCTTCAGGTCCGGTACGACGGTCTTGTCGAGCTGGTCGGCGAGGGCCTGCTGGTCCTTGCCGGAGGTGACGGCGAGGACGACGGTCGGCATGTCGTCGGTGGAACCGGCGACGACCTGCGGGTCGACGTCGTCCGGGAGCTGGGCCCGGGACCGGTTGACGGCCTGCTGGACGTCGGCGACGAGCTGCTTGGTGTCGTTGCCGTAGTCGAAGGACGCCATGATCACGGCGTTGCCCTCACTGGCCGTCGAGGTGACGCCCGAAATGCCGTCCACGGCTTCGAGGTTGTTCTCGATGGGCTCCACGACCTGCTTCTCGACGACATCCGGGGAAGCGCCCTGGTAAGGGGCGAGGACGGACACCACGGGCAGTTCGATGGAGGGCAGCAGCTGCTGCTTGAGCTGGGGTATCGCGATCGCCCCGAAGGCGAGCGCGATGACGGACATCAACCCGATCAGGGCACGTTGCGCGAGGCTGAATCTGGACAGCCAGGACATGGGTCAGGGGTCTCTCTTCTGTGAGCGGCAGATGAGCGGCAGAAAGGCAGGCAGTACGAAGTGCGGCGCACATCTGAGCGCCCGCCCCTACACCCTGTGCCATCGGCGCGCGGTGATCCGTAGGCCCCAGGTCCATTTCCTTATCCGGCGCATACTCCGGCCGCAGTACGGCCGGGTTGAGCTCACTCCACCCTCGGGCGTACCAGCCCGGACTCGTACGCGATCACGACCAGCTGGGCCCGGTCGCGGGCGCCCAGCTTGGCCATGGCGCGGTTGACGTGGGTTTTCACCGTGAGCGGGCTGACCTCGAGGCGTTCGGCTATCTCGTCGTTGGAGTGGCCGCCGGCGACCTGGACCAGGACCTCGCGCTCGCGGACGGTGAGCGCCTCCAGGCGTTCGGTGCGGGCGGGGTCGCGGCCGTCGTCCCCGTCGCCCTGGGCGAGGAAGCGGGCGATCAGGCCCTTGGTGGCGGCCGGGGAGAGCAGCGCCTCGCCACCGGCCGCGATCCGGATCGCGTTCAGCAGCTCCTCCGGCTCGCTGCCCTTGCCGAGGAAGCCGGAGGCGCCGGCCCGCAGGGACTGCACGACGTAGTCGTCGACCTCGAAGGTGGTGAGGATGACGATGCGGACGTGGGCGAGGGTGGGATCGGTGCTGATCATGCGGGTGGCGGCGAGGCCGTCGGTGCCGGGCATCCGGATGTCCATCAGCACGACGTCGGCCCGCTCCTCCTTGGCCAGCCGTACCGCCTGCGCGCCGTCGGAGGCCTCGCCGACGACCTCCATGTCGGGCTCGGAGTCGACGAGTACGCGGAAGGCGCTGCGCAGCAGAGCCTGGTCGTCGGCGAGCAGGACACGGATGGTCATGCGGTTCCCCCGGGGGTGGCCGTACGGGTCTTGACGGGCAGGATCGCATGGACGCGGAAACCACCGCCGTAGCGGGGGCCGGTGGTGAGCGTGCCGCGCAGGGCGGTGACGCGCTCGCGCATGCCGAGCAGACCGTGGCCGCCGCCGCTGTCGGGGGTGTCGTCCTCGCCGGAGCCGTTGTCCAGGACGGTGATCTCCACGTTCGGGCCCACGCGTACCACGCTGACCTCGGCCTTCGCCTCCGTACCTGCGTGTTTCTGGACGTTGGTGAGGGCTTCCTGGATGACGCGGTACGCGGCCAGGTCGACGGCGGCGGGCAGGGTGGTGCCGTTGTCGGCGCGGGCGACCTCGACATGCAGGCCGGCGCTGCGGAAGGTGCCGACGAGTTCGTCGAGGCGGTCCAGGCCGGGGGCGGGTTCGGTGGGGGCCTCGGGGTCGCCGGACTGGCGCAACAGGCCGACCGTGGCACGGAGTTCGTTCAGTGCGGAGCGGCTGGCCTCGCGTACGTGGGCGAGGGCCTCCTTGGCCTGGTCGGGGCGTTTGTCCATGACGTGCGCGGCGACGCCCGCCTGGACGTTGACCAGGGCGATGTGGTGGGCGACGACGTCGTGCAGATCGCGGGCGATCCGCAGGCGTTCCTCGGCGACCCGGCGGCGGGCCTCCTCCTCGCGGGTGCGTTCGGCTCGCTCGGCGCGTTCGCGGATGGCCTGGACGACGGCTCTACGGCTTCGTACCGCATCCCCCGCGGTGGCGCCGATGCCGGTCCAGGCGAAGATGGCGAGGTTTTCCTGGGCGTACCACGGGAGGGCCCCGAAGAGCATGGAGGCACCGGTGAGGACCGTCATCGTGAGCAGGCCGAGGCGCCAGGTGGTGGGGCGGTCGGTGCTGGCGGCGACGGTGTAGAGGGCGATCACCGCGGACATGGCGACGGGGGCGCGCGGGTCGCCGACGACGCACTCGACGAGGGAGACGGTGCCGGTGAGGGCGAGGACCGTCCTCGGGGCACGGCGGCGGAAGACCAGGGCGAGGGCGCCGAGGACCATGAGGACGAGGGCGAGGGCGTCGGGGGTGCGGACGCCCCAGGTGACGCCGTTCTTGCCGTGCGGGTCGACGAAGGAGCCGGCCACCATGCAGGCGAGTACACCGGCCGCCAGGGTCGCGTCCAGCGCGAGGGGGTGCGCTTTCAGCTGACACCGGGTGCGTTCTAGTGTGCCCACGCTTGAACAGTACGGGGCAGTGGTCCGGGCCGGAACCGGTGGTGGCCGCCCCTGGGGGCTTGCAGCCCCCAGACCCCCGCTTCGGCCCCGAAAGGGCCTCGTCCTCAAACGCCGGACGGGCTGAATTGTGCGGACCGGCGCCACAAAGGAGCCCGGCCGAAGGAAACCGGCCGGCTGCCGGAGAAAGCCGTCAGCCCGGGATCAAGCCGTCGTTCCTCAGCAGCTCCCGGACCTCCTCCAAGGTCGCGTCCGCCGACGGCAGGATCAGTTCCGACGGTTCCAGGGAGTCGTCGGGCAGGGGCTCGCCCAGTTCGCGGACCTTGGCGAGGAGGGCCTCCAGGGTGCGGCGGAAGCCGGGGCCGTCGCCGTTCTCCATCTCCTGGAGGAGTACGTCGTCCAGCTTGTTGAGTTCGGTGAGGTGGCTGTCGGCCAGCCTCACCTGCCCCTCCCCCATGATCCTGACGATCATGTCGCCCATGTCGGCCTCCTAGGCGTGGGCCCTACTGCTTGTCGAAGCGCGGGGTGTCCTGCGGCTGCTGCTGGGACTGAGACTGCCCCGTGCCGCCCTCGATCGCCTGCTGGGACGAGCCTCCGGCCAGCTCCGCCTTCATCCGCTGCAGTTCCAGCTCGACATCCGAGCCACCGGAGATCCGGTCCAGCTCGGCCTGGATCTCGTCCTTGTGCATACCGGACTGGTCGTCCAGGGCACCCGAGGCGAGCAGCTCGTCGATCGCGCCGGCCCGGGCCTGGAGCTGGGCGGTCTTGTCCTCGGCGCGCTGGATCGCAAGGCCCACGTCGCCCATTTCCTCCGAGATGCCGGAGAAGGACTCGGCGATGCGGGTCTGGGCCTGGGCGGCCGTGTACGTCGCCTTGATCGTCTCCTTCTTCGTACGGAAGGCGTCGACCTTGGCCTGGAGCCGCTGGGCCGCCAGGGTGAGCTTCTCCTCCTCGCCCTGGAGCGTCGCGTGCTGCGTCTCGAGGTCGGTGACCTGCTGCTGGAGCGCGGCACGGCGGGACAGCGCCTCGCGGGCCAGGTCCTCACGGCCCAGCGCCAGCGCCTTGCGGCCCTGGTCCTCCAGCTTGGTGGACTGCGACTGCAGCTGGTTCAGCTGGAGCTCCAGGCGCTTGCGGGAGGTCGCCACGTCGGCGACACCCCGGCGCACCTTCTGGAGCAGCTCCAGCTGCTTCTGATACGAGTAATCGAGGGTTTCGCGCGGGTCCTCGGCCCGGTCAAGGGCCTTGTTCGCCTTCGCGCGGAAGATCATCCCCATACGCTTCATGACACCGCTCATGGGCTTCGCGCGCCCCCTTCTGACGGACTTCCAGCTCCAGCTCTGCGACAGAACCCACAGTACGGGCCCTGCATCCATTGACGCACTGTTCGGGGACGGATGCGCTCATCCCCAAGGACGACTGCAACCGCTCCCGCTCCGGCGTAGGGAGTAGGTGTTCCCCCAAGGAGACCACCGCGGACTCCGGGGCCGGAAGCACGTGCAACGTCCCCTCTGTCCCTTACATGACGACTGGTGTTGCCGGATCGTTCCCCGCGGGGCTGGGGTCCAACCCCGGCCACCCCGTACCCTTGGGTTTTGTGTTCCGTAGCCGTGCCAAGGAAGAGAAGGCAGCCGTCGTCGACAAGGCGTCGCTGACCGACTCCAAGCAGCCCCGTGACCCGCAGGCGAAGAAGGGTCGGCCCACGCCCAAGCGCAGTGAGGCCCAGTCCCAGCGCCGCAGCGTCGCCAACACCTCGATGACGCGCAAGGACGCCTCCAAGCGCCAGCGCGAGGAGCGCCGTGCCGCGCTGGAGCGGCAGCGCCAGGCGCTCGCCGGCGGTGACGAGCGGTATCTGCCCGCCCGTGACAAGGGTCCGGTGCGGAAGTTCGCCCGCGACTGGATCGACTCGCGGTTCAACGTGGCGGAGTTCTTCCTGCCCATGGCCGTGGTCATCCTGGTGCTGAGCATGGTGCGGGTGGGCGCGCTGCAGAGCATCGCGCTGCTGCTGTGGCTCGTCGTGATCGTGCTGATCGTGCTGGACGCGATCGTCAGCGCCTTCCGGCTGAAGAAGCAGCTCGCCGAGCGCTTCCCCGACCAGAACACGAAGGGCGCCACCCGGTACGCCCTGATGCGCTCCCTCCAGATGCGTCGGCTTCGGCTGCCGAAGCCGCAGGTCAAGCGCGGAGAGCGGCCCTGAGCACTACGTCGTTCTCCGGGGGCGCGGCGGATGCCTGGCTGGGCAAACTGGGTGGTCTGCGCAATGCCGTACGGCAGGAGCTGGTGGCCCGGCAGCTCGACGAGCAGATAGCGGGGCGGTTCCCGGTCGGGCAGCGGCTGCGGGTGCTCGATGTGGGCATGGGCCAGGGCACGCAGGCGCTGCGGCTGGCGCGGGCCGGGCATCAGGTGACCGGCCTTGAGCAGGACCCGACGATGGTCGCGGTCGCGCGCGAGGCCCTTTCCGGTGAGCCCGAGGGCATCCGGGAGCGGGTGCGGATCATCGAGGGCGACGGCCGGGACACCGGCGTGCACTTCCTGCCGGGCAGCTTCGACGTGGTGCTGTGCCACGGGGTGCTGATGTACGTCGAGGAGCCGGATCCGCTGCTGGCCGGGCTGGCCCGGATGCTCGCCCACGGCGGGCTGCTGTCGCTGCTCGTGCGCAACGGCGACGCGCTGGCGATGCGGCCGGGACTGTCCGGGGACTGGGCCGGGGCGCTGGCCTCCTTCGACACCGTGTCGTACACCAACCGGCTGGGGCTCGACGTGCGGGCCGACCGCCTGGAGGCGCTGACCGCGACCCTCGCCGGGATCGCCGCGCCGCTGCACGCCTGGTACGGGGTGCGGGTGTTCACCGACACCGCGGAGGACGGGGCGGAGATCCCGGCCGACATGGAGACCCTGCTCGCGGTCGAGGAGCGGGCCGGGCGGACGGATCCTTACCGAGGGGTGGCGGCGTTGCTGCACCTGTGCGGGGTGCGCGGGTAGCTCCCCTGGTGGGCGGGACGGGTTGCCGGTTGTCTGCGGCGCCGTCGTGGCTGGTCGCGCCCCGCGGCGGGGCCGCATATCGGGCGAGCAGTGAGACGAGAAGGGGGAGGGAGCGGCCGGATTGCGGCCGTCCCCTCGCCCTCCGTACCGGCTACGCCTCTTCGGCGCGCAGGCTCATCGGCCCGTAGATCTCCGCGGAGTCCTCGAACAGCCGCACCTGGTCGGCGCCGCCTTCCTGCAGGGCCTTCCAGTGCTCCCCGATCCAGGACTCGGCGTCCCCCTGCGTGGTGAACTCCTCGGGCTGGACCGCGGGCTGGACCTCCGCCCCGTCGGCCTTCTCGAACCGCCACGTCCATGACGCCATGTACGCCTCCCGTGTCTGAGCACCTGCAGAGCAGAAGGCGGATCTTGGTCCGCCTCCTGCCAGAAGCCTAGTCGGATGGGCAGCACCTGCGCAGACACGCGAAAATCACTTCCGTGGAAGTGACTCTGCTCGGCACCGGTGCCCCCGCGGGACTGCCCCGCCCCGACTGTCCCTGTGCCGCCTGTGCGACCGCGCTCGGCGCGGATGCCCGGGCGGCGACCGCGGTGCTCGTGGACGGGACCCTGCTGCTGGATCTGACGCCGGGCGCGGCGTTCGCGGCGGCGCGGGCCGGGCATTCGCTCGCCGGCGTACGGCAGGTGCTGTTGTCGCATCCGCACCGCGGGCCCGTGGTCGAGGTGCCGGCGGGACTGCCGCAGCCCGGGCGGGTGCCGGACGGGCGGGAGTTGGCGCTGCTGACGGGGCATCGGGTGCGGGCGGTGGCGATGGACGGTCCGGGCACGGGCTATGCGGTGACCGGGCCGAACGGGCAGCGGCTGCTGTATCTGCCGCCGGGGGGTGCGCCGGCCGGTCTTGAGCACAACGGGACCGTGGCGTACGACATGGTGCTGACCGATGTGGTGGGGCGGCCGGACGCGCTGGCCAAGCTGCGGGCGGTCGGTGCCGTCGGCCCGACCACGGATGTCGTCGCCGTACATCTCGACCACGACGTGCCGCCGGGGCCCGAGTTGAGGCGGCGGCTCGCCGCCGCGGGGGCGCGGGCCGTGCCGGACGGGGCGACGCTGACGGTGGGGGTGTACGAGGACGTGCCCGATGTGCCGCGGCGGACGCTGGTGCTGGGCGGGGCGCGGTCCGGGAAGTCGGTGGAGGCCGAACGGCGCCTCGAGGCCTTTCCGGACGTGCTGTACGTGGCGACGGGCGGCTCGCGGAACGGGGACACGGAATGGGCGTCCCGGGTCGCCGTGCACCGGGAGCGCCGGCCGGGGTCCTGGCGGACGGCCGAGACCTGCGATCTGGTGCCGCTGCTGGCGGCCGACGGCCCGCCGCTGCTCATCGACTGTCTGTCGCTGTGGCTGACGGACGCGATGGACTCCGTAGGGGCGTGGGACGACGCTCAGTGGGCCGACGGCGGGGAGCGGGCCCTGCGGGAGCGGGTGCGGGAGCTGACGGAGGCGGTGCGGGCGAGCCGGCGGACCGTGGTCGCCGTGTCCAACGAGGTCGGCTCGGGGATCGTGCCGGCCACCGCTTCGGGGCGCCGCTACCGCGATGAACTCGGGCGGCTGAACGCGGCGTTCGCCGGGGAGTGCGAGCAGGTGGTGCTGGTGGTGGCCGGGCAGGCGATGGTGCTACGGGGCTGAGGGTCTGCGGCGCGCGATGATCCGGTGCGTGTACGGGAACTGGCCGAGGAGGTGCCGGCTCCTCGCGAGGATCGTGCAGCCGTGGAAGTCGAGTTGGGTGCGCAGGGCGGGTGCCTGCGCCGGCTGGGTCTCCACGAGGAGGAGGCCGCCGCGGCGGACGAGTGTGAGGGCGGCGCGGAGTTCGGCGCGGAGGTCTTTGACCGGTGAGCGGTGCTGGAGGAGCGTGACGACGTCGTAGCGGCCGCGCAGGATCGTGGTGATGTGAGGGTCCGTCACATGCCCCACGAAGGCCTCCTCGACGCGCTCCGCATGGCAGGCGTACGACACACGCGGGGTGGGGTCGAGGCCGTCGAAGGAGGTGTAGGGGAAGAGTTCGCGTGCCGTCCCGGGGAAGTGGGCGTCGCCGGTGCCCACGTCCAGCCAGCTCTCCGGTTCGGGCAGGAGCCGCAGGACCGCGCGGGCCGCCGAGAGGTGGCGGCGTCGGTCACGGGCGCTGACATGGGTGCTCGGGTATGTCATGGCGGCTCCCGGAGGCGTAGGACAATCCGCTGCAAAACGGAACGTATGGGATCCATATCCCGGGGGCAATCACGTCACGCGCGCGTGGTGACGATGTGGCGCTGTCCCGTTCGGCCGGTGCCGGTACTGTTCGGCGAATGAGCTCGCTTAATCTCGACGACTTCACCGATCTGATCGAGCGTCCCGACGGCGGGGTGCGCCGTGACGCCGAGGCGCGCAGGGAGCGTCAGATCGTGCCGCCCGGGTCGCTGGGCCGCCTCGACGACCTGGGTGAGTGGCTTTCGGCGGCCCAGTCCGCCGTACCGGTGCGGCCGATCGATCGGCCCCGGGTCGTTCTCTTCGCCGGTGACCACGGTGTCGCCGAACTGGGTGTCTCGGCCCGGCCGGCGGGCGGCGCCCACGAGTTGGTGCGGGAGATCCTTGAGGGTGGCCGTCCGGTGTCGGTGCTCGCCCGGCGGCTGGGCGTGCCGGTGCGGATCGTCGACATGGCGCTGGACTGCGACCCCGAGACGCTGCCCGAGGAGGTCGTACGGCACCGGGTGCGGCGCGGCAGCGGACGCATCGACCTCGAGGACGCGCTGACGGCCGAGGAGGCGGAGGCCGCCTTCCGCGCCGGTGTCGCGGTGGCCGACGAGGAGGCCGACTCCGGTACGGATCTGGTGGTGCTCGGCGATGTGAGCGTGGGCGGGACGACCGCGGCCGGGGTGCTGATCGCCGCGCTGTGCGGAACCGACGCGTCCGTGGTCACCGGGCGGGGCGGGCTCGCCATCGACGACCTGGTCTGGATGCGCAAGTGCGCGGCGATCCGGGACGCGCTGCGCCGGGCCCGGCCGGTGCTGGGCGACCAGCTGCAGCTGCTGGCCACCGTGGGCGGGGCCGACCTCGCCGCGATCACCGGGTTCCTGCTGCAGAGCGCGGTGCGCAAGACGCCGGTGATCCTGGACGGAGTCGTGACGGCGGCCTGCGCCCTGGTGGCGCAGCGGATCGCCTTCCGGGCGCCGGACTGGTGGCTGGCCGCGCACGACAGCGGGGAGCCTGGGCAGGCGAAGGCACTGGACCGGATGGCGCTGGAGCCGCTGCTCTCGCACGG
Organism: Streptomyces sp. NPDC001137; assembly: GCF_040298885.1. NCBI lineage: Bacteria > Bacillati > Actinomycetota > Actinomycetes > Kitasatosporales > Streptomycetaceae > Streptomyces > Streptomyces sp. NPDC001137. The sequence goes on from NZ_JBEPBA010000007.1 coordinate 357,083, forward strand.
GGTGACCGTGGGCGAGGGTGCGGGGGCGCTGCTGGCGCTGCCGCTGGTGCAGGCCGCGGCCGCGCTGTCCGCGGAGCTGCCGGAGAAGCCGCAGCCCTTGCGGGTACCTGAGAAGGATGAACCCGAGGCCGAGTGGGCGCAGGACGTCGACACCAAGGAGGAGACCGAGTAGGCCGCAGGAGGGACGAAAGTCGACAGAGCCGCAGACAAAAGATGGATGGGTTCATCAGGGCATCGCCCATATGATCCTCACTCATGGGAGATGCCCGAATTGCCTCGCGGCGCGCTGCCGCATTCGCCGTCTGGTATTTGCGGGCCGTCGCGTTCGTCAATTTCCTCAGTGCCGTCTGGGTCTCTCTGGGGCAGGACGTGCGGCGGCACAACCAGGAGAACTTCTTCACCCCGTATCTGCTGACCGCCGGTTTCGCCTCCGGCGTGTTCACGGCGTTCCTCGCCATCACCATGCGCCGCCGCAAGCGCGCCGCATGGATCCTCAACCTCGCCCTGGCCGGTTCGTTCCTCGCGCTGTTCGCTTTCGCGATGGCGTATCCGGAGATCCGGCAGTACGCCCAGAACTGGATCTCGCTGGGCCTCACGGCCCTCTTCGTCCTCGCCCTGCTGGTCGGGCGGCGGGAGTTCTACGCCAAGGGCGACCGTTCGAACCCGAAGCTGGCCTCCGCCGTCGCGGTGGGCGGCACACTGGTCGCCTCGGTGTTCGCCGCGCTGCTGGTGACGGTCACCAACGAGGCGCCGGACAGGGCGGTTTCGACATTCCTCGAGCGCTGGCGCTACGGCACCCTGCGCCTGGTCTCCGTCGCCGTCGACGAGTCCCGCTTCCCCGGGATCGACGTGCCGAACTGGGTCAACGTCGCCATCAACGTGCTCAGCACGATCCTCGTCCTCGCCGTCCTCTACGCCGCCTTCCGCTCCCGGCGGGCCGTGGACCCGCTCACCGAGGACGACGAGAAGCGGCTGCGGGAGCTGCTGGAGCGGCAGGGCGAGCGGGACTCGCTCGGGTACTTCGCGCTGCGCCGGGAGAAGAGTGTGGTGTGGTCGCCGACCGGCAAGGCGGCCGTCGCGTACCGGGTCGTCGGGGGCGTCTCGCTGGCCTCCGGTGATCCGATCGGCGATCCGGAGGCCTGGCCCGGCGCCATCGACCCGTGGCTCGCCGAGGCCCGCGCACACGGGTGGATCCCGGCCGTGATGGGGGCGAGCGAGGAGGCCGGCACCGTGTACGCGCGGCACGGCCTGGACGCCCTGGAGCTCGGCGACGAGGCCCTGGTGGAGGTCGCCGACTTCACCCTCGACGGACGGGCCATGCGCACCGTGCGGCAGGCCTACAACCGGGTGAAGCGGGCCGGGTACACGGTGCGCATCCGGCGGCACGAGGACATTCCGGCAGCGGAAATGGCGTATCTGCTCAAGCGGGCGGACGACTGGCGCGACGGGGCCACCGAGCGCGGGTTCAGCATGGCGCTCGGGCGGCTCGGGGACCCCGAGGACGGGCAGTGCGTGATGCTCGAGTGCACCGACGGCAAGGGCGAGTTGAGGGCGCTGCTGTCCTTCGTGCCATGGGGGCCGCACGGGCTCTCCCTCGACCTGATGCGCCGGGACCGCGCCTGTGACAACGGCCTGATGGAGTTCATGGTCCTCGAGCTGCTGCGGCGCGCCGGCGAGATCGAGATCACGCAGGTCTCACTGAACTTCGCGATGTTCCGTTCGGTCTTCGAACGTGGCGCACGCCTCGGTGCCGGGCCGGTGCTGAGGCTGTGGCGCTCGCTGCTCAGCTTCTTCTCGCGCTGGTGGCAGATCGAGTCGCTGTACCGCGCCAACGCCAAGTACCGGCCCATCTGGGAGCCGCGGTTCCTGCTCTTCGAGAAGAGCGCGGACCTGCCGCGCATCGGCATCGCCTCGGCGCGCGCGGAGGGGTTCCTGGAGGCGCCGGGACTGCCGAAGTGGCTGCACCGCAAGCACCTGGAGACGCACAGATGAGGATCGCCGGATGAACAGGCTCGCCCGCTGGGCCCGTGCCGAATGGGGATTCCTGTACGTCACGGTGCGTGAGCCGCTGGTCAAGCGGCGCTGGCGGGCGATCCCGATGACCCTCGGGGCGGTGGTGCTGACGACGGCCATACAGCTCGTGCAGAACCAGCCGTGGGGCTTTCAGCTCGTGCAGAACACGGGGGGCGTGCGCGCCGAGGACCCGCTGTGGCTGTCGCTGCTGCGCACCCCCCTGTCGTTGTTCGTCCCGGCTCTCGACCTGCCCGTGTGGGGTGCGCTCGCGCAGATCCTCTTCGTGTTCGGCGTCGCGGAGATCTGCCTCGGCCGCTGGCGCACCCTCGTCATCGCCTACGCCGCCACACTCGCCGGCACGCTCTACGCCCGCCTCGGCATCTGGCTGGGCTTCGACAACGCCTTCGGACTGCCCTCCTCGGACGCCTCGGTCGTGGACACCGGCCCGTCGGCGGCGGTGGTGGGCCTCGCCGTGTTCCTCGGCTGGCGCTACGGCGCGTATGTCACGGCGTGTGCGGTGACGGCGGCGATGGCGGTCGAGGTCCTGCTGAAGGGGAATCTCGCCGGCAAGGAACACATGGCGGCGATCGCGGCGGTGGGGGTGCTGTGCTTCATCTCGGCGGTGCGGCATCGGCACCGGCCCGCGGTGCGGATCGGTTCCGGGTCGGGATTTCCGCCGGCGAGATATTGACTGCTGCGCCGTCGTGGCTGGTCACGCCCCTGCGGGGCGCGGCCACCTCAGCGCCCCAGGGAGCGATCCGGCACCGGGTCCGGCTTGCCGCCCAGGAGGTCCTGGAGTTTGCGCCGGGGACCGGCCCACCGCCGGTCATGGCGATACGCCCGCAGTGTGGCCTTGGCGCGGGCGCGCGGCCGGCGGCGGTAGAAGCGTCTGGCCCAGGGGGAGCCGGGGCGGGCCAGGCGGACCAGGCCGATCAGACCGATGAACGGGATGATCACGCTGAAGATCGCCATCCGCGCCTTGCCCTTGCTGAGGACGGCCAGCGAGAACAGGAAGTTGACCACGACGGTCGAGATCACGTCGCCCCGGTCGTGCAGCTCCTGCCGGCTCATGTCGTTGACGCCGAACGGCGCGAACCCCGAGAGCACCAGCCCCACCAGGGCCGCCGTGAGGACGACGACCTCGACGCTCTTGCGGCCCTCCTCGGTCCAGTAGACGTCGTCGAGGTGCAGGATCAGCGCGAACTCGTCGAGGACGAGTCCCGCTCCGATGCCGAACAGGACGGCGCAGAGGGCCGCGGTGAAGCCGTGCCGGCCGCTGGCCACCGCCCCGAAGCCGCCGACGACGGTGAGGACGACGCCGGGCACGACGTGATGGATGTGCAGCCCGCCCGCCTTCACGTTCCCGAAGGGCCCCTTGCCGGCCCGGATGAGGCGGGTGACGAGCCGGGTGACCAGGAACGTCAGCACGAACGCGGCGAGGGCGAGCAGGAGTGGCAGCTTGCCGGGCTCGACGATGTTGCGATGCAGCCAATGTCCCATATGCGCACTTTAGCGACGGCCCCTGTATCCGCCCTCCCGACCGCCGAGTAACCTGCGCCGGTGCCCGAACCCTCCAAGACCCCCTGGCCTGACGGCCTCCGTTTCGCCTTCGGCACCCTCACCGTGCTCCCGGTGAAGGTGACCCGCTGGGACCGGGACGCCGCGCGCGGCGGCATGCTCTGCGCGCCGCTCGCCGGGCTGCTCGTCGGCGGGTGCGCGGCGCTGGCCGGCGTGCTGCTGCTGGCGCTGGGCGCGGGGGCGCCGCTCGCCGCCGTCGCCTCCGCGGCCGTGCCCGCCGTCCTCACCCGCGGTCTGCACCTCGACGGCCTCGCGGACACCGCGGACGGCCTCGGCAGCGGCAAGCCCGCCGAGGACGCGCTGCGGATCATGAAGCAGTCGGACATCGGGCCGTTCGGGGTGATCACGCTCGTCCTCGTGCTGCTGGCGCAGGTGGCGGCGCTCGCTCAGGCGTACGGCGACTCGTGGGCCCGGGGTGCGCTCGCCGCCGTCGTCTCGGCGACGGCCGCCCGGCTGGCGCTCACCCTGGCCGCGCGCACCGGGGTCCCGGCCGCCCGGCCCGAGGGGCTGGGGGCGGCGGTCGCGGGCGTGGTGCCGGTCCGGGCGGCGGTGGTCGCGGCGGCCGTGGTGACCGGTGCGGCGGCCGCCGGGGGTGCGCTCGTCGGGACGTACGACGTGGTCCGTACGGCGGTCGCGGTCCTCGCCGCCCTCGCCGTCGCCGAAGTCCTGCTCCGGCACTGCACGCGCCGCTTCGGCGGGGTCACCGGCGATGTGTTCGGGGGGCTTGCCGAGACGGCTGCGACGGTTTCGCTCCTGGTGCTTTCCCTGGGGCAGTAGTCTCTTCCGCCGTACACGGACAAGTGATCGTGATCGGGGGATGTTCGTGCCGAGGCTTCGCCGTGCCGTGGCCTGGTTCATCGACTTCGCACTGGTGCTCACGCTGGCGTATCTGCTCGGCGTCCTCACCTTCCACCGGATATCCGCGCTGGTCACCGACGTGCCCGAGCTCGCCGCTCACGGCGGCTTCGATCTGCTGACCTCGCAGGGCGACGTCGTCGGCGCCTCGGAGACCCTCGGGCTGTCGCTGTGGCACAGGGCCGTGCTCGACGTGGAGGAGGCCTTCGGGATGCTGATCGTGGCGACGTTCCTCTACCAGTGGGGCTGCCTCGCCCTCGCCGGACGGACCCTCGGCAAGGGGCTGCTCGGGCTGCGGGTCGCCCCGAGCGTCCCCACCCGGGCCGCGGTGCGTGCCGCGGTCACCACGGCCGCCGACATCGCCGTCTACGCCGTCGCCTGCATCCTGCTGGTCGAGGGGCAGTTCGTGCTGTCGGTGCTGGTGTGGGCGCTGGCCGTGGTCGTCTTCCTGCTCAACGCGCTGCCGGTCTTCTCCCCGACCCGCCGCTCCCTCGCCGACCGGCTGGCGGGCACGGCGGTCACCGGGCTCGGGGTCAGCACGCCCGGCGCCACACCCCCAGTTCGTACTTTTTGAGCATCGAACTGAGCTTCAGACGGCGGGACTCGGCGCAGAACCGGCTGGTCGGCAGCTCGTACTCGACGTGGAAGACGGCCTTGCCGGCCTTGATGAAGGACTTCTCGGCGGCGCACTCGCCGTACTGGGCGCACTGTTCGTTGACGGCGAAGTCGAAGTCCCCCACCAGCCGCGGGATCTGATCGAGGTCGTTCTTCAGGCCGACCGCCATGCCCCGGTCGTGGGCCAGTTTCGCGATCAGGCGGTTGTAGCGGAGCTGGTCGGCTGCCTTGAGGGGGAAGCCGGTGGTGTTCTTGTAGCCGTCCATGTTGTCGGGCTCCACCGCGTCGAAGCCCTTCTCGCGGCACATGTCGAAGCGGGCCGCCATCAGCGGCTCCAGTACGTCGGTGCGCCGGATGTCGAGCCAGCGCTCGCCCTTCCAGCCGTTGCCCTTGCCGAGAACCGACTTCGGGAACTTCTCCGCGTCGGGGCGCCAGTCCTCCCAGGCGCCGGTCGACAGGTAGCAGATGACCTTGCGGCCCTTGTCGTGCAGGGTGGTGACGGTGGCCTTCGGCTGGTCGAAGCCGTCGATGTCGTAGACCGGTACGTCGACGGAGGTGTCGACGCGGCCGCTGAGCTGCCACTGCCAGGCCACGCCGGGGCGCGGCTGCCAACGACCGCCGGACGGCCCGGAGTCGGGCGCGCTGCCGCAGCCTGCCGTGAGCACGAGCAGGGCGAGCAGGGCAAGCAGGCGTATCGGACGTTTCAACGAACGGACTCCAGGGTGCGTAGAAGTGTTCCCCACGGATGATCTCCGATGCCGGGCACCGCGCGCGCCCACGGGAATGAGTGAAGGCGCACACACGCGTAGGCTCATCCCGAGTGTTCGCCGTACCGGGGAAGGCCCCGCTGAGACCGCACCCTGAGGCCGGTTCTAGGGTCGGCTGTCGGGCCCGGTCGACCCACACAGATCGACCACAGAAACTTCACATTGGAAGCGAGAATTCACCACCGTGACTGCTCTCACTCTCAGCACCGCCGCGGCGCCCGGTCTTCGGGCCGACGCGATCGTGATCGGTGTGGCCAAGGGCGCGAAGGGCCCGGTCGTCGCACCGGGCGCCGAGGCCGTGGACAAGGCCTACGACGGCAGGCTCGCCGGCGTCCTGGAAACCCTCGGTGCCTCGGGTGCCGAGGGCGAGGTGACGAAGCTGCCGGCGCCGGCCGGCTTCAAGGCCCCGCTCGTGGTGGCGGTGGGCCTGGGCGCGGAGCCCGAGAAGGACTCCGGCTATGACGGCGAGGCGCTGCGCAAGGCCGCCGGAGTCGCGGCCCGCACCCTCACCGGCGCCAAGAAGGCCGCCTTCGCCCTGCCCGTCCAGGACGCCTCCGACGTCGGCGCGATCAGCGAGGGCGTGCTGCTCGGCGCGTACTCCTTCGACGTCTACAAGAACAACGCGGGCGGCAAGGACGCCAAGGACAAGAACGGCAAGGCGCCGCTCGCCGAGGCCTCCCTGCTGGGCGCCAGGCCCCGTGACAAGGAACACAAGGCGGCCGTCGAGCGCGCCACCACCGTCGCCGAGGAGCTCAACCGCGCCCGCGACCTGATCAACACCCCGCCGAACGACCTCGACCCGGAGGCCTTCGCCGCCGTCGCGCAGACCGCGGCCAAGGAGCACGGCATCAAGGTGCAGGTGCTCGACGTGAAGGCGCTGGAGAAGGGCGGCTACGGCGGCATCCTCGGCGTCGGCGCCGGCTCGGCGGCCGGTCCGCGGCTGGTGAAGCTGTCGTACACCTCCTCCAAGGCGAAGAAGCACCTGGCGTTCGTCGGCAAGGGCATCACCTACGACTCGGGCGGCATCTCGCTGAAGCCGGCCGGCCACAACGAGACGATGAAGTGCGACATGAGCGGTGCGGCGGCCGTCTTCGCCGCCGTGGTCGCCGCCGCGCGCCTGGGTCTCGAGGTCAATGTCACCGGCTGGCTGGCGCTGGCGGAGAACATGCCCTCGGGTTCCGCGACCCGTCCCGGTGACGTGCTGCGCATGTACAGCGGCAAGACGGTCGAGGTCCTCAACACCGACGCCGAGGGCCGGCTGGTCCTCGCGGACGCGCTGTGGGCCGCCTCCGAGGAGAAGCCGGACGCGATCGTCGACGTCGCGACGCTGACCGGCGCGATGATGCTGGCGCTGGGCAGCCGGACCTTCGGGATCATGGCGAACGACGACGCGTTCCGCTCCGCGGTGCACGAGGCGGCCGAGGAGGTCGGCGAGCCGGCCTGGCCGATGCCGCTGCCGGAGCACCTGCGCAAGGGCATGGACTCCCCCACCGCCGACATCGCGAACATGGGCGAGCGGATGGGCGGCGGCCTGGTCGCCGGTCTCTTCCTGCGCGAGTTCGTGGGCGAGGGCATCACCTGGGCGCACCTGGACATCGCGGGCCCGGCCTTCAACGAGGGCGGACCGTTCGGCTACACGCCGAAGGGCGGCACGGGTACGGCGGTACGGACGCTGGTACGGCTGGCCGAGCTCACCGCGGCCGGCGACCTGGGGTGAGGTTGCTCTGAGAACGAGGGGGCTCCGCGCGCGGGTAGGGCGGAGCCCCCTCGTTCATGCGCCTCACCCATCCGCTCAACTGAACGTGGGACGTCTCACACACCGGCCCGGCGTCTCGTTGGCCCTCGACAAGTGCGAAGATGGGGCACGGCAGGACAGGGCCCCCACCACAGGGCCGAAGAAAGAGCGGCCGGACACCAGCCGCCGACCGGTCACCGCTGACCGGCGTGGCGCACATGCATGGAGGACGTGACGTGGCGAACGACGCCAGCACCGTTTTCGACCTAGTGATCCTCGGCGGTGGTAGCGGTGGTTACGCCGCGGCGCTGCGCGGGGCCCAGCTGGGCCTGGACGTCGCCCTGATCGAGAAGGACAAGGTCGGCGGTACCTGCCTGCACCGGGGGTGCATCCCCACCAAGGCCCTGCTGCACGCGGGCGAGATCGCCGACCAGGCCCGCGAGAGCGAGCAGTTCGGCGTCAAGGCCACCTTCGAGGGCATCGACGTGGCCGCCGTCCACAAGTACAAGGACGGCGTCATCTCCGGCCTGTACAAGGGTCTGCAGGGTCTCATCGCGTCCCGCAAGGTGACGTACATCGAGGGTGAGGGCCGGCTGTCCTCCCCCACCTCCGTCGACGTGAACGGACAGCGCGTCCAGGGCCGCCACGTGCTCCTCGCGACCGGCTCCGTGCCGAAGTCGCTGCCGGGCCTGGAGATCGACGGCAACCGCATCATCTCCTCGGACCACGCCCTCGTCCTCGACCGTGTGCCGAAGTCGGCGATCGTCCTCGGCGGCGGCGTCATCGGCGTCGAGTTCGCCTCCGCCTGGAAGTCCTTCGGTACGGACGTCACGGTCATCGAGGGCCTCAAGCACCTCGTCCCGGTCGAGGACGAGAACTCCTCCAAGCTTCTTGAGCGCGCTTTCCGCAAGCGCGGCATCAAGTTCAACCTGGGCACCTTCTTCTCGAAGGCCGAGTACACCGCCGACGGCGTCAAGGTCACCCTGGCCGACGGCAAGGAGTTCGAGGCCGAGCTCCTGCTGGTCGCGGTCGGCCGCGGCCCGGTCTCGCAGGGTCTCGGTTACGAGGAGCAGGGCGTCGCGATGGACCGCGGCTACGTCCTGGTCGACGAGTACATGCGGACGAACGTCCCGACCATCTCCGCCGTCGGTGACCTGGTCCCGACGCTCCAGCTCGCGCACGTCGGCTTCGCCGAGGGCATCCTGGTGGCGGAGCGTCTGGCCGGTCTCAAGACCGTTCCGATCGACTACGACGGTGTGCCGCGGGTGACGTACTGCCACCCCGAGGTCGCCTCCGTGGGCATCACCGAGGCCAAGGCCAAGGAGATCTACGGTGCGGACAAGGTCGTCGCTCTGAAGTACAACCTCGCGGGCAACGGCAAGAGCAAGATCCTGAACACCTCGGGCGAGATCAAGCTCGTCCAGGTCAAGGACGGTGCCGTGGTCGGCGTCCACATGGTCGGCGACCGCATGGGCGAGCAGGTCGGCGAGGCCCAGCTGATCTACAACTGGGAAGCGCTGCCCGCCGAGGTCGCCCAGCTCATCCACGCCCACCCGACCCAGAACGAGGCGATGGGCGAGGCCCACCTGGCTCTGGCCGGCAAGCCCCTTCACTCGCACGACTGATCCCTCGGTCGACGAAGCGACGACACAGACTTCCGCACTTTCCGTAAGGAGCAACCGAAACCATGGCGGTTTCCGTAACCCTTCCGGCGCTCGGCGAGAGCGTCACCGAGGGCACTGTCACTCGCTGGCTGAAGGCCGAGGGCGAGCGTGTCGAGGCCGACGAGCCGCTGCTCGAGGTCTCGACCGACAAGGTCGACACCGAGATCCCCTCCCCCGCCGCCGGTGTCCTGGCGTCCATCAAGGTCGCCGAGGACGAGACCGTTGAGGTCGGCGCCGAGCTGGCCGTCATCGACGACGGCACGGGTGCCCCCGCTGCCGCCCCGGCCCCCGCCGCCGCCGAGGCCCCGGCCCCGGCCGCCGAGGCCCCCGCCCCCGCGCCGGCCGCCCAGCCCTCCACCGAGCAGGCCGCGCCCGCCCCGGCTCCCAGCCCCGAGGCCACCGCCGGCGCGTCCGGCGCCCAGGGCACCGACGTGGTCCTGCCCGCGCTCGGCGAGTCCGTCACCGAGGGCACCGTCACCCGCTGGCTGAAGTCGGTCGGCGACTCCGTCGAGGCCGACGAGCCGCTGCTCGAGGTCTCCACGGACAAGGTCGACACCGAGATCCCGGCGCCCACCTCCGGTGTGCTGCTCGAGATCACGGTCGGCGAGGACGAGACCGCCGAGGTCGGCGCCAAGCTGGCCGTCATCGGCGCTCCCGGTGCCGCTCCGGCGGCCGCCCCGGCCCCCGCCGCTCCGGCTCCGGCGCCCGCCGCCGCTGCCCCGGCTCCGGCCCCGGCCGCCCCGGTGGCTCCGCCGGCGCCCGCGCCGACCCCGGCCCCGGCTCCTGCCGCTCCGGCTCCCGCGCCCGCCCCGGTCGCCGCTGCTCCGGCTCCGGCCGCCCCGGCGCCCGCGCCGGCCGCTCCGGCTCCGGTCACCCCGGCCGCGCCCGCGCCCGCCGCGCAGGCCACCGACGAGGGTGCCTACGTCACCCCGCTGGTGCGCAAGCTGGCCGCGGAGAACGGCGTGGACCTGGCCGGCGTCAAGGGCACCGGCGTCGGCGGCCGCATCCGCAAGCAGGACGTCATCGCCGCCGCCGAGGCCGCGAAGGCCGCCGCCGCTGCTCCGGCTCCCGCCGCCGCTGCCGCTCCGGCCAAGAAGGCGCCGACCCTGGAGGCCTCCCCCCTCCGTGGCCAGACCGTCAAGATGCCCCGCATCCGCAAGGTCATCGGCGACAACATGGTCAAGGCGCTGCACGAGCAGGCGCAGCTGTCCTCGGTCGTCGAGGTCGACGTAACGCGTCTGATGAAGCTGCGTGCCAAGGCGAAGGACTCCTTCGCGGCCCGCGAAGGCGTCAAGCTCTCCCCGATGCCGTTCTTCGTGAAGGCGGCGGCCCAGGCGCTGAAGGCCCACCCGGTCATCAACGCCAAGATCAACGAGGCCGAGGGCACGATCACCTACTTCGACTCCGAGAGCATCGGAATCGCGGTGGACTCCGAGAAGGGCCTGATGACCCCGGTCATCAAGCACGCGGGCGACCTGAACATCGCCGGCATCGCGAAGGCCACGGCGGAGCTGGCCGGCAAGGTCCGCGCCAACAAGATCACCCCGGACGAGCTGTCCGGTGCGACCTTCACCATCTCCAACACGGGTTCGCGCGGCGCGCTCTTCGACACGATCATCGTGCCGCCGGGCCAGGTCGCGATCCTCGGCATCGGTGCCACGGTCAAGCGCCCGGCGGTCATCGAGACCGAGGAGGGCACGGTCATCGGCGTCCGCGACATGACGTACCTGACCCTCTCCTACGACCACCGTCTGGTGGACGGCGCCGACGCGGCCCGTTACCTGACCGCGGTCAAGGCGATCCTGGAGGCGGGCGAGTTCGAGGTCGAGCTCGGCCTGTAAGCCTCAACGGCCGTACGTCGGTGCCCCCGCCCGGAGCTTTCCGGACGGGGGCACCGTCGTGTGCGCTACCGGGGCGTGAGCGTGTGGTCGCTCCAGTCCCACAGCGTCTCCACCCACACGTTGGGGACATCCAGGTGGGGCGCGTACGTCAGGTTCCGGGTCCGGTAGGCGTGCAGCACGTCGTAGGTGGCGTCGAGGCAGTCCCGGGAGGTGAGGTCGCCGGTGTTCCGGTCGAAGCCGACGAGGAAGCCTCGGCCCTCGACGGTGCGGATCATCGACCGGGCGTTGTTCACGTCGCTGGTCGAGGACGAGATGCAGCGGTAACGGCTGTACGGATGCGTGGACTTGCCGGGGTAGTGCGCGTCCCGGGACATGTCACTGAGCATCCGCGCGTACGTCCCCTGCGCATGCCAGGCGCCGATGTAGCCGCCGGGCGGGGTGTACAGCTTGTTCGTCGGGTTCTCGACGGCGCCGTAGACCCACTGGTTCGTGCCCGTGATCCGGAAGCCCCAGCCGACGTGCCCGAACTTCTGCGCGCCGTCCGGCTTGACGAAGACGCAGGCCCCGCCGGGTCCGGCGCCGCTGCGAGCCGCGCCCGCCATGTTCGTGATCGCTTCGGTGCTGCTCGGTTTCGGCTCGGCCGTCGCCCGTGTGGGCATCTGCCGGCAGCCTGTCACGCCGACGATCGCGCCGATCACGGCCGCCGCGGCCGTCCAGCGCAGCGCTCCTCGTCGTCCCCCGATGTCCATGCCGTCCCCCTGCCGTTCCCAGGCGCGCCTCTTTGCGTGCGCCCCTGCCGAACGCCACACGGATCGGGGCGGCCAGGTTCCGTCGGTGACACGGCGGTGACGGCTCCGGACCGCATCCGGTACGGGTCTTTACAGGGGGGCCGTGTCTGCCGGGCGTGTAAGTCTCGTCTCACCTGCATGAAAGCGCCCCCGTGCGCCCCTCCCGAAAGCGCTCGCGGCCTTATTGTCTAAGCGTCAAACGCCCTTAAGGAGCTCTCATGACCGCGCCCGTCGTCCACTCGCTGCGCGAACAGATCCGCGAGCACATCGTGGAGGGGATCGTCAGCGGGCGCTGGAAGCCGGGCGAGCGGATCGTGGAGCGGCGCATCGCGACCGAGCTGGAGGTCAGCCAGACACCGGTGCGCGAGGCACTGCGCGAGCTGGAGTCGCTGCGGCTGATCGAGTCCGCGCCGAACAAGGGCGTGCGGGTGCGCAACCTGACGGCGGCCGACCTGGAGGAGAGCTACCCCGTCCGGGCCGGTCTGGAGGCGATCGCGGCGGAACTGGCCGCGGAGAAGCTGGCGGAGGACTGCTCGGCCCTGGAACCGCACGTCGTCGCCCTCTACGACGCCGACCGCAACGCCGACGGCACGGGCCAGGTGCGGCACACGGTCGCCTTCCACCGCGAACTGGTGCGCGCCGCGGGCAACTCCGTGCTGCTGCACACCTGGGAGGGCCTGGGCATCGAGGTGTTCACGGCCCTGTCGATCCGCTGGCTGGGGACGGTGCAGCAGTCGTACGCGGAGGAGCACGAGGAGCTCGTCCAGGCGTTCCGCAGGCGCGACCCGAGGATCGCGGAACTGGTGAAGGCGCATGTGCTGGGGTGCGCGCCGCGGGCCTGACACAGCCGAGCATCACTGCGCTCACCTGCGGAAACCCCCGAAAAACACGGCACCGGGTGCCCGCCCCAAAGGCACCGCGTGCCTACTTTCTCGAAATCGAGAAGTTTTGCCCGCAACCCTTTGATCGATCATCGATCAGGGAGTTAGAGTCGCCGACGGGCCCGCGACGGAAGCCGCACAGTGTTACAGCACCAGGGCCCTCAGCCCTGTCCTGCCAAAGACCAAGGGCACCCCCCGAAACACCTCATAGGGAACCCCCTTCGACTGAGGAAGGCGGCGACATGACCGACCCCAACGCCATCCAGCCGAGCGAGCTCGACCAGCTCCCCGACCGGGACCCCGAGGAGACCGCCGAATGGCAGGCCTCCCTGGACGCGGTCGCCAAGGCGGCGGGCCCGCACCGTGCCGCGTATCTGATGCGCCGCACGCTGGAGCGCGCGGAGGGCAACGGCATCGCGCTGCCCAAGCTCCTCGAGACGGACTACGTCAACACCATCCCCACCGCCGCCGAGCCGGGTGTGCCCGGTGACGAGGAGATGGAGCGGAAGATCACCGCGTGGAACCGCTGGAACGCGGCCGCGATGGTGACCCGGGGCGCGAAACACGGCGTGGGCGGCCACATCGCCACCTTCGCCTCCGCGGCCTGGCTGTACGAGACCGGCTTCAACCACTTCTTCAAGGGCAAGGAGGCCGACGGCTCGGGCGACCAGCTCTACATCCAGGGCCACGCCTCCCCCGGCATCTACGCCCGCGCCTTCCTCGACGGCCGGCTGACCGAGGCGCACCTCGACAACTTCCGCCAGGAGGCGGGGGGCAACGGCCTCCCGTCGTACCCGCACCCGCGGCGCCTGCCCTGGCTCTGGGAGTTCCCGACCGTCTCCATGGGCCTCGGCCCGCTGTCGGCGATCTACCAGGCCCGCTTCAACCGCTATCTGACGGCCCGCGGCATCAAGGACGTCTCCTCGTCCCACGTGTGGGCGTTCCTCGGCGACGGCGAGATGGACGAGCCGGAGTCGACGGCGGCACTCGCACTCGCCAGCCGCGAGGGCCTCGACAACCTCACCTTCGTCATCAACTGCAACCTGCAGCGCCTCGACGGCCCGGTCCGCGCGAACTTCAAGATCGTGCAGGAGCTGGAGGCCCAGTTCCGCGGTGCCGGCTGGAACGTGGTGAAGACGCTGTGGGGTACGGCCTGGGACGAGCTGTTCGCCCTCGACACGACCGGCGCGCTCGTACGCCGGCTGCGCGAGGTACCGGACGCCCAGGTGCAGACGTACCAGACGCGCGACGCGGCCTACATCCGCGAGGACTTCTTCGGCAAGGACCCGGCGCTCGTCGAGATGGCGAAGCTGCTGAGCGACGACAAGATCCTCGAGTGCTTCCACCTGTCGCGTGGTGGTCACGAGGCCCGCAAGGTCTACGCCGCCTACAAGGCCGCGCTCGACCACAAGGGCGCCCCGACCGTCATCCTGGCCCAGACCGTCAAGGGCTTCACGCTCGGTGAGGGCTTCGCGTCGAAGAACGCCAACCACCAGATGAAGAAGCTGTCGGTGGACGAGTTCAAGAAGATGCGTGATCTGCTCGAACTCCCCATCAGGGACAGCGACTTCGTCGACGGCGTGGTGCCCTACGGCCACCCGGGCGCCGACTCCCCCGAGGTCCGTTACCTCCAGGAGCGCCGCGCCGCTCTCGGCGGCCCGGCCCCGGCCCGCCGTGCGCACGCGCTCGCGCCCCTGCCGGCCCCCGCCGAGAAGGTCTTCGCCTCCTTCGACAAGGGCTCGGGCTCGCAGAACGTGGCGACGACGATGGCCTTCGTACGCCTGATCAAGGACCTGGTCCGCGACAAGGAGACCGGCAAGCGCTGGGTGCCGATCGTCCCCGACGAGGCGCGCACCTTCGGCATGGAGTCGCTCTTCCCGTCCCTCGGGATCTACTCCCCCAAGGGCCAGACGTACGAGCCGGTCGACCGCGACCAGCTGATGTACTACAAGGAGGCCAAGAACGGCCAGATCCTCAACGAGGGGATCACCGAGGCCGGTTCGATGGCCGACTTCATCGCCGCGTCCACCGCGTACTCCACGCACGGCGAAGCGATGATCCCGTTCTACATCTTCTACTCGATGTTCGGCTGGCAGCGCACCGCCGACCAGATGTGGCAGCTCGGCGACCAGCTCGGCCGCGGCTTCCTCGTCGGCGCGACGGCCGGCCGTACGACGCTGACGGGCGAGGGCCTGCAGCACGCCGACGGCCACTCGCCGGTGATCGCCGCGACCAACCCGGCGGCGCTGACGTACGACCCGGCGTTCGCGTACGAGGTGGCGACGATCGTCAAGGACGGTCTGCGCCGTATGTACGGCGAGGCGGCGCCGGGTGAGGACCCGAACGTCTTCTACTACCTCACCGTCTACAACGAGCCGCTGCCGCAGCCCGCGAAGCCGGCCGGCCTCGGTATCGACGAGGGCATCGTCAAGGGCCTGTACCGCTTCAACACGGCGGAGTCGGCCGGTCTTTCGCCGGTGGCCAACGCCCCGCGCATCCAGCTGCTGGGCTCCGGTACGGCGATCCACTGGGTGCTGGAGGCGCAGAAGCTGCTGGCGGAGGAGTGGGGCATCGCGGCCGACGTCTGGTCGGCGACCTCCTGGACGGAGCTGCGCCGCGACGCCCTGGAGGCCGACGCGGCCCTGCTGCGCGGCGAGGAGCGGGTGCCGTACGTCCGTCAGGCGCTGCACGGCGCCGAGGGCCCGGTACTTGCCGTCTCCGACTACATGCGGCAGGTCCCCGACCAGATCGCGCAGTGGGTGGACCAGGACTACTCCTCGCTGGGCGCGGACGGCTTCGGCCTCTCGGACACCCGTGAGGCGGCCCGCCGGCACTTCGGCGTCGACGCCCAGTCGATCGTCGTGGCCGCCCTGGCCCAGCTGGCCCGTCGGGGCGAGGTCAAGGCGACGGCGGTGAAGGAAGCGCGCGAGAAGTACGGGCTGTAGGCCCGCGTGATGAAGGGACCCCGGGCCGGATGGCCGCGGGGTCCCTTCACCCTTTTCCGGTTGTTTGTCGACTGCGGGTGAGTAGGGGCTTGTCGCGCAGTTCCCCGCGCCCCTAACGGGGCCTGGTTTTTAGGGGCGCGGGGCGGTATCGATATGCGGCTCCGCCGCGTGGGCGCGATCAGCCCCCACCGGCCCGCACCCGACGACGTACCCCACCCGCAGGGCCTCGGCAGAATGAACACATGCGTGCTGCCCGCCTCATCAAAATGGTGCTGCTCCTCCAGTCCCGGCCCTCCATGACCGCCGCCGAGCTGGCGCGCGAGCTGGAGGTGTCCGAGCGGACGGTCACGCGGGACGCGCAGGCGCTGTCCGAGGCGGGCGTACCCGTGTACGCGGACCGCGGCCGGGCCGGCGGGTACCGGCTCATCGGCGGGTATCGCACCCGGCTGACCGGGCTGGCGCGCGGTGAGGCCGAGGCGCTGTTCCTGTCCGGTGTGCCGGGGGCGCTGCGGGAGATGGGGCTGGAGGACGCGGCCTCGGCGGCCCGGCTGAAGGTGTCGGCCGCCCTGCTCCCCTCCCTGCGCGACGCCTCGAAGACCGCCGCGCAGCGCTTCCACCTGGACGCACCGAACTGGTTCACGGAACCCAAAGCACCCGAACTGCTGCCCGCCGTCGCCGATGCCGTGTGGGACGACCGCCGGATCACCGCGCGCTACCGGAGCGGGGAGACCGAGGTGGAGCGGGAGCTGGAGCCGTACGGGCTCGTGCTGAAGGCGGGGGTCTGGTACGTGTGTGCGCGGGTGGCGGAGGGCGAGGGGCCGTACCGCGTCTACCGGATCGACCGGTTCACGGCGGTGGCCGCCTCCGGGGAGCGTTTCGTGCGCGAGGAGGAGTTCGACCTTCCCGCCTTCTGGGAGGAACGGGCCGAGCAGTTCGCGCGGTCGATCCTGCGGGCCGAGGTCGTGGTGCGGCTGTCGGCGGCGGGGGCCCGGCAGCTGCCGTACGCCGTCGATCCCGCTTCCGCCCGGGAGGCGCTGGCGGCCGCCGGCGCCCCGGACGAGGGGGGCCTGCTCACGGTCACGCTCCCCGTGGAGTCCGAGGAGGTCGCCCATGCGCAGCTCGCGGGGCTCGGCCCCGAGGTGGAGGTGCTCGCGCCGGACAGTCTGCGGGCGCGTTTCGCCGACGACGCGAGACGGCTGAGCCTGCTGTACGGGACATAACAATCCGCCGCACTCCACGTGCGCCCCACCCGCCCAGGGCCGATGCTGGACCCGTGATGGAAGAGTCGGAGTTCTGGGAGCTGGTGGACGCCGCCCGCGAGGCCGCCGAGGGCGACCCCGAGGAGCAGGCGGACCTGCTGGTGGAGCGGCTCCTTGAGCTCGACCCGGAGACGGTCCTGGACTTCTCCCGGCATTTCGAGTCCCGCTACAACCGGGCCTACAGCTGGGATCTGTGGGGTGCCGCCTGGGTGCTGCTCGACGGGGCGAGCGACGACGCGTTCGACTTCTTCCGGTGCTGGCTGATCGGTCAGGGGCGGGAGGTGTACGAGGGTGCCGTGCACAACCCTGACGCTCTGGCCGACCTCCTGGACGACTTCGACGAGGAGATCGACGGGGACGGGGAGGAACTGGGCTACGCGGCGGACGAGGCCTACGAGCAGCTCACCGGGACCGTCGCACCCGACCTCGGCATCCCGGCCCCGCCCTCCGAGCCGGAGGGCACACCGCTCGACTTCGAGAACGAGCGGGTGCTGGCGGAGCGCTATCCCAAGCTGTGGGAACGCTTCCGGGAGTGACGTTCACATCCGTGCGACGAGGGGGACCATGGCTCGAATCCCGTACCCGGAGCGGCCGTCCGACGCCGTCGCCCGGCTGCCCGTGCCGCTCAACGCCTTCCGCATGCTCTCGCACGCGCCACCGCTGACGGGCCCGACGATCGAGCTGGGCCTCGCCGTGCTGCGCGAGTCGACGCTTTCGGTCCGGTTGCGCGAGCTGGTCGTGATGGCGGTCGCGTCCGCGACACAGTGTGCTTACGAGGCCGCCCAGCACCACCCGATCGCCCTGAACGCGGGGGTGACGCCCGAGCAGCTCGCGGCGGTCGCCGAACGGCGCGCCGACGGGCCGGAGTTCGACGAGCCGGAGTCGGCGGCGGTGACCGCGGCCTTCGAGCTGGTGTCCCGGCACACCCTGTCCGAGACCACGCTGGCCGCTCTCCGCGCCTCCTTCACCGACCGTCAGCTGACCGAGATCGTCACCACGACCGGCTACTACGTCATGCTGGCGGGCCTCATGAACGGCCTCGGAGTGGACGTCGACCCGTCCGGGGAGCAGTTCCTGGGACTGGTGGGCGGCGACCCCGGATGAGGATCAGGCCGCCCGGCGGCGGGTCGGCGCCGAGGGGATGTAGGCCTGCGTCTGGTCGGCCTTGACCGCGTGGTGCATCGGGGCTGCGTTGGCCTGGTCGAGCGCGGACGCGGTGACGGCGGCCGGGCCCAGGACGACGGCCGCGGCCGCGCAGAGCGCCGCCCAGGGGCCGTGGGCGGTCCGGGAGCGGCCCTCGGTCTTGTGCGTGGTGTCGTGGTGACTGTTCACTTCTTCCCCACCTCCGGTCAGTGCGTGTGCATGACGATAGGGAGAGCGCCTCGGGAAGATCCGTGAGGCGGCTGAGAGGAACCTGTGAGGCCATGACCAGCCCGTACATAAGGGAGATCACGCGCGAGGAACACCTGGCCCAGCTGCGGCAGTACCCCGACGCGAGCCACCTCCAGATCCCCGAGTGGGGCGATGTGAAGCCCGACTGGCAGGCGGAGAGCGTCGGTTGGTTCGAGGGCAGGACGATGGCCGCGGCGGCTCTCGTGCTGTACCGGCCGCTGCCCGGCACCCGGCGCTGCCTCGCCTATCTCCCCGACGGGCCCGCGATCGACTGGCACAACCCCCGCCTGGAACGCCTGCTGGACCCGCTCGTCGCCCATGTCGAGGAGCGCGGGGCCTTCTCGCTCCGGATCGGACCGCCCCTTGTCGTACGCCACTGGGAGGCGGCCGGTGTCGCGGCGGGCATCGCCGACCCCGACGTACGTCATCTGCACGATCTGCCGGCGGACGGCCTCGACGGGTACGCGCTGGATGTGGCGGAGCGGCTGGGCCGGCTCGGGTGGCGGCGGTGCGAGGAGGACGAGGGCAGCGGCTTCGGCTTGGGCCAGCCGCGCTACGGCTGTCACATACCGCTCGCGGGGCGCTCGGTGGACGAGCTGCGCGGGGCGCTGGCACCGCACTGGGAGCAGTCCCTGCGGACGTCCGAGCTGGGGGGCGTGCGCGTCGGCTGGGGTGCGGCCGCCGACCTGCCCGAGTTCCACCGGCTGTACACCGCGACCGCCGCCCGCGACGGCTTCAAGTCCCGTCCGCTGGACTACTTCCGGCGGATGTGGAAGGCGCTGAACGCGGAGGACGACGACCGGCTGCGGCTGTATCTCGCCGAGTACGACGGCGAGGTGCTCTCCGCCGCGCTCATGATCAACGTCGGCTCGCGGGTCTGGCACTCGTACGCCGCGTCCGGCCGCCGGGGGCGTGAACTGCGGCCCAGCAGCGCGCTGGTCTGGCGGATGCTGTGCGACGCGCGGGCGGCGGGGGCGGCCACGTACGACCTGCGTTCCGTCACCCCCGTCCTGACCGAGAACCGGCTGCTGAACCGGCTCCGTTTCAAGACGGGCGCGGGCGGCCGGGCGGTGGAGTACCTCGGGGAGTGGGAGTTGCCGGTGGGCAGCCAGGGCAAGGTGCTGCAACGGGCGCTGGGGGCGTATCTCGGGCGCAGGTGAGGCTGTGTCGATGTGCGGCTGCGCCGCGTGGGTGCCGCTACGGCGTGCGGCCCTGCAAGCGTGCCGCCAGTTGCCGGATCCCGGGGAGGCGGGCGATGAGGGCCAGGCCGGGACAGCTCGTCATGTAGGCGTCCTTGTGAGCGGCGAGGGCGGGGAGGGTTGCGGTGGTGCCGGAGCGGTAGCGGCTGAGGCTGTTGCTGGAGACCAGGCGCGCCTCGGCACGCGGGTCGATGTCCGCGAGGCCCAGTTTCCAGGCGGCCAGGGCGGCTATCGCGTCGGTCATGGCCTGCGGGACGGGGGTGCCCGCGGTGAAGGTGCCGAGGGCCGCGATGCCTGCCGTTCGGTGGTTGAAGCCCTGGGTGTGGGCGCCGGTGACGGGGCGGTCGACGCCGCCGGCGCGGCCCTCGTAGATGGTGCCGCAGCGGTCGACGAGGAAGTTGTAGCCGATGTCGTCCCACTGGCGGGCGCCGGTCTGGCCCGCGTAGAGGTAGCGGATGATGCGGGGCGCCTCGGCGCAGTCGTAGCCGTTCGGCGAGTCGGTGTGGTGGACGAAGACCGCGACCACCTTGTCGTCGTAGCGCGGGGGCGGCTGGGCGTGCCGGGCGAGGGAGTCGAGCCAGGCGGACCGGGGCACGATGTGCGGCATGGGCGCGGTGTGCGGCGCGGCGGGGCGCGGGGCCGCGACGGGCGGACGGGGCTTCGCGGCCGGGTGTCCGATGCCGTCCGCGCACAGGATCAGCCCGAGGGCCGCGGCCAGTCCGGGCAGGCAGGCGAGCAGCACGCGCGGGACACCGGGCCCCGCCGCGGCGCGAGCGTCCCGGGGCGCTCGCGATCTTCGGACGCGCATGTCCCCACTCTCGGCCGCATCCGCTCCGTCCGCGATGTGTGCTGTGCCACCCGGTGGAACCATCGTCCTGGTCCGGGGCGTTTCTCCTCATGCACGCGCGCGTGGCTGATCACTGGGCCCGTCCCGCGCGTACTAAGGGGTCTGAGAGAAAGGCGGCTCTGTGGACCTGCTCGACATCCTGCTGTCGCTGGTGGTCGTGGCCTACGCGGCATCGGGCTACCGGCGCGGACTGGTCGCCGGCTGTGTCTCGCTCGCCGGGTTCGTCGGCGGCGCCGTGCTGGGCGTGTGGATCCTGCCGTGGATGATGGACCTGGTGACGGCGGGCACGGCCCAGGCGACGGTGACCGCGGTGCTGACCGTGCTGGTCCCGGCCGTCGTGGGGCACGAGCTGGCGGGGCGTCTCGCGCTCAGGCTGCGCCGGGAGCTGGACCGGGGGCCGCTCCGGGTGGCCGACGGGGTCGGCGGGGCCGCGGCCAACTCGGTCGCCGTACTGATCGTGGCCTGGGTCGCCGCGAGCGTCCTGGGCGCCTCCTCGTCACCGCTGCTCACCACCGCGATCCGGGACTCGGCGCTGCTCGGTGCCGTGCAGGACGCCATGCCGGACACCACCCCCACCTGGTTCTCCCGGGCCACCTCGGCGCTCACCCAGGCGGGCTTCCCGCAGGTGTTCAACCCGTTCGAGAACGAGTCGACGGCCGAGGTCGCCAAGCCCACCGGCGACAGCGTCACGGCGAGCGCCACCAACGCGGCCAAGCGCAGCACGGTCAAGATCGAGGGCGTCTCCGGCACCCAGGGGCGCGAGGGCAGCGGGTTCGTGTACTCCCGCGACCATGTGATGACCAACGCGCACGTGGTGGCCGGAATCGACGACCCGAGCGTGCGGATCGGCGGGGTCGGGCGGTCGTACGAGGCCAGGGTGGTGCTCTTCGACCCCGACAGGGACGTGGCCGTTCTGTACGTGCCCGGGCTAGGCGCGCCGGTCCTGAGGTTCGACGACGGCGCCGCGCGCGGCGACTCGGCGGTCGTGGCCGGCTATCCGCAGGACGGCGACCTCGACCTCCAGGCGGCGACGGTCGCGAACCGGGTGCGGGCGACGGGCCAGAACATCTACAGCGACGCCATGGTGACCCGCGAGATCTACTCGATCCGCTCGACCGTCCGCCCCGGCAACTCCGGCGGCCCGCTGCTGACGACCGACGGCCGCGTCTACGGCGTGGTCTTCGCCCGCTCGACGTCCGACAACGAGACGGGTTACGTCCTGACGGCGGCGGAGGTCGCCTCCGACGCCCGGCGCGCGGCGAACGCGACGGCGTCGGTGGACACGGGCGACCTGGTCACGTCCTGAGCGGCCGTGGCGAGGTCAGGTGCGGTACCGCGCCCCACAAGGGGCGCGGGGCGGTATCGATATGCGGCTCCGCCGCGTGGGCGCGACAAGCCCCCACCGGCCCGCGGGTTTGATCACTGCCCTGCCGGCGGAGCGAGACTGCACCCCATGAGGACGTCGTCGACGTACTCGCCCTCCAGCAGGAACTCTCCGGGCAGGATCCCCTCGACGACGAACCCCTCGGCCTCGTACAGCTTGCGGGCCGGGGTGTTGTGGCCGAGGACGCGCAGCGTGAGCCGGCGCGCGCCCTGATTGCGGGCCTCCTCCCGCACCGCCCGCAGCAGCGCCCGCCCGACACCGGCGCCCCGCGCCCGCTCGGCGACGACGAGGCCCTGGATCTGCCGGACGTGGGCGTTGCAGACGAGCGGGGTCGGACGGGCCAGCCGGATGTAGCCGACGACCTCCCCGTCGAACTCCGCGACCAGATGGTCCCGGGGCCCGAACCGCTCGTTGTAGAAGGGCTCGTAGGGCGGTTGGGGGCGCGGTTGCACGGAGTGCAGCGGGGACCAGGTGACACGGTCGAGGCGCCCCAGCGTCTCCTCGTCGCCGAGCGTTGCGTGGCGTATGAACGGAACCGGCATGACGGCAACCTTATGAGTCCCACGAGCAGAATGGGCCCATGGAACGTTCCCGAATCGCGGTGGCCGGTGCGTCCGGGCTCATCGGTGGCGCCCTGGTGCGGTCCCTGACCGCGGACGGGCACGAGGTGGTGCGGCTGGTGCGCCGGGCGCCCCGGGCGAAGGACGAGGTCCGCTGGGACCCGGAGGGCGGGCGCGTGGATCCGGCCGCGTTCGCCGGGTGCGACGTCGTGGTGAACCTCGCGGGCGCCGGTGTGGGCGACCACCGGTGGACGGACGCGTACAAGACGCGGATCCGGAGCAGCCGGGTGTTCGGCACCGCCGCGCTGGCCGAGGCGATCGCCGCGCTGGAGAAGAAGCCGCGGGTGTTCGTGAACGGCAGCGCGATGGGCTACTACGGCGAGACCGGCGACCGGGCGGTCGACGAGAGCGCGCCGCCCGGGACGGGGTTCCTGCCGGAGCTGTGCGTGGAGTGGGAGGGCGCCGCGGCCCCCGCGCAGGAGGCGGGCGTACGGACCGTGTTCACCCGGACGGGCCTCGTGGTGGCCACCGGCGGCGGCGCCTGGGGCCGGCTGTTCCCCCTGTTCAAGGCGGGCCTCGGCGGTCGTATGGGCGACGGCGGCCAGTACTGGTCGTACATCGCGCTGCACGACGAGGTGGCCGCGATCCGCCATCTCATCGACACCGACGGCCTCTCCGGGCCGTTCAACCTCACCGCCCCCACCCCGCTGACGAACCGTGAGATCACCGCGGCCATGGGCCGCGTCCTGCACCGTCCGACACTGTTCGCCGTCCCCGCACCCGCACTGCGGGCCGTACTCGGCGAAATGGCCGGAGACGTGCTCGGCAGCGCACGGGTACTGCCCAAGCGCCTGCTGGAGTCCGGCTTCACCTTCACCTTCCCCGACATCGAAGGAGCCCTCAAAGCGGCGCTCGCGAAGCCGTAGGGCGCACACAGCACCGTTCCCCGCGCCCGCGCCCGCTCGGCGAAATGGCCGGGGACGTCCTGGGCGGCCCGGGTACTGCCCAAGCGCCTGCTGGAGTCCGGCTTCACCTTCACCTTCCCCGACATCGAAGGAGCCCTCAAAGCGGCGCTCGCGAAGGCGTAGGGCGCACACAGCACCGTTCCCCGCGCCCGCGCCCGCTCGGCGAAATGGCCGGGGACGTCCTGGGCGGCACGGGTACCGCCGAAGCGGCTGCTCGGGTTCGGCTTCGTGTTCGCGTTCCCGGACATCGAAGGGGCGCTCGAGGTCGCGCTCGCGGAGCCGTAGGGCTCGGGCGGTCCGGAGGCGCGATAACGAAGGCGTGACCGTATGCGACCGCTGTGCGACCGTGCCCTGTTCATGCGCGACTGTCCTTGACCGGTCGCAGCCCTACCCTCGACCCGAACTCGGGCATTCCTGGAGCCAGTTGGGGGCATGACGTCTCCACCGGCCGCGCAACCTCGAGGAGGGGCACGTGCTTGAGCCCGCGTACCAGGCGGACGTCGTGATCGTGGGAGCCGGGGTTGCCGGACTCTCCGCGGCGCATCGGCTGACCAGCGCTGGAGTGACGACCGCGGTCCTGGAGGCCGCCCCTTGCGTGGGCGGCCGCATGTCGACGGAGAAGGTCGACGGATTCCGGCTCGACCGGATCGGCCAGCTGCTGTCCACGGCGTATCCCGAGCTACGGCCGACCCCCGGCCTGGACGCACTCGTGCTGCGCCCGTTCGCGCCCGGCGTCCTGCTGCACAGCGACGGACGCCACCACCGCGCGGGCGCCCCGGCGGCCGCGGGGGGCGCAAGGGGCGCACTCCATGCGGTACGCGCCCTGGCGAGCGCCCCCACCAGGGGCGCCCCACGGACCACCGCCCCGCTCGGCACCGCCGTGGACCAGGCCCGCCTCGGCAACGCCCTGTCCCGGCTCGCCACGATCCCCGTCGAACGTCTGCTGTCGCGCCCGGAGTTGCCCGCCGCCCAGGCCCTCACGGCCCGCGGCGTGCCCGCCCGCACGATCGACAGCTTCCTGCGCCCGCTGCTGGCCGCCCTGCTCTGCGACCCGGAACTGACCACCTCCAGCCGCTGCGCCGACCTGGCACTGCGCGCCTTCGCCTGCGGGCGCCTGTGTCTGCCGGAGGGGGGCGCCGAGATGCTCCCGGAACTGCTCGCCCGAGCGCTGCCACCGGGCACGGTCCACACGGGAGTCCGCGTCACCTCGGTCTCGACCAGCGCGGTCACGACCGCCGAACACGGCGAGATCCGCTGCCGGGCGGTCCTCCTGGCGACGGACGCCCGCGCCGCCGCCGACCTGCTCCCCGGCCTGCGCGTACCGGACTTCCACCCCCTGACGGTCCTTCACCACACCACGGACGAGCCCCCGGCCACCGGCGCCTCCCTCCTCCTGGACGCCGACCGCAGCGGCCCCGTCGCCCACACGGCGGTCGTCAGCGCGGTGGACCCCGGCCGCGCCCCCGCGGGCCGCGCCCTCATCTCCTCGACGGTCCTCGGGCCACCCCCATCGGAACTGGACACCGCGGTACGCATGCACCTCTCCCGCCTCTACGGCACCTCGACCGCACGCTGGGAGACGCTGGCTGTCCACCACACCCCGGAGGCGGTCCCCGCCATGCGCCCACCGCACGATCTCCGGCGCCCCGTAAGGCTGCTGGCAGGCCTGTACGTCTGCGGAGACCACCGGGACACCAGCACGGTCCAGGGCGCCCTGCACTCGGCCCACAGGGCCTCCACAGCCATCCTCACGGACCTGGGAGCAGCAGGCTCGATGCACAGGGCGGACCCACCCAGCAGCACAGTGGAGCAAGCGGCGTGAGCAAGCGCCCCTTCAGGGGCGCGGGGAACTGCGCGAGTAACCACAACGAACGCACGCACGGCATGCAGCAGTCGAAGTTACGGCGATACCCCGCCTAGCCCAGCGCAGCGACCTTGTCGCGATACCCCCGCAC
This sequence comes from Streptomyces sp. NPDC001137, assembly GCF_040298885.1. NCBI lineage: Bacteria > Bacillati > Actinomycetota > Actinomycetes > Kitasatosporales > Streptomycetaceae > Streptomyces > Streptomyces sp. NPDC001137. The sequence goes on from NZ_JBEPBA010000007.1 coordinate 382,326, forward strand.
CGGCGCAGCATCCTTGTACGGCTCCAACCGCCGCTCGAACTCCCGCACATACTCCACCGCCCGCACCGACCGCATCTCCGCCGCGGCACTCGCCGCCTCCGCCCCCAGCGCACAGGCCTGATCAAGCTCCCCCAGGCCCAGGCGGGCGGAGGCCAGCACCACCCGGCAGAACAGCCGACTCCGCGCATACGCGGGCGCACGCAACTGCAGCGACCGCTCGGCATGCTGCGCCGCCGCCCGGAACTGCTGCAGATCCCGGTGCGCGTGCCCGAACTCGTCCGCAAGCTGCGCCTCGTCGAAGAACCGCGCCCAGTAGGGCACTTCGTCACCGGATCGCGCGGCCTCCAGGGCCCGCTCCGCCCGCACCAGCGAGGCGGTGCAGTTGCGCACCTCGCCGAGCACCCCGTGCCCGCGCGCCTCGGCCGCGTGCAGCAGCGCCTGCACCACCGGCGGGGCACTGGTCCCGACGCCCTGCTGGGCGACCCGCGCCAACTGCACGGCCTCCCGCCCGTGGCCGAGATAGACGGCCTGGCGGCTCATGGTGACGAGCACGTACGAGCCGTACGCCCGGTCCCCGGCCGCCTGGGAGAGCCGCAGCGCCTGCACGAAGTACCGCTGCGCGAGCCCGTGCGCGGCGATGTCGTACGACGTCCAGCCGGCGAGCCGGGTCAGATCGGCGGCCGCGCCGAACAGCCGCCGTCCCGTCTGCTCACCGTAGGTGCCGCGCAGCATCGGCTCGCACTCGTGCTCCAGATAGCGCACGAGGGCCTGGCGGGCGTGGCCGCCGCCGTACTTGTCGTCGAGGGTGCGGAACAGTTCGCCGACCGAGCGGAGTGCGGCGATGTCGCCGGCGGTGACCTTCTGACCGGGGCCGCGCTCGGCCTGGCCGCGCTGGCGGGGCACCGTCGGGCGCCCCTGGGCGGGGACCCGGCCCGGCTGTTCGCCGCGGGCGACCTTGTCGTCGGCGCGGCCGATCAGCCAGTCGCGGCTGGGCACGACCAGACCGGCGGGCGTGAACGCGATCTTGCGGAGCTCGGCGTGCGAACCGGAGTCCTTGCGCCACAGCCCTCCGACGATGTCGACGGCCTCCTCGGGGGCAGCGGCGAACTCGAGCCCGGCGTACACCGGCGCGCAGGCGTCGAGGCCGAGGTCCTGGGCGGTGAGACGGCGGCCGAGACGGCGGGTGAAGACCTCGGCGATCAGGGCGGGGGTGGTGCCGCGGGGCTGCTGCCCGCGCAGCCAGCGGGTGACCGACGTCTTGTCGTATCTGAGATCAAGCCCGTGTTCGAGGCCGAGCTGGTCGACTCGGCGGGCGAGACCCGCGTTGGAGAACCCGGCTTCTGCGATGAGCGCGGCGAGCTGGCGGTTGGGAGTGCGCTGCGCGGGTCGTTCCGTCATCTGCGGTGCGGTCTCCTGCCTTTCGGGCCTCCAGGGACCACTGCCGGCCCTGTGTGCCCGGATTGCCTGTGAGCAGCCCTTATGGCCTCTGTGAACGGCGCGAATGTAGCGGAGAGTGAGCAGGTGGTAGCACACTTCGACCCTCGTTCATCCGATCGTGTGAGGATTGGCCGCGCGGCTGACGCGGGACGGTCGGTCGTACAGTGGCGTAGGCGCGTTTCGTGCCTTACGACCTTCTAGGGAGGCGCTTGCCGTGAGTGAGCTGCGGTTCGTCCGCATGGGATTCGGTGCCGAGGCCGTCGAGTACCAGGTGGCGTGGGACGAGCAACGCCGGGTGCACGCGGCGCGGTTCGCCGACGAGATCCCCGACACCGTCCTGCTGCTCGAACACCCTCCGGTCTATACGGCCGGGCGGCGCACGGCGGACAACGAGCGGCCCCTGGACGGCACTCCCGTGATCGACGTGGACCGCGGCGGCAAGATCACCTGGCACGGCCCCGGACAGCTGGTCGGCTACCCCATCCAGAAGCTCCCGCGCCCGGTGGACGTGGTCGCGCACGTACGACGCCTGGAGGAGGCCCTGATCCGCACCTGCGCGGAGTTCGGGGTCAAGACCACGCGCGTCGAGGGCCGCAGCGGCGTGTGGGTGCTCGGCGACCCGGTGGAGCAGCGTCCGTCGCTCGGCGGGCTGTCCCTGGACTTCGACCCCCGTCTGCACGACGAGGAGTTCGACCCGCGGATGAACGGCCCGGAGTACGCCCCGTCCAACGCGGGCCAGCGCCGCGAGGACCGCAAGATCGCGGCGATCGGCATCCGTGTGGCCAAGGGCGTCACGATGCACGGCTTCGCGCTGAACGTGAACCCGGACAACCGGTGGTTCGACCGCATCATCCCGTGCGGCATCCGCGACGCGGGCGTGGCCTCGCTGGCCGGCGAACTCGGCCGGGACGTGACGATCGCCGAGGTGCTGCCGGTCGTGGAGCGGCACCTGACCGACGTACTGGAGAACGCGGACCTCAAGCCCAGGGTGATCGAGAAGACACCGGCAGCCTGAACACCGCCGAAGGCTTTCAAATCAACGGGCGTACCCTTGAGCACGCCGAAGAATCAATCGCTAGGGAGCCGGTCGTGTCCGCAGTCGCACCCGACGGACGCAAGATGCTGCGCCTGGAGGTCCGCAACAGCCAGACCCCCATCGAGCGCAAGCCCGAGTGGATCAAGACCCGGGCGAAAATGGGTCCCGAGTACACGAAGATGCAGAACCTCGTGAAGAGCGAGGGCCTGCACACGGTCTGCCAGGAAGCCGGCTGCCCGAACATCTACGAGTGCTGGGAGGACCGCGAGGCGACCTTCCTCATCGGCGGCGACCAGTGCACCCGGCGCTGCGACTTCTGCCAGATCGACACCGGCAAGCCCGAGGCGCTCGACCGTGACGAGCCGCGCCGCGTCGGCGAGTCCGTGGTCACCATGGACCTGAACTACGCCACCATCACCGGCGTCGCCCGCGACGACCTGGAGGACGGCGGCGCCTGGCTGTACGCGGAGACGGTCCGCCAGATCCACGCGCAGACCGCCGGCCGCGAGGCCGGGCGGACGAAGGTGGAGCTTCTCGCCCCGGACTTCAACGCCGTGCCCGAGCAGCTGGAAGAGGTCTTCTCCTCCCGCCCCGAGGTCTTCGCGCACAACGTCGAGACGGTGCCCCGGATCTTCAAGCGCATCCGCCCCGGTTTCCGCTACGAGCGCTCGCTGAAGGTCATCACAGCCGCCCGCGACTACGGGCTCGTCACCAAGTCGAACCTGATCCTCGGCATGGGCGAGACCCGTGAGGAGGTCAGCGACGCGCTGCGGCAACTGCACGAGGCCGGCTGCGAGCTGGTCACCATCACGCAGTACCTGCGCCCGTCCGTGCGCCACCACCCCGTCGAGCGCTGGGTCAAGCCGCACGAGTTCGTGGAGCTGAAGGAGGAGGCCGAGCAGATCGGCTTCTCCGGCGTGATGTCCGGCCCGCTGGTCCGGTCCTCCTACCGGGCCGGCCGGCTGTACCAGATGGCCGTCGAGAAGCGTGGTGCCTACGTGGCTTCGCAGGCCGTCTGACGGTCGCACGCCCCATCGCAGGATGGCACGGAGTGCCACTACTCCGTGTGAATCTGCGCACAAGAAACTACCCGCCGGTAATGGCTGATTCGACGCGGTCCTGACAGTCCTCGCAGATGAGGGCACACGTCAGGACCGCTTCGGTGTTTGCGCTCGTCGCATCAAGGCTTCATGGGTGTTTGACCGGTCGGTCACGCCCTGGTAACACCAATCAGTGACGCTGGACTCACGCCACGTACATCCGCCCCAGTGCCCGTATCCCGAGGGGGGACCTCAACTATGCAGGCCGCGCCGGTTCGCGCCAACGCCATCCCGTCATTCACCACTGCACTGCGTGCCGTCGAGTCGCTGCTCATGAGCAGCGGTCAGCGCACCGCCCGTCGCAACGCCTGGACCTCCGTCCTGGAGGACCGCCGCCGCGCCAAGGACCGGGTCGAGGCTCAGCGCGTCATGGAGCAGACGCTCGTCGTCCGCCCCTGAATCCCACCCTCCGGACAGTGCCGTCGTACGGCGCTCCCGGGGCCACGTAGACTTCGTGGCATGGCGAGGAAGGAACCTGCAGCGGACGCTGCGAACCCCGGGCGACTGAAGCAGATCGCTCTGACCTACAAGATGACCCGCAAGGCCGACAAGAAGATCGGTCTTGTACTCGCGGCTGTAGGCATCGGCATCTTCGGTGTTTTCCTCGCGATCGGTTTCTTGATCGGTCACCCCATCTATCTCGGCATCCTGGGCCTGCTGCTCGCCTTCCTCGGAACGGCGATCGTGTTCGGGCGCCGGGCCGAGCGGGCGGCCTTCGGGCAGATGGAGGGCCAGCCGGGCGCGGCCGCGGCGGTCCTGGACAACATCGGCCGGGGCTGGACGACGACGCCCGCGGTGGCGATGAACCGCAGCCAGGACGTGGTGCACCGGGCCGTCGGCAAGGCCGGCATCGTCCTGGTCGCCGAGGGCAACCCGAACCGGGTGAAGAGCCTGCTGGCCGCCGAGAAGAAGAAGATGAACCGCATCGTCGCGGACGTACCGGTGCACGACGTCATCGTCGGCACGGGCGAGGGCCAGGTCGCGCTGAAGAAGCTGCGGACCACGATGCTCAAGCTGCCGCGGGTGCTTACCGGGCCGCAGGTGACGGCCACCAATGACCGGCTGCGGGCCATGGGCGACCTGATGAGCAACATGCCGCTGCCGAAGGGTCCGATGCCGAAGGGCATGAAGCTGCCGAAGGGTGGGCCGAAGGCCCGCTGAATTCGCTCCTACGACGAAGGGGGCGCCCGATTGCTTCGGGCGCCCCCTTCGCCGTAGGGAAACGTCTTTCGTCTGCGGCAGCGTCTGGGCTGATCGCGCAGTTCCCCGCGCCCCTAAGGGGCGCGGCCCTAGCTGCGGACTTCGACCGTGCGGGCCAGGCGGTCGTGCAGACCCCTGCCGTCGCGGTCCCAGATCAGGGCCGGGATCGCGAGGCACAGCAGGGCCGTGCGGAGGGTGGCGCGCAGGGGGCTGGGGCGGCCGGTGTCCAGGGCGACCACGCGGAGGCCGAAGAGGCGCTTACCGGGGGTGAAGCCGATCGTGCCGACGGTCAGGACGCCGAGCAGGAAGAAGACGAGCAGGGCCCAGTTGCCGGTCGCCTGGTTGTAGCCGTGAGTAATAAGACCGTATGCGATCAAGAGGCACAGGCCCCAGTCGACGACGAGGGCGCCGAACCGGCGGCCCGGGCGGGCGACGGAGCCCGGCCCCTCCTGCGGCAGACCGAGCTGCTCGCCGCGGTATCCGAAGTCGACACCGGCTTCCTCTGCGGCCGCGCGGGGGCCCGAGAGCCATGAGCCGATTGCATCCCTGTTGTCCACGCGTCCACGGTACTGCGCCCGTTTCGCGATACGGACAGGTGGGGTACACCGGACTGGGTCCGGTTAACTTGTGCGAAACAAATGGGTCACGCCCGAGAAATCACCCGTCCCTAGTGTCGGGGACAGCGTGTGCCACCGCACTGGCCGCACGAACGAACTACCACCCCGGCAAGGCGGTCGGGAGTAGGAGGAGCTGGATGTTCCAGAACGCCGACGAGGCCAAGAAGTTCATCGCGGACGAGGACGTCAAGTTCATCGACGTCCGCTTCTGCGACCTGCCGGGCGTCATGCAGCACTTCACGGTGCCCGTCGAGGCGTTCGACCCGGACGACGAGCTCGCCTTCGACGGATCCTCGATCCGTGGTTTCCAGGCGATCCACGAGTCCGACATGGCCCTGCGCGCGGACCTGTCGACCGCCCGTGTCGACCCCTTCCGCCGCGACAAGACCCTCAACATCAACTTCTTCATCCACGACCCGATCACGGGCGAGCAGTACTCCCGTGACCCGCGCAACGTGGCCAAGAAGGCCGAGGCCTACCTCGCGTCGACCGGTATCGCGGACACCGCGTACTTCGGTCCCGAGGCCGAGTTCTACGTCTTCGACAGCGTTCGCTTCGCCACCTCGGCGAACGAGAGCTTCTACCACATCGACTCCGAGGCCGGCGCCTGGAACACCGGTGCCCTCGAGGACAACCGTGGTTACAAGGTCCGCTACAAGGGCGGCTACTTCCCGGTCCCGCCGGTCGACCACTTCGCCGACCTGCGCGCCGAGATCTCCCTCGAGCTGGGCAAGGCCGGCCTTCAGGTCGAGCGCCAGCACCACGAGGTGGGCACCGCCGGCCAGGCCGAGATCAACTACAAGTTCAACACGCTGCTCGCCGCGGCCGACGACCTCCAGCTCTTCAAGTACATCGTGAAGAACGTCGCCTGGCGCAACGGCAAGACCGCGACCTTCATGCCGAAGCCGATCTTCGGTGACAACGGCTCGGGCATGCACGTCCACCAGTCGCTGTGGAGCAACGGCGACCCGCTGTTCTACGACGAGGCCGGCTACGCGGGCCTGTCGGACACCGCCCGCTACTACATCGGCGGCATCCTCAAGCACGCCCCGTCGCTGCTGGCCTTCACCAACCCGACGGTGAACTCCTACCACCGTCTGGTCCCGGGCTTCGAGGCGCCGGTGAACCTCGTCTACTCGCAGCGCAACCGTTCCGCGGCCATGCGTATCCCGATCACGGGCTCCAACCCGAAGGCCAAGCGCGTCGAGTTCCGCGCGCCCGACTCCTCCGGCAACCCGTACCTGGCCTTCTCGGCCCTGCTGCTCGCGGGTCTGGACGGCATCAAGAACAAGATCGAGCCGGCCGAGCCGATCGACAAGGACCTCTACGAGCTGGCCCCCGAGGAGCACGCGGGCGTCCCGCAGGTCCCGACCTCGCTCCCGGCCGTCCTCGACTCCCTCGAGGCCGACCACGAGTTCCTGCTCGCCGGTGACGTCTTCACCGCCGACCTGATCGAGACCTGGATCGACTTCAAGCGCGCGAACGAGATCGCCCCGCTGCAGCTGCGTCCGCACCCGCACGAGTTCGAGCTCTACTTCGACGTGTGATCGACGCCTGACCCAGGCACAGCGCCCGCGCCCCCGTTGTCGTACGACAGCGGGGGCGCGGGCGTATGTTCTATTCTTCCTCTGCCGATGACACGACACGGGGGTGGACGGGATGCCGGAGCACGAACACGACGACCAGGAGCGCGATTTCGACCTGAGGTGGGCGGACGACGCGCAGCACAAGGAGCCCTCCGCCCGCGCCCGGATGCTGGCCGCGCGGTGGAAGGAGAACCCGCCGGAGCCGCAGCCCTTTCGTGCGGATCCCGAGCCGGTGGCGCCGCGGCGGTCCTCGTGGGTGTCGACGGCGATCGTGCTGGGCAGTGTGGCGGCGATCATCGTGCTGCTCGGGTGGGCGCAGTTCCGGGCCCCGTACTAGAGGCCTCTCACAGGGACCTTTTGCGGCTCCTAGAGCCGTTCGGGACCACTTCATGGCAGTCGCCGGGTGCACACTGGCAGTGGGACGAGTGCCTGACTGCGGGGTGATGGCAGATGCAGAGCCGCTTCCGGAGCGACCGGCGGTTGACCGTGCGGATGACGGTCACGATGTTCCTGCTCGGGTTGCTGTACGTGGCGTTCGTCGCCGCGTTGATCGTATTGCTGAAGTCGTGGCTGCTGGTCGTGGTGCTGGTGGCGGCGATGTTCGTCGCGCAGTTCTGGTTCTCCGACCGGATCGCGATGTTCGCCATGCGCGGGCGGGTCGTGGAGCGCGAGGAGTATCCCGAACTGCACGCGGTCGTCGACCGGCTGTGCGCGATCGCCGACATGCCCAAGCCGGTGGTGGCCGTGTCCGAGATGGACATGCCGAACGCGTTCGCGACCGGACGCAATGCCGACCATGCGGTGGTGTGTGTGACGACCGGGCTGCTGCGGCGGCTGGAGCCCGCGGAGCTGGAGGGCGTGCTCGCGCACGAGCTGTCGCACGTGGCGCACAAGGACGTCGCCGTGATCACGATCGCGTCCTTCCTCGGCGTGATCGCGGGCCTGATCGTGCGGTTCGCCTTCTACTCGCAGCTGTTCGGCGGCGGGCGCCGGGACCAGAACACCGCCGCCGTCTTCGCCGCCGTGATGGGTGTCTCGGCGGCCGTGTACGCGATCAGCTTCCTGCTGATCAGGGCGCTGTCGAGGTACCGGGAGCTGGCCGCGGACCGGGCGGCGGCGCTGCTCACCGGGCGTCCCTCGGCGCTGGCCTCCGCGCTGACCAAGGTCTCCGGCGAGATCGCGCGGATCCCGACCAAGGACCTGCGGACGGCGCAGGCCTTCAACGCCTTCTACTTCACTCCGGCGACCGGCAAGGAGCCCGGCATCGAGCGGTTCTTCTCCACGCACCCCAGCCTGGAGCAGCGGCTCGACCAACTGGGGCGGATCTCCGCCGAGTTGGGTGAGGCGGCAACACCCGGAAAGGGGTGACATGGGGCTGCTGGACATTCTGCTCGGCCGTACGAAACCGGTTCTGCCCGATCTCGACCAGCTGTTCGCGCTGCCGTCGGCGGCCGTGACGCTGGAGGCCGCGGCCGGTTTCACGCCGACCGGCACGGGTGCGGTGTGCTTCGCGACGGTCGAGGGCGGGGCCTTCGAGCAGACCCACCGGGAGGTCCAGGCCCTGCTGGACGCGGACGCCGACCGGGAAGGCCCCCCGGTGGAGCTCAGCCAGGACGAGTACGGCTACTCCTGGCTGGTCTCGCGACGCTCCCCGGGCCAGCTGTCCGAGCTGGTCAACGATCTGCACGCGGTGAACAGCTCGATGGAGGTCAACGGCTTCGGGCCGCAACTGCTGTGCTCCCTGGCCGGTTTCCAGGGCGAGGGGGGCCGGCGGCTCGCGCTGGTCTATCTCTACAAGCGCGGCACGTTCTACCCGTTCGCGCCGCTGCCCGGCGATGGGCAGCGGCGCGACAACGCGCTGGAACTGCAGGTGAAGGCGGCGCTCGCCGACGACCTGCGGATGGAGCAGGACCTGAGCCGCTGGTTCCCCTTGTGGGGCGCGCCGGGACTGTGACTGGTGCCTACCAGCGGTTCACGTCGTCTCACTTGCTCTTCTCGCGCTCCTGGCGGCGCGACTCCAGGGGGCGCTCGCGACGGTAGCGGCGCTCCCACTTGGCCTGCATGTCACGGCGCTTGCGGTAGGCCTGGTACGTGGCCGGCATCGACCCCGACGAGGATCCCCCCGACGACTGCGAGGACTGCGAGGCGGAGCCGCCCTTGGTGTTGCCGCGCCCGTACTGCGTGTACAGGAAGAGCACGGCGACCGCGGCCAGCCACCAGACGTGGTTTCCGAATCCTAAGAGCACCAGGACGGCGGTCCCGGCTATGACGATGGTGCCCATGACGGGCCTCCGTGTGGGCGTGGATGAGTGAGCGGTGATGGTTTTTCCGTCCCGACGGGGCGCTGGGGGATGGGCGCCCGTCCGTCGGTGCGTAGAGAGTAGCCCCGAGTCCGCAGGGTGATGCCTGTCCTGCGGCAAGCGGTGGTGGGCAGCTCCGCGACGCATGTCCAGCGTAGGGAGGCGGTCACTGCGCGTGCATCCCGTTTTCCGGCTGCCCCCGCGTTCAGTCCGCTTGCAGGTCCAGCTTCCGTTCCACCACCTCGCGGGCCACCTCCGTCAGACGGCGGCGGTGGGAGCGGGCGTGGGAGCGCAGGACGCGGAAGGCCTCGTCGACCGTGATGGAGTGCCGGGCGGCGAGGGTGCCCTTGGCCTGTTCGATGACGATACGGCTGGTCAGCGCCTGGCCCAGCTGGTCGGCCAGGGCCCGCGACTCGCGCAGCCGGCGCTCCCGTTCCAGGGCCCAGCCGGCGGCGTCGGCGAGGGACTGCCCCAACGCCAGGAGTTCGTGGGGCAGCGGTGTGCTGCCGGGGCCCAGCAGCACCAGGGCGCCCAGGGTGTTCTCGCCGGCCTGGAGGGGCAGGGCGGCGGCCCGGCCGTAGCCGAGTTCCACCGCCCGGGCCGTGTAGCGCGGCCAGTCCCGGCGGGCCCGGTCGCCGTCGAGGGCGGTGTCCGGCACCGGGAGGCCGGTGCGGCGGGCTTCGGACCCCGGTCCCTCGCCCCAGGTGGCGGCGGAGCGCGCCAGGTGCAGCAGTTCCTTGCCGGTGCCGGCCACCTCGGGACCGCAGGAGTCGTCGGGGACGTACAGCACGACCGCGTCGCAGTCGCCGAGCAGCTCGGTTCCGTGGGCGGCGAGGGCCGCGAGGAGCCCGGTGGGATCGGAGGCCTCCGTGACCGGGCTGGCGGCCAGGTCGACGAACGCCTGTGCCACCTGCTGCCGCGACGGGGATACCGTGCTCATCAGCTTCCCTTCGTCTCCCGGAACCGGTCGCGGCCCGGGGTCCGCAGTCTTCCTTGTGCACGCCCGGCGGCCACCCGTTTCAGGCAAGTCGCAGCTCGCCCCGGACGATGCGGTCCGCGACGACGTGCGCGGAGACGCCCTCGGTGAAGGCACGCGCCTTGATCAGTTCCAGTGCGTCACTCACCAAGCAGTCGAGCTGGACGGAGACCATGCCGGCGGCCTGGTGCACCAGGGCGCGCAGGTCCGTGCCACCGTACAGTTCGGGGTCGCCGGCCGGGTTGAGGATCATGGTGCGGGTCAGGACGTCGGCGACCTCCGCGAAGGTGTCCGAGCCGGTCATGCGGGAGGCGGCGTCGAAACGGTGAGGGCGCCGACACAGGTGCCCTCCATGCTGAGCGGTACGGCCGTCACCTCCTCGATGCCGAGTTCGCTGACTGCCGGCCCGTAGCCGGGCCAGCGGTCGGTGATGCCCGAGCCGGTCGCCGTCACCGCCCGGACCTGCCGGGTCGCGTCCCGGGCCGGGCCCTCACCGAGCAGGAACTCCAGTTCCTGGGCGGCACGGGAGGGTTCGTCGGAGGCGGCCAGGGAGAGCTGGTCGAAGGTGGCTCCGACCAGCGTGAGGGCGGCGCTGCGCGTGCCGCAGGCCGCCGCGACGCCTGTCATGAACAGCGGCCGTGGAGTGCTCGTGGCGCCCGCCCAGCCCGCGAGCCGGGCCGCGTAGCTCTCGTGGAGCCGGGCCGCGGACCGATGGCGGGACGCGGTCGAGCGGTGGACGGCGGCCATCCGCAGATGTGTGTCCCTGCGGACTTCGGTGAGCGCCCGGTCGGCGAGGGCCTCATGCCGTTCGGCGCTCCTGGTCTCCTGCGCGGAACGTGCACGCGCCGCAACGGCTTTCCGCTCCGCGGAAGCCATGGGGTCCTGGGACCCGCCGACAGTGGCCATACCGGAAGCCTACGCCCCGCCGGCTCAGTCGGGGCCGTTCGCCCTTTCTTCTTCCATCAGCAGAACGACCCCGCCGTTGTGGGCGTCGAAGGGGCTGCACTGCACCATGCAGGTGATGGCCCGGCCCAGCCGGTCGACGGACGGCACGGGCAGCGGGTGTCCGCGCCGTCCGGTGTCGATGCAGTGCTGGATGGTCTCGCGCAGTTTCTCGGTGGGCAGACCGAAGTCGAGGCCGAAGAAGGGCTGGTCGATGACCTCGTCGGGGCGCAGGCCCCACAGGTCGACTGCGCCGCGGTTCCAGCTCTTGACCTTCAGGCCCTGGTCCAGGACGACGACTCCGGCGGTGATGGAGGTCAGCACGGCCTCCAGGAAGGTGCGGGCCTCGTCCAGCTCCTCGGTGCGGACCCGCATCTCCTCGTTCACGGTCTCCAGTTCCTCGTTGGTGGTCTCCAACTCCTCGTTCGTGGACTGGAGTTCCTCGTTGGTCGTCTCCAGCTCCTCGATGCTCGACTGGAGTTCCTCGTTGGTGGTCTCCAACTCCTCATTGGTGGACTGGAGTTCCTCGTACGCCGTCTCCAGGTCCTCGCGTACGCGCTTGATCTCGGCCTTGAGCTGGGTGGTGACGGTGACGTCGGTGAAGGTGATGTGGGTGGCGGCGGTCATTCCGTCGACCCCGTTCAGGGGCTGGACAAGGATGTCGTAGTACTGGATCTCCTCGCCCGTGCGCCGCTCGGCGCCGTTGACCCGAAGGGTGCGGCGTTCGTGCGTGGCCTGTTCGATCAGGGAGCGGAGTTCCACGGGGCGGTAGGAGATCTCCAGGTCCTGGAAGGGGCGCCCGATGTCGTTCGCGGTGAGGCCGAACTGCACGCGCGCGTGGCTGTTGATCAGCAGGACGCTGCCGTCGGAGTCGACGGCCACGGCCGCGCTCGGCGTCGAGTCGAGGATGAGGTCGCGCAGCTGCCGGTGGCGGGCGACCGAGTGCAGTTCGCCGCCCAGGCCACTCCTGATCTTCACCGGAGCGGGCTGGTACGGCGCCGTGGCCTCGCCGGGGCGGCGCCGGAACACCCGCTGCCGCATGCTCATGACCGAGAACCGCTCGGCGGCGTTGAGCAGCATCTCGGCCTTGCCGAGGAAGAGGAAGCCGCCCTCGCCGAGCGCGAAGTGGAAGCGGTCGACGATCTGTGTCTGCGCCTCGACGTTGAAGTACATCAGCGTGTTGCGGCACACGAGCAGGTCGAGGCGGGAGATCGGGGCGTCGCGGGTGATGTCGTGGCGGCCGAAGATGACTCTGCGGCGCAGATCGGGGCGGAATGCGAAGCGGGCGCCGCTCTGCTCGAAGTACTTGTCACGCAGCTCGGGCTCGAGCGGTGCGAGCGACTTGGCCGAGTACAGACCGGAGCGGGCGTCGCGCAGCGCCTCGTCGTCGACGTCCGTGCCGTAGATCTTGACCCGGTCCAGGGTCTCGTCCAGCCCCAGCGCCTCGGCGAACATGATCGCCAGGGAGTAGGCCTCCTCGCCGCTGGAGCAGCCGGCGCTCCAGACCCGGATCTCGTCGTCGGCGCTGGTCCGGGCGAGCAGTTCGGGCAGTACCTCGCGCTGCAGGAAGGTCCAGGCGTCGGGGTCGCGGAAGAAGGACGTGACGTTGATCAGGATGGTGTTGAACAGGGCGTTGAATTCATCCGCATTCGTCTCCAGCCGGTCGCGGTAGTCGCTGTACGTCTCGACGTCGACGTCCGCCATCCGCTTGCGGATGCGGCGGCCCAGGGACGAGCGCTTGTAACCGGTGAAGTCGAATCCACGGGCGTCGCGGAGGAAACCGAGGAGTTGCTCCAGTTCCTCGTCGGTCTCCAGGTCCGGCTGTCGCTCGCCCATTGCTGCCGCCACTTCTCTGCTACTGCTTCTCGGTCCCGACCAAACCGCGGATCACCGCGGCGATCTCCTCCAGAGGTAGCACGAAGTCCACTGTCCCCGTACCCACGGCTGCCTCGGGCATGCCGCTGAACTCCGCGGTGGAGGGATCCTGCACGATCACGGTGCCGCCGCGCGACTTGACCGCGTCCACACCCATCGCGCCGTCCCGCCCGGTGCCGCTGAGCACACAGGCGATGGCCTTCGGCCCGTAGGCCCCCGCGACGGACTCGAACAGCAGGTCGGCGGAGGGCCTCACGAAGTGCACCAGCTCGCTGTCGGTGAGGGCCAGCCTGCCGCCGGGCCGCACCAGCAGGTGCCGGTCGGGGGGCGCGATGTACACCGTGCCCGGGCGGGCCTGCTCGTGGTCCTCGGCAAGCCTCACGGCCAGCCGTGTACGGCGGCCCAGGACGTCCGCGATGACGGTGCGGTGACGGGGGTCCAGGTGCTGCACGACCAGCACCGGAACCGGCAGGTCGGCGGAGAGGCCGCCGAGCAGGCCGAACAGGGCGTTGATGCCACCGGCCGAGGAGGCGACGACGACCACTTCGAAGCCGTCGGACTGAGGTGCTGAGGTCTGCACCTGGCCAGCGTAGGCCCGGACGTCACACGTCGGGTGCCGCCGCGACCACGCCTGCGGCGACCGCCGCGCCCAGCGCCGCATGGTCCGCGGCGGTCTGGTCGGCGTAGGCGAGGGCGAAGTCGGCGACGGCCTGCTCGAAGGTGTCGGCGCCGCCGAGATAGGCGGCGATGGCGATGCGGTCGCCGGAGCGGGCGTGGGCGCGGGCCAGGGCGGTGCCGCACAGGCGGGCGTATCCGAGCAGATCGGCCGGGCTCATGCCGGCCACGTCCGCTGAGCCCTTCATGTCGCGCAGCTGCCGCCAGTAGTACGCGCGCCCCTGCGGCCCGCTCATCCACCCCAGGAAGATGTCACTGGCCGCCTGGAGCAGCCGCTGACCTGCGACGACGCGATGCCCGGGATGGACGTAGGGCCCATGTGGCAGATGTTCCTCCCATACGGACTTACGGGCCTCCTTGATCTGCAGGAACAGGGGGTCGTTCTGATCGCGGCCCGTCAGCAGGACGACGAAGCAGCGCAGGCCGACGCTGCCGACGCCGACGACCTTGCGGGCGGCGTCCACGAAGCGGTAGCGGTCCAGGAGCAGGCGGCGCTCCTCGGAGAGGGTGGAGCGGTAGTCGCTGAAGATCTTGCGCAGGGAGGCCGTGTCGGAGGCGCCGGCGGGTTCCAGGAGCGGCGGGTCGTGGATGATACGGCGGCGTCCGTCGACCACCTCCGTCAGCTTCCCGAGGGCCTGCAAGCTGGTGCGGCGGCGGGCCCGGGTGAGGCTGGAGGCGACCTGTCTGCGGCGGCCGGCGGAACGGACGAGGGGCAGCAGGCTGTCGGCGTCGATGCGCTCGTACCAGACTGCGAGCTCGCCCTGACCGGCCAGCCGCCGCATGGCGGTCCGGTACGCGGCCACCGCCTCCAGCGTCGCGCGCCGCACCTTGGCCTCGGGGTGCCCGTTCGCACGCCCCGCCACGGCGACGGATGCGGCCAGCCGCTCGACGTCCCACTCGAAGGGTCCGGGAAACGTCTCGTCGAAGTCGTTCAGATCGAAGAGCAGCGCCCGCTCCGGGGAGGCGTACACACCGAAGTTCAGCAGGTGGGCGTCGCCGCACAGCTGCACGGTCAGGCCGGTGTGCGGCCGGGACGCGAGGTCGGCGGCCATCACGGCGGCCGAACCGCGCAGAAACGCGAACGGCGACGCGGCCATCCGCCCGTACCGGATGGGCAGCAGCTCCGGCAGCCGGTCACGCCCCTGCCGCTCCAGTACGGCAACGGGGTCGGCCCGGTCGACGGGCGGAACCCACCCGGCGTGCGCGGACCGCGCCACCCGCCGACGGGCGGCCTTCCCCCGTTCGGCGCGAACGGCGGGCGTACTCACGACACCCACCGCGGTACACCGCCCCTGCCCATCACGCCTCCGGTGCGGTCGCCTTCCATCGCCTCCTGATCGCAGTGAAGGCGGGGGCGGGGGCGGGCGCATGCCGGGGGCGGCGATCGGGTGAGGACGCTTGCGCCGACGCCCGGTTTTCTCGCCCCCGCCGCCCCTACCCGTCCCGTACCTGGGGGCTGCGCCCCCAGACCCCCGCTTTCGGCCTGAACGGCCTCGTCCTCAAACGCCGGACGGGCTGAGAGGGAGGACCCCTCGTTGTCAGTGCTCTCGTGCAGGATGAGGGGACGGATGGTGTGACGGGGAGGCCGGGATGGTGCGGTACATCGGGGTGGCGGAGCGGCGGGCGCGGCTTGCGTTGCGGCAGCGGCTGGCTCCGGCGGCGCGGGCCGACAGCCCGGAGGAGGTGGCCGGCACGCTGGTGGCGCTGCACGGGTCGGACCCGGCGACGGTGCATCTGGCCGTGGGCGCGCGGCTCGCGGACGCGGCCCGGACCGTGGCGGAGACCGAGCGGGCCCTGTACACGGACCGGTCACTCGTGCGGATGCACGGCATGCGGCACACGGTGTTCGTGTTCCCGACGGACCTCACCGCCGTCGTGCACGCCTCGACCGGGCTCACGGTCGCGGGCCGCGAACGGGCCTCGCTGCTCAAGGACATGGCGAAGGCCGGGGCGCCGGACGCGGCCTGGCTGAAGGACGTGGAGGAGTCGGCGTTGGCGGCCCTGGCGCGGCGCGGGCAGGCGACCGCGGCCGAACTCGCCGAGGACGAGCCGCGGTTGAGAGAGCAGTTCGTGTATGCGGCCGGCAAGAGCTACGAGGGCGTGCACACCGTTTCGACCCGGCTGCTGAGGGTGCTGGGCGTGGAGGGCAAGGTGGTACGGGGGCGGCCGCTCGGCTCGTGGACGTCCAGCCAGTTCCGCTGGGCCGTGGCCCCGCCGCACCCCGAACTCGACGTGGCCGAGGCGCAGTCGGTGCTGCTCGGCCGCTGGCTGACGGCGTGCGGCCCCGCCACGGAGGCCGATCTGAAGTGGTGGACGGGCTGGAAGGTCACGGACGTCCGGCGGGCGCTGGCGGCGATCGGCGCGCAGGAGGTGTCACTGGACGAGGGCACGGGGTACGTCGTCGACGGCGACGTCGAGCCTGTCGTCGGCCCGGACCAGCCGTGGGCGGCGCTGCTGCCCGCGCTGGATCCCACGGCGATGGGGTGGCGGGAGCGGGACTGGTACCTGGCGCCTGAGCTGCGGCCGTCGCTGTTCGACTACAGCGGCAACGTGGGGCCGACGGTGTGGTGGAACGGCCGGGTGGTGGGCGGATGGGCTCAGCGTCCCGACGGTGAGATCGTCTGGCGGCTGCTCGACACGGACGGGGTGGGACACGAGGCCGAGGCGGCGATCGCGGCCGAGGCGGAGCGGTTGCAGGGGTGGGTGGGGGCCACAAAGGTGACACCCCGGTTCCGGACGCCGCTGGAGAAGGAGTTGGCGGCACCCCCAGGGCCATCCGGCGTTTGAGGACGAGGGACTGCCGTCCCGATCCCCCACCCCCCGCTGGGGCGGCGCGTTCTCGCCGCCGGCCAGCGATTCCGGCCCGTCCGGCGTTTGAGGACAAGGCCCCTTCAGGGCCGAAGCGGGGGTCTGGGGGCGGCAGCCCCCAGCAGACTGGAAGTGGGGGGGGCCCCCCCCCCCCCCCGGCGCCCCCCCCCCCCCCCACCCCCCAAAAAACGGAACAGGACGCCACCACGGTGTCGGACTGGTCTTAAGCCGGGGGTCGCAGCAGAGGTGGGGCGGGGCGGTCGT